>NZ_LNGG01000008.1:0-64748 GCF_011057735.1 Fervidobacterium sp. 2310opik-2 | reverse complement strand
ATCTTATTTAAGAGAACAAAGTCTCAAGGAGGGGCAACCTGAAACTATTTTACCAGAGGTGTTAAAAAATATGCATTCAATTTTCAAAGACCAATTTTAATTTTTACCGAACTTATTATACGAGGAGGGGACATATGAAAAAGATATTCACATTATATTTTTTACTTATTGTTATAATCGCGATACCTATTGAATTTTTCATCAATACCAAAGATGGTATCGGAATAACCGAAAATCAAAGTAATTTAGAATATACATTGGGATTCCCCTACAGTGAGATTGGTTTAAAATTTCCAATTTATAACGATGAACATTTTATGATAAGTTTTTCCGGTGGCTTCGATATCATGTCTAACAGTTTTCAACTAAATATTATGCCTTACCTTAATATCGACAGTTTTCAGATGAAGTTTCCTGTATTTCTTACTACTAAGCCTGCAACTCCAAATGAAGCTTCCGAGGTTGGAAGACTGTATTTTGGAGTTGTTCCTTCCATTTACTTAAAGGATTTGAACATAAAATTTGAAATTGGAGGATATTACTCATCGATTTACTTTTGGTACGATCCAGCATTTAATTTAAATATTCCAACACCAAAGACCGATGAGCTATTTAGAACACGAATTGACCTTAAAATAACCTATATAAAAGAAGAATTTTCGATAGGAATTGGATATAATTTTTTGATTAGATGGCTTTCTTATAGAAGTATGTTTATTACGAGTAATGATACACCTTACCTTGAGGCAAAATTTAAAATTATCTTTTAAAAACCAATATTTAATTTGAAAGCGATGTGATATGTAAGATTATGTCAGATATTGAGAAAAAATTGGACAATGTTTTTGCCAAATTGATAAAAATTAACTCGTTTTATGCGTACATTCTAATGGGAAGTAAATTCAAAGAAGCAAACGTTAAAAACATAAAACTTACTATTACAAGGAATGGAGATTTTTTATTTTTATACAATCCCGTGAGTGTAAAAATTAAGTCTGAGATATTTCTTGAAGGTTTGATACTACACGAATTGATGCATTTCATAAACAGGCATTATTTGATAAAACCAAAAGATAAACGGGATAAGGCTGTGTGGGACCTTGCCCAAGATGCTGCTATTAACCAATTTATCCCACAACTTGATGCACTTAGTGTTCCTCTAAATGTTTTGATAGAAGAAGGACATGGCGCAGATAACGACGTTATATTTGTTGGTCCACCAGCTAATATGTTGAATAGGACCGCTGAAGAGTATCATGACTACATAATAGAGGAATTTTTAAAGAAGGGAAATTACGATATAGAAGCAATTGCAGAAAAGTTGCCACAAAATCATGAGATAGAAAGTGATATACCAACTGACATGATTGTTGAACTAGTCCAGCAGAAGGTTGGCAAAGCTTTTAATCTTTTTGGAAAAGAACTTCCATCTGGTTTAAGGCAAGATATTGAAATATTTATATCTAAACCTGTTATAAATTGGGAAGTGGCAATTAGAAGATTCGCTGGACTATCACAAAAAGGAGATAAATATTCTACACCTCTCAGGCCTAATAGGAGATACGATGACCAACCAGGATGGAGGTATATCTACGACCCCAAACTAACTGTAATAATTGACACAAGTGGAAGTATAATAGAAGAAGAGCTAAATGCTTTTATGTCAGAAATAGAGAGTTTAGCCCGATTGGGTGTCGAATTAAATGTTATCCAAGTAGATAAGTCAGTTACATTCGTTGGAAAATACAAGAGAGGAGAATGGAAGAATTTCGAAGTTTACGGCGGTGGTGAAACTGACTTACAACCCGCTGTAGATATAGCCCAAAAAGATTTCAGAAGTGAAGGTATAATAATATTCACAGATGGTTATGTTGACCTTCCAAAAGTCGATAGAAGAGTTCTTTTTGTACTTAGTAAAAAGCACAATCCAGAATTTTACATCGATACTAAAAAAATATACGGCAATGTCTACGTTCTAAGTTGATGTAATTTACGATTATTAAAATTTTTAAAGTTCAAAATGTCCGGAGGTATAGAAATGTTATCAATTGAAAAAAATTTAGAAGACAAAATCAATTATTTGGAATATATTAAGAATAAGATAGATTACAATCTTGTGCTCGATAGCTATAAACAGTATTGCTATTCTTCGCTTGGAAAGGAGTATCTCGAAAATCTTAATCCGTACAATATAAACCCCTCACAGGAACTCCAATATGTCTCGGAATTGTGCGATATAGTCCGCGTGATTGGTTATCCTACTTCCGATGCATTTTTAGACATCAGAAGTATACTGCGAAAAATAGAGAATGGAATAATCGCCGAGGGTTTAGAATTTCTGAGTCTTCTAAGATTCTTTGAAGGAATAAAATCACTAAAAGCGATGTTCAAGGAACAAAAGCCCTCATTATTTCAAAGTGGTATAGTAAATCTTATACTTGGATTAGGAACATATGATGAAATAATTAATTCCATAAAGAAAACTATAGATGAAAATGGCAACATAAAAGATGACGCTTCCGTGTTGTTAAAGAAGATTCGAAATGAATATGCCGAAGTAACCAAAGAATTAAGGCATAAAGCAGAAAGATTTATAACCCATCACCAAAACATTTTACAAGAAGTAACATACACGATAAGAAACGATAGGTACGTATTTCCTGTCAAAGCAAATGAACGTGGAAAAATTAAAGGTATCGTCCATGGTATGTCATCATCTGGACTAACGGTATACTTAGAACCAGAAGAATTTATACCACTGAACGATAAACTGAAAGTTCTTGCTGAAGAAGAAGGAAAAGAAATAGCAAGGATATTACGGGAAATTACCAATAAAATTTTTGACAGACTGTCAACTATAAAAGGTGACATTGAATTGTTAAAGCGTATAGATTCACTTTACGCAAGGGTAAGATACGTTATAGAAAAGAATGCTTCTATTATTATCCCAGATGGGAATTATCTCAAATTATCAAGAGCAAGGCATCCTCTTATACCAGAAGATAAGATTGTTCCAATAGACATAGAACTCCCATCTGACAAATTTGGAATCGTAATAACAGGACCCAACACAGGTGGAAAAACCGTTTCTCTAAAAACTGTAGCACTTTTCATAATTTTGGCACGTAGTGGCTTCCCCGTTCTTGCAGGCGAAAGTTCTAGGATTCCAGATTTTGATGTGTATGTAGATATAGGCGATAGCCAGAACATACTCGAAAATCTAAGTACTTTTTCAGGTCATTTGCATAATATTGTACAACTTTTAAAATTAGCTGATGAAAATTCGATAGTTCTAATCGATGAGCTTGGTTCGGGAACAGATCCATACGAAGGAAGTGCCATTGCCCTTGGCATTATCGAAGAATTAATTGAAAGAAGAATAAAATTCATAGTTACAACACATCTAACACCCATAAAGCTCTTTTCAATGTCTCACGATAAGCTTATAAGCGCTTCTATGGAATTTGATCCTGAAACACTTTCCCCAACGTACAGAATATTAATGAACATTCCTGGAGCATCACATGCTTTTGAGATAGCCAAAAAGTACGGTTTACCAGATGCAATATTGGAGCGTGCACAAAAGCATCTTGACGAAGAACATATAAAGATAGAAGAATTAATAAAAAACTTGAACAAGCATATCAGCGAACTTGAAACAAAACGAAGAGAACTCGAAAATACACTAAGAGAATACAATAGGCAAAAGAAAGACTTTGAGGAAAAATACAAGCTTTTGAAAATAAAAAGGATAGAAGAGTTTGATAAAGAACTTCGAGAAGTTTATAAAGATATTCAAAAGGCAAAAAAGGATTTGCAGATATCTCTGCAAAGTAAAAAAACAGAGAGTGAAGAATTAATAAAAAAACGTCTCAAAGAAATTGAAAACGAAGTAAAACATTTAGAAGAAATTCAGGGGAAAGTAGAAAAGGTTATCTATGAAACAAAAGTCACAGATGAGGAAAAACAAATTTCAGTAGGTGATTACGTTAGACTTATCGATGGAACTGCAATTGGAAAAGTAATTGAAATGAAATCTAGGAATTTTGTCGTTGATTTCAATGGATTGAAAATAGAAGTAAAACCTGAAAAACTCGTTAAAGTCACCTCGGGTAGCGACTCAAAAGATTTAAAAAAGCATATTGACGAAGAAAAAATCGTAAATGTTTCCCGTATTCCAACAAAGGTTTATACTTCAAGTTTGACGAAAAACGAGGTTGACGTGAGAGGATTAACTGTAGAAGATGCACTTGAAATAATAGATGAATTTATAGACCAATTATTATTATCAGATTTTTCAATTGGTTACATTATCCATGGAAAGGGAACAGGTAAACTTGCAACTGGAATTTGGAATTATTTAAGACATGATAAAAGAATTAAAAATTACCGTTTTGGTAGGCCTGATGAAGGTGGAGTTGGTGTAACAGTTATTGAGGTTTAACATATATTTTTATGGAGGTGCAGTCAATGGTATTTGCGTTAGATATTGGGACAAGGAAAATCGCAGGGTTACTTGTTGGTTTTGATGAAGACGAAAAAATGGTAGTCCATGATGTTATTATCAAGGAACATGAACACCGCGCAATGTTAGATGGGCAAATACACGACGTTGAAAAAGTCGCAAAAGTTGCCGCTTTCGTAAAAAGAGAACTTGAAAATAGAAATAATATCAAATTAGATAAAGTAGCTGTAGCTCTTGCTGGAAGATTCCTTAAAACTTACATTGGCGAAAGCTCTATTACTTCAGAAGAACCAATTGAAATAACAAAAGACATGCTCACAAGATTGGAATTAGATGCTGTAGCAAAAGCCACGGAAAATATTGAGCCAAATATGTATTGTGTAGGTTACTCTGTAATCCGATACGAACTCGATGGAATGTGGTTTAAAAAATTAGAAGGTTTAAAAGGTAAAGATATTTACGTTAAAGTTGTAGCCACTTACCTCCCAAGTCACGTTGTTGAAGCGATGCTTTCAGTTGTAAAGAAAGTTGGGTTAACGATTACTCACTTGACTCTTGAACCTATCGCTGCTGTAAATATAACCGTTCCAGAAGATTTGAGAATTTTGAATATAGCACTCGTTGACGTCGGTGCTGGTACGAGCGATATTGCTATATCTAAAGATGGCACGATAATTGCGTATGGGATGGTGCCTTTAGCTGGCGATGAAATAACAGAAGCCATAACAAAAAAATTTTTACTTGATTTTCAAACAGCAGAATTTGTAAAGAGAAGCTTAGAAAAGCAAGAGATAATTCGAGTTAAAAATATACTTGATAAAGAAAAGGAATTAAGGCGAGAAGAAGTGTTAGATGCAATTTCAGACGTTGTTGATAAAATTACCAAAAAAGTAGCTGAAGAAATCATAGAATTAAACGGTGACAAACCACAAGCTGTGATGATAGTTGGTGGCGGTGCGAAAGTACCGATATTCGCAACGTACTTAGCAAAAAATTTAGAGATGGATGAAGATGTAGTCTCTCTCAAAGATTCAAAAAATTTAGATTTCATAGACAAAACAGGTATCGTTCAAGGTAGCGAATTTATAACTCCTTTAGGAATTGGTTATACAGCCCTCCACAAAAAAGGTGCTGTCTTTGAATCTGTAAATGTGAATGGAGATCCGATACAACTCATTGGGTTCAAAGGCAATTACACTGTATGGGAAGTACTTGTACAGTATGGAATGGATATGAGAAAACTCTTAGGAAGACCGGGTAAATCAATAGTAATAGAAGTTAACGATGAAACTGTAGTAGTCAAAGGTCAAATGCCAATATCAGCCCAAGTGAAAATCAATGGCTTAGAAGCAACACTCAGAGATAACGTTAGGCATGGTGATTCTATAGAAGTAGGAGAAGCTATAGATGGAGAAGATGCAAAAGCAACGTTGTACGATTTTGTAAAACCAATAAGACTGAAATCTCTTGAAACAGACGAAGTACTTGAATATTTCCCAAGAGTTACTTTGAATGGTTTTAGTACCACTTCAAACGTTGAATTAAAAGATGGTGATGTTATTAAATATGAAAAGATAAAGGTTAAAGAAATAAGAGAATTTCTAAGTAGCGACCTTGTGAAAATCGAATACTCAGTTAACAATACTTATAAAGAAATTAACGCAGGTGAGGTAAAAATATTTAAAGGTGAAATTGAATTATCAGATGAAAATACAGTCCTCCCAGGTGAAGAACTTCAGTACGCATTAATTGTAAACTATCCAAAGATAAGAGAATTACCTGAAATGGAAAAAATAAGTATCGTTATAAATATAAATGGTGAACAACGCGTACTAACAAAAGATGGTGTTCTCGTATGGGTTAATGACCAACTTGTATCTCCTGAGTATGAAATCAAGGATGGAGATAAAATAAGGACACAAATACCAGAAAACCAAGGATTCATAGTTGCAGATATCCTGAGATTATTTGATATTGATTTTAGAAGAATAAAAAGTTATAAGCTATTGAAAAACGGCGAACGTACAGCTTTTACTGAACCTCTCGAAAATGGAGACGAGATAATTTTCGAGTTCGAAGAAATAAAAGAACAAGACGCTTGATAAGAAACTTAAGTGAAACGATTAAGTATTAATTAATTATATAAAATTCTTAAAGCCAACCACTAAGTTGCTAAACTTTTTAGGTTGGCATTCAAACAAAATCCCTGGGAGGTGTTTGTATGAGAAAGTTAGTACTATTTTTGTTAGTTTTTATAACTGTTTTTAGCTTTGCAAAAGTTAAAATCCAGTTTTGGCATGCAATGGGCGGATGGCGTATCGATCTCATTCAAGGTATGGTCAACGATTTCATGAAGGCAAATCCTGATATTGAAGTTGAAGTACAATACGTTGGTAGCTACGAGGAAATTCTTGCAAAAACTGTGGCAGCGTTACAAGCGGGTACGCCTCCACATGTTGTTCAACTCAACGAAATAAGTACAAAGAAAATGGTTGACAGTGGTGTTATTGTACCCGTTGAAGATCTCATTAAAAAAGACCCTTCGTTTGACAAAAACAAACTTTTACCACAAGTTAAAAACTACTATAGTATAGGTGGAAAGCTTTATTCAATGCCTTGGAACAGTTCAACTCCGTTGCTATTTTACAATAAAACAATGTTCAAACAAGCCGGACTTGACCCAAATAAACCACCAAAAACATTTAGCGAAGTTATCAGTTATTCAAGGAAATTAGTAAAGAAAGATGATAAGGGAAACATCATAAAAACAGGTATAACATGGCCACTGTATGCTTGGTTCTTTGAACAGTGGATGGCGGAGCAAAACAAACTATTAGTTGACAATAATAATGGTAGAACAGGAAATCCGACAAAGGTTGTTTTTAATAACGAAGCCGGACTAAAAATATTGGAATTTTGGAACATTCTTACAAAAGAAGGTTTAATGATAAATACTAAGAAAGGCGATTGGACAGCAGCAAGACAACTCTTTATCTCTCAAACTGTTGGAATGATTATCACATCAACTTCCGATGTTGCTTTACTTACTTCAGAAGCTCAAAAGCAAGGATTCGAAATAGGCGCAGCGTATATACCAATCCCTGACGGAGTTCAAAGAGCTGGAGTTATAATCGGTGGTGGAAGCCTTTGGATTATAAAACAAAAGAATCAAGCAGAAATCGATGCTGCGTGGAAACTTGTAAAATACTTAGCTGATGTCGATCCGCAGATAACATGGCACAAAGGTACAGGTTATTTCCCAGTTAGATTAGACGCAAAAGAAAAACTTGAAAAAGAAGGGTATTATAAAGACAATCCATTACATTACATTGCAATTAAGCAATTACTTGATACAATACCTTCTTACGCAACTATGGGTGCAGTCGTTGGAGCATTCCCTGAAATAAGAACAGCGATAGAAAATGCTATTGAAAAGATGATAAATGGACAACTCACACCAAAACAGGCTTTAGAAGAAGCCGAAAAAGAAGCAAACAAAGCTATTAAGCAGTACTTTTAATTAAATAAATGACGGTCGACATTACAGTGAATATCTGTAATGTCGGTCGTCATTTTTTTGCTTCACAAATCACCTTTTAACTTTTCGGGAGTGATGATTCGTTGCGTAGCTTACGAAAATGGATTCCATATCTGTTTTTATTACCAACATTTTTTATTATAGGTATGTTTATTTACTTTCCTGCGTTTAATTCATTTTATTTGAGCTTTTTCAAAGTATCTGTCTTTGGCAACAGAAAAATGTTTGTATGGTTCGATAACTATAAAGAACTATTTACTAATGAAACTTTTATAAATTCTTTTAAGTTCACACTTATTTTTACAACTGTTACCGTTTTCGTTTCAATTTTTGTTGCATTCTTCATCGCATTAGTTTTAAATCAAAAGATACCAGGTGTGCGTATCTTTAGAACTATCATATTTGCACCATATGCAGTTTCAACTGCTGTAGCAGGTGCTTTATGGGGATTTTTACTCAATCCTGTTGTTGGACATGTAAACTACTTAATGGCACGGTTATTCGGTATACAAGTAAATTGGTTTACCACAATACCTTACGCTGCTTACGCGGTTATAATAGCATCAATTTGGAAAACTTTACCTTTCAATATAATATTTTACATAGCAGCTTTGCAAAGCATCCCTGACGAACTCATAGAAGCTGCAAGACTAGATGGGGCTGGTGCTTGGAAAAGGATCTGGAAAATTGTATTTCCTTTAGTCTCTCCAATTACATATTACCTTGTCATAATGAGCATAATAAGTGCGATGTTCCAATCTTTTGCAATAATAGATGTTATGACCAGAGGCGGACCTGGCGATTACACAACGAATATCATTTACAGAATATACCTTGATGGCTTCAGATTCTCAAAAACAGGACCGGCTTCAGCTCAGAGTGTTATATTGTTCTTGATAATGATTGTCTTTACACTAATTTACTTCAAACTTGGTAAACGAAGTGTCCACTACCAATGATTCACAATTACTAAAAATTTATGAGGTGTAAACTATGAGAAAGAAAACTAAGAAAATACTAAACACAATTCTTTTGGAAACCGTTCTTATATTATTTGGTATATTTATGTTTGCACCAATTTTTTTAGCATTTGTGATGAGCATTCAACCATCAGAATTTGTGTTTGCCTATCCACCGAGAATATTACCGAAAGGATTAAACATTAAAAATTATATAGATGCATTTAAAATAGTACCCTTTGGAAAGATGATGTTAAACAGTTTCATCATATCTATCTCAATAACTCTTGGAAAATTATTGACAGGTATACTTGCAGGATACGCGTATGCAAATTTCAAATTCAAAGGTGACAAATTTACATTTGGATTGATTTTTTCAACTCTTTACATCCCAGCAGAAATTCTTCTTATAATCCCCTTATTCCAGATAATAAGTAAACTTGGATGGGTAAACACATATCAAGCTATGATTATCCCTTTTACAGCTAGTGCAACAAATGTATTCCTCTTCCAGCAACATTTTAAAACTATACCAAAAGATTACGAAGACGCAGCACTAATCGACGGTGCTACGCCAATTCAATATCTATTAAAAATAGTTCTTCCACTTTCAAGACCTATCATTGGCGGTGCTGCAATAATAAATTTTACATACGCTTGGAATATGTACCTCTGGCCGATGATAGTTGCGATGAGAGACGATATGAAAACCGTCCAAGTTGCTATTAACATGATTATCAATGCAGAGTCTTCAAACAACTGGGGTGTAATAATGGCAGCAACTATGGTTGCATTGTTCCCAACTCTGCTGTTATTTTTCTTATTACAAGACCTTTTTGTAAAATCTTTGGTTGGCACCGGTTTGAAAGGCTAACAAGATATTATTAAATTAGTTTTATTTCAAATATTATGTAAATACTATCTATCCCCCATAACTTTGGGGGTTTTTTTGTTTTTCTTAATTATTTACCAGGAAAAATAAGTTTCGGCACTTTTTGTGAAACAAGTTACATTGATAAAATAAATTCAGCTTTTTCATGAAACGAGGTGAAACATTTGAAAACCGAAAAAAGTTTAAAAATAATAATTCTACTATCGCTTTTGTTTATCTTAGTAAACTTATCATCTAATGTTACACAAAAAACAAATCAAAAGGAGATGGCAAAGACAATGAATAATGTCAAGCTATGGCTTACTACTGTTGACCAAAAATTCATGTTATCCGAAGTCGATATTAATAATCCTGTTGTTTCAGATTTCCGTGAAACACTAAGGATTGCAGTTGATTCGAATAAAAAATACCAGCAAATGGATGGATTCGGAGCATCTCTCACCGATGCATCAGCATGGCTAATTTTCCATAAATTATCAGAGGAAAAACGTATAGAGGTAATGAAAAAATTGTTCGGCAGAAATGAAGGGATAGGAATTTCGTTTCTTAGGCAGCCAATGGGTGCAACTGATTACACAACTAAGCTATACAGCTATGATGATTTGCCAGAAGGTGTAAAAGAAGACCCAGAACTTAAATATTTCTCTATCAAACACGATAAGCAGTACATAATACCTCTTTTGAAACTTGCTATGAAAATAAATCCAGAGTTGAAAATAATGGCTTCTCCTTGGAGTGCACCTGGTTGGATGAAGACAACGGGAAGCATGATTGGTGGATCTCTCCTAAGACAATATTATAGCGTCTATGCGCAATATTTTGTAAAGTTCACAAAAGCATACGAAAAAGAAGGGATTCCAATTTACGCAATCACACCGCAAAATGAACCTTTATATGTTCCAAAAGAATATCCAGGAATGAAAATGACATGGGAAGAGCAAGCGGATTTTATAGGCGAATACCTTGGACCTGCGTTTGAAAAAGAAGGGATAAAGACGAAGATACTGACTTACGACCACAATTGGGATAATACCATATACGCATCGTATGTTTTGTCTCACCCAAAAGCTTCAAAATACGTTGCAGGCTCAGCGTGGCATTTTTATGGCGGGAAACACGAAGCGATGAGCCAAATAAAGGAAATGTTCCCTGATAAAGATATATGGTTTACAGAAGGTTCAGGTGGTGATTGGGTACCTGCTTTCTTTAATGCATTTATGGATCAGATGATGCATGTTATCAGAATCCCAAGAAATTGGTCTAAAACCGTTGTATGGTGGAATATAGCATTAGATGAGAAGAGAGGACCAACGATATTATCAAATAGCACTTGCAGAGGACTTATAGAGATTAATCAAGAAACGGGAGAGGTAAAGTATAATTTGGATTATTATACGTTAGGCCATATAAGTAAATTTGTTCTTCCAGGCGCTTATCGAATAGATTCATACACATATAGTAATTTAGAAACAGTGGCTTTTGAAAATCCAAATGGAACAAAAGTTCTCATAGTCTCGAACCGAACGAATACAAACAAAAAAATCATAGTCGAGGAGGGAGGGAGAGAATTCGAATATATAATTCCGGGGTACGCTGCGGTAACTTTTGTGTGGGATTGAAGTTTTCTAAAACTTCTTACAAACTTCTAAGGGAGGGAACATTATGAAAAAACAAAATTTAGTGTTAATGATGTTGGTATTTTTACTTGTAACAAGTATCTTTGCAAAAGTTACACTAACGGTTGCAGTTTGGAATTGGGATGTTGAAAAGTACAAGAAGATAGCCTCTGAATTTACGAAACTTTATCCAGATATAGAAATAAATATCGTTGCAAACGAGCCAGATGTGAATAGTTTCCTTACATCGTTAGTCGCAGCAAAAAAACCACTTCCAGATGTTGTTGCACAATCTTGGGAAGCTTTACCGTATCCAGTTTCACAAGGTTGGGTTTACCCACTTGATGAATTTCTAAAAGATGACGCAGACTATAATAAGTACGTTCCATCAAGTATAAAAGAAGCTTTCAAGTACAATGGAAAGACATACGCTATCGGTGAAAGATTACACTTCCAAGGAATTGTAGTGAATTTGGATCTCATGAAAAAACTGAATCTTCCAGTTCCACCATACGGATGGTCAACAGATTTATTCAAACAATATCTAAGAAGAGCAACGACTAAGGAATATTCCGGTATAAATCACCTTTGGGATTTTGATACTGTTATGGCAGCTGTATTGAACAAAAATACAACATACTGGAGTTTTAACCCTTCAAAATGGGAATTTGACCTTGTCAATGGTGGATGGATACCAGCGATAAACTTACAAAAAGAACTGAAATCAATTCCAGGACTTGTTTCAGATGATTTAAAGAATGAAGAGCTTAGAAATAAAGGTCAACTCGATGACTATCAGAAAAAATTCGGAAAAGATGCAGACGCTTTTAGAGAATCGAAAGTTTTAACTGGTTTCCATGGAACATGGGACTGGAGTTGGGTTAGAACGTTACCGTGGAATCTCGATTATTATCCAATGCCAAGCGATCCAAAGATTGGTGTAAGACAACCTATTCATATCAATTATGCATTTATGACATCAACGACAAAATATCCAAAAGAAGCATTTACTTTCCTAAAGTTCTTAACATATGACCCACGAGGTGTAATAACAAGACTTAAGATAGATGTAGCAAACGGCGAAGAAAACGGAAGACTCATTGATTGGTTTATTCCTGTAACGAAACATCCGGATGTTATTAAATACTTTGAAAGCCTAAAAATACCAAATGGTGTGAAATGGATGCTTTCAAATCTTGATAAAACCGTCAGAGTTGATATGTGGAAGGTAGTACCTGGTTGGGATCAGGCAACTTGGGATGTTATATTCCCTGTTAATGAAAGAATCAGAAAAGGTGAGGTACAACCACAAGCCGTTGCCGCAGAAACACAAGAAAAAGCAAATAGCATAATTAAAAACGCTTGGGCCGATTTTTCAAAGAAACTTGCAGAGGTTGAAAAGAATTTCCCAAACATCAGAAAGCAAGTTGAAGGAAAATAACGCTTTCAGTATCCTTTTTGTTTTAATTTGTTGGTTGCTGGCGTTCGCCAGCAGCCAATATTAAATTTCATAAATAGGAGGTACAGAGAGTGAAAAAAGTTCTGATTTTGTTCTTCGCTATATTTATTATTTTTATTGCTATTTCATTTATTTTATACCTTTTTGGAAGTTCCGAGTACAGCAAGTACAAAAGTTCTATAGAAAGATTTTTAATTAGTCAAAAAACTTTTGACTACGTTACTCTTTCAAAGCATAACAAGAATTTGTTTAATCAGATGAGATATGGCAAAATTATATCTAACTCGTTTAATTTTCCAGTATCTATTTCTATTAAAAATGGTGAAGAAAAAACTTTAGAATTGGATATTCCAGAGGAAGGAAATTATTACATTATCGCATCGATCAGGTCCCTTAACCCTGTAACAACTAACGGTTCTTTAGAAGTTTCAATAAATAATTCTGAAGACAATTCCAAAATTTACCAAGTTTTTCTGGATACATTCTTATACTACGATTTCTCACAAAAGTTGTACGATAGATACGGAAATGAAATTACTCCAGAACAATTTATGCCAAACCAAGAAACGCTATCGTTTTTCAAAGATGCTAAAAGAATATCAAGTAAACCTTTAATATTTAACCTAAAATATGGCAATAATACTATTAAAATAAAAAACCTCAAACAAGACATATATATATCAAATTTGTTTCTTATAAAAGTTGAAAAAATTGAGAACGTCCAATCTTATAGTGAGTACTTAAAAACTTTCAATAAATATAATGATTCAGCAAATTCAATTCCAATTGCAATAGAAGCGGAAAGAATTTTTGGAAAGTCAGATTTCCTCGTATCAATTATCAACACACAAACATCGGATGTAACGCCATACGAGCCTCTCAAAAGGAAAATAAATGTAATTGACCAGAACACATATAAACAGTCTGGTCAAGAAGTTCACTGGTACGTTGATATACAAACACCAGGGCTTTACAAAATAGCCTTTAGATACCAACAATCTTTAAATCGTGGAGTACCTGTTTTTAGGAGAATATACGTTGATGGAGAAGTACCATTTAAAGAATTTGATAATTACGCTTTTGAGTACACAGGATACAAATGGGTGGATAAAGTTTTATCAGATTCCAAAGGTAATCCTTACTTTGTTTACCTTGATAAAGGTCCACACCTTATAACTCTCGAAGTAACGACCGGACTTTTTGAACAAACCATAGTTTACCTGCAAGATACTATAAAAAAACTACAAAGGATAGGACTAGACTTAAGAAAACTCGTTGGAAATAACCTTGACCCAAATAGGACCTGGGATATACAAAAGTACCTGCCAAATGTCTTGTCCGATTTACAAGAAATTTCTAAGAACTTGAGAAAAGAGTACAATAGAATCATTTCTATCGTTGGTGAAAAAGGTGTTCCATACGTTTCGGATATGATCGTTTCAGCAGAGCTTATAGATAAAATTATTGAAAAACCTGAAAGGTTACCATTCTTTATAGATGAAATCAGCGAAGGTTCGTCTTCAATAGCCCAAAGATTGTCCGAACTTTCAATGAGATTGAAAGAACAACCCATGGGTATAGATAAAATGTTTGTATTTCAAGGGGATTTAAAAAACTATATAAAGCCAGTCAACTCGTTCTTAGTCGCAGCCTATGAAGAAATATACAAATTGTGGCTTTCCTTGTTTAACAAAAATGAAGCTTACTCTGTTTACGAGAAGGTTGATCCGAGAAGTTTAAAAGTTTGGATTAATAGACCTGTTCAGTATGTTGAAACACTCCAATATTTAATAGACACAGACTTTACAAGGAAGACAGGTATAAATGTCGTTCTTTCAATTATGCCAAACGAGCAGAAGTTGATTTTAGCAAGCTCAGCAGGTAATACACCTGATGTAGCAATGAGTATAAGCAATTGGATACCATTTGAACTTGCAATTAGAAATGCTCTTTACCCTATTTCAAATTTCCCAGATTTTTATGAATTCGTTTCAAAGAACATAAATATGGAAACACTCCTTCCAATGGTTATAGATGACAAGATTTATGGCATAACCGAAACTCAAAATTTCTACGTCTTATTCTACAGAAAGGACATAATGAATATTTTAGGTATACCTATACCAGATACTTGGGATGATGTTAAGAAAATTCTTCCCGAGCTTCAAAGAAGAGGTATGAACTTCTTCATACCGATGGCTGAGCAAACGACAAAATATTTCAACACAACTGCTCCATTTTTCTTCCAAAATAACGCAAGACTTTACACAGAAGATGGTTTAAAAACAGCGATAAATGAAGAAAATTCTGTTAAAGCTTTTGAACTTATGACAGAATTATTCTCTATCTATGGTATACCAGAACAAGTTGCAAGTTTTTATAACTCGTTTAGGTATGGAAGAATTCCGATAGGTATCGGTGATTTTGGTTTGTATGTAACTCTTTCCAATGCAGCTGACGAAATTTATGGACTGTGGGCTATCGCACCTTCACCAGGGGTTAAAACACCTGATGGTAAAGTTCTGAGATACCAAGTTGCCGGTGACAGAGCAGATGTTATATTTGCAAATTCTGATAAAAAAGAAAAGGCATGGCTGTTCTTAAAATGGTGGCTTTCTAAAGAAACACAGATAAAATTTGCGAGAGCTTTAGTAAATAGATACGGTCCAACGTACCTTTGGAATACTTCAAATATTCAGGCATTTAAAGAATTAGATTTCTTTTCTGAGGAAGAAAAGAAAGTGATACTTGAGCAATGGAGATGGATAAGAGAAGTTCAAAGACATCCCGGTGGATATATGACAGAACGTGAAATAAGCAACATTTGGAATAGGGTTGTGATTGAAGGTTATCCATTACGTTCTTCCATCGACAGATCTGTCATCACAATAAACAGGGAACTCGAAAGAAAACTTACAGAGTTCGGATATATAGTCAATGGCAAACCAGTAAAAACGTATAAAATGTACACAAATATTGATGAGTTCTTAGTAAAAAACCTTGGTGAAGCAGCTAATGAATACTTAGAAAATCAAAGATTACTTTGGGGTGGTACTTATGAAAAATAATACAAAAAGACGCTCAAATCACTGGTTATTACTATCACCATATCTAACTCTCTTCACGATATTTATTGTTTTACCAGTTATTATTGCAATTTTCTTGTCTTTTACATATTTCAATGCGATAGAAAAACCGCGATGGATCGGGATACAAAATTACATTACACTAATAACACGCGATGATATCTTCATGCAAAAGGTTTTGCCAAACACTATTAAATACGCCCTTATCGTTGGAGTAGGCGGGTATATACTTTCTTTCATACTTGCTTGGTTAGTTGCTCAGTTGACAAAAGTGCCAAGGACTATATTCGCTTTGATTTTGTACTCTCCATCACTTACAGCTGGCGTAACAATGGCAGTTGTCTGGCGAGTTTTATTCAATGGTGACCAGCAAGGATATCTTAATGCTTTATTGTTGAACCTTGGAATAATAGATAAGCCTATTCAATGGCTACAATCACCTCAACATCTTATGGATATAATGATCTTGGTATCTTTGTGGAGTAGTATGGGGGTTGGATTTCTTGCAATGCTTGCAGGTATATTGAATATCGATGAACAACTCTATGAAGCTGCGTACATAGATGGAATAAAAAATAGATTACAAGAGATAATTTATGTAACTATACCTGCTATGAAACCACAGATGTTGTTCGGTGCGGTTATGTCCATAGTAAATACATTCACTTCTGCGGGCATAGGTGTCGCACTCTCGGGTTCGAACCCAACACCACAGTACGCTGGACAACTTATCGTGAATCACATTGAAGATTATGGATTCTTACGGTACGAAATGGGATACGCTGCGGCATTGTCAGTTGTATTACTACTGATAATCTGGTTTTTCTCACGTATAGCCTGGCGCTTGTTTGGCGAAAGATAATTATTTTACAGAAAGAGGTGGTGACTTAAAAATGGCAAAATTTACAACCAAAACAAATCCAAAATACTTCCATAAAAGTCAGTTAAAATTCTACTTTATATTAACCCCTATTGCGGTATTTATGATGCTTCCAATTATATTCATTTTTTCTCAAGCATTTAAACCATTAGACGAATTGTTCCTTTATCCACCAAGATTTTTTGTGAGAAAACCAACTTTAGCTAATTTTTATGACCTCTTTTCGCTTACAAGAGGCTCAACTATACCTATTAGCAGATACTTGATGAACAGTATTTTAACAGCGTTTTTCACGGTGTTGTTTACAATAATAATATCTGTTTTCGCTGGTTACGCATTATCTAAAAAGCAATTTAAAGCAAAAAGTTTAATATTCACAATCAATAATTTAGCGCTCATGTTCGTACCTATAGCTGTTATAATCCCGAGGTATTATATGGTTCAATCGCTTGGGTTGATTGACACGTTTATAATCAATATTCTATCCCTACTTGCAATGCCGATAGGTGTCTTCCTTATCAAACAATTTATGGACCAAATACCAGATGCACTTATAGATGCCGCACTTGTTGACGGAGCAAATGATTTTCAAATAATATTTAATATCATCATTCCCCTTCTAAAACCAGCTATATCAACTGTGGGGATATTAGCATTCCAAGTTGCTTGGAATAGTGCAGAAGCTTCAACTTACTATATAAATAACGAAAATTTAAGGACATTTGCATTCTATGTCTCAAACCTTACACAAACAACTGGTAATACAATAGCTGGTCAAGGTATAGCGGCCGCTGCAGGACTGATAATGTTTGTGCCAAATTTGCTTTTATTCATAATTATGCAATCAAGGGTTATGAACACGATGGCTTATAGCGGATTAAAATAAGAAATCAGAAAAAGTTGGATAAAGAGATTTTGTCGTCAATTAGGGGAGGAGTAAATGTGAAGCATATCAAAAACTCATTAATAATGTTTTTTCTATTACTAAATATTCTTTCATTTCCTGTAGACAGTACATTCTTAACATACACAGTTGCTGGAAACAATATTTGGAAGGTAACACAGGATGCTTACATAGTAAGCGAGGTACTTTTTAGAGATTACAATTTGTACTATCCAGAAGATTTATTTATCAAAGGTTCTAAGATGTACATAGCCGATTCTGGGAATGCTAGAATTGTTGTTTACGATATGGAAACTGGAGAAGCAACTAGTATTGGTGATTTTAAACTTTGGCAACCAACTGGTGTTTTTGTAACAGATGAATACATTTATGTAGCCGATCCTGGAAGTTCTGAAGTTGTTATTTTCAATTTAAGAGGTGAAGAGGTAAAACGCATTGGCAGACCAACAAACCCTATTTTTGGAGAAACTGCAAATTACAAACCAAAAAAACTTGTCGTAGATAAAAGAGGAAATTTGTACATAGTCAGCGAAGGAACATTCGAGGGTATCATACAACTTGATAAAGATGGAGAGTTCCTTGGATATTTCGGTAGTAATTTAGTCGGTGTAACGCTTCTTGATAAATTTATAGATTTGTTTTACACAAAAGAACAGAAAGAAAAGTTTCTTCATAGGATTCCTAAACCTTACGCGAATATAACCATTGACGATAAGGGATTAATATACACGGTAACTCAAAAAGAGTATGGAAACGCTATTAAAAAACATAATACCATAGGATTGAACATATTATCGGCATCAAAAGAAAGAAGAATGGTTGACGAAGATAATTTTGTAGATATAGCTGTTGACAAAGATGGAAGAATTTACGCGCTTACCGAAACGGGTCTAATATACGAATATGATTCTGAAGGAAATTTGATTTTTTCATTTGGTGGTCGAGCAATATCAACGGAGAGGTCTGGATTATTTTCCGTTGCCTCTGCTATTGAAATCGACGAAATGGGCAAGTTGTACGTTTTAGATAAAGAGAGAGGTTTAGTACATGTTATTGTCCCTACGGAATACGCCAACATACTCCATCAAGCATTAAATCTTTACGAACAGGGAAAATACATAGAGAGTAAGAGATTGTGGGAAAAAGTGATGACTTACGACGGTTATTCCAAAATAGCACACTATGGACTTGGCAAAGCATATTTCCAATCAGCTCGGTACGATAAAGCTGCACTGCATTTCAAGGAAGCTTTCGCGAGAAGAGATTACTCAGATGCTTTTTGGGAAATGAGAAATAATTTTTTGCAGAAGAATATGGGAATTATTTTGTCTTTACTTGTAATCATCATATTAATTTTTACAATTATTGATTTATTATCAAGGTATGGGAAGATTAAAATAAAGTTCCATGTAAAAAATAAGTTGCTATCGGACGTACTTTATATAAAAAATATTCTTAGGCATCCTTTGGATACTTTCTATTATTTGCAAAAGAAAAAGCATGGCTCTGTTCTTTCCGCTTCAATTATTTACTTAATGTTCCTCTTAGTTATCTTAGTAGATTATTTTGGCCGAAGTTTTATATTTAATCTCAATACAAGCGATAGAAACGTTGGATTTGTTTTACTAACATCATCGTCTATTTTATTTTTGTGGATTATATCCAACTGGCTTGTCAGCTCTATAAACGACGGCAAAGGAACGTTGAGAGATATATACGTTTTTACTGCATATTCTTTTGCACCGTATATATTATTCCAACCATTAGTAATATTGAGTACATATGTGCTTACATATAACGAAAAGTTTTTAATCGATTTTGCATCGATGTTTTTAATCTCATGGAGTGCTGTGATGTTATTTACCGGAGTAAAAGAAACACACGACTATGATATTAAGAACACGGTGAAAAGTATTTTATTTACATTAGGTTGGGTTTTCGTGATAATACTCGTTTATTCTATCGTTTACATGCTTTGGGATCAACTAGTAGAAACCGCATTTAGCATTGTCCAGGAGGTGTTGTACCGTGTTAGGAATATCCGATAAAATTAAAACTTTAATTTTAATATTGATGATCTTACCTGTAATATTTTTACCACAGACAGTTGGCAATGAATTTTTGTCAAATAGATTCACAAGACCTGATAAACCTGTTGCAGTTGCTTCTAAATTCACAACCGAAGGTTACACAAAAATAGCTGAGAATAACATATTAGAATTATGGATAAATATTTCCACTTCATCAGTAAGAATTGTAGATAAAAGAAATGGATACGTATGGGGAGATGTATTAGAAGACTCAGAGGCATTCAATGAGATGAACGATGTTTGGAAATTTATAGCCAAATCACTTGTTATGATTGAATACTTCGACGAACGTGGTATATCGAACGTTATGGGAAGTGCAGACGGGCAAGTAGATAAGAGATTTTCAAAAATACAAAACGGATTTACTTATACATTCTATTTCAAACCAATTGGTATATCACTCGATGTTACTGTCGAACTCAAAGATGAGAAAGTTGTATTTTCTTTAAAGAAATCATCAATTAAAGAGAAAGGAAGTTTTACCCTTGCTTCTGTAATGTTCGCACCATTTATTGGAAGCGTTGTATCAAACGAAATAGAAGGTTATATCTTTGTTCCAGATGGACCGGGTGCGTTAATTAGGTTTTCAAAACCAGCGCACTATTTAAACTGGTTTGAAAAAAGAACGTACGGTAAGGACTATGGTATCGAGAATCTTACTTCTGTTAACGACCTTCGTTCAAGAAGACCTAACGATTTTTTGAGAGAAGAGCCAAATGTACTTACACCAGTATTTGGAATTTCTCACGGTACCAAGAACAATGCCATTTTCGGTGTTGTTACTTCTGGAAAAGAGTACTCTGCGATAGTTGCATACCCCAGCGGAATACTCAGCAATTACAATTGGGCAACGGCAAAGTTCATATACAGGCAAAAATACCTTCAACCAACGAGTAGAAGTGGAGCTGGGATACAAGTTGCACAAAATAAGATGAACAATTTTGATGCAAGATTGGAACTTAATTTCCTTGTAGGTTACGATGCTGATTACGTGGGAATGGCAAAGTTTTACAGAGAAAAATACTTATCAAATCTTTTAAGAAAAACTACAAAGACAGGCAATGTTCCAATCGCTATTACTATTATAGCTTCTGATATTGAAAAAAAAGTTATCGGTTATGGCACAATTCCTATTACAACAGCTGAAGATATGAAAAATATAGTAAGTGATTTTAATAAAATGGGAATTAAGAATGTTAAAGTACTTATCGACGGTTGGCAAAGTGGTGGAGTGCATGGAAGTAAGATAAGTAAAGTGTCGTTTGAAGAAAAAATAGGTGGTGAAAGACAATTACTTGATTTTCTAAATTACGCAAAAAAATTAGGTTACGAAGTATACTTTGTCGACAATGTGACAAAAGTGAGTGAAAAACAGATAAATTTAAAGAAAGAAGTAGGCATAAACCTTTCCCAATCTGTTATTTACGAAGAGCGGGATAATAAAGATCTATGGCTTTACAGGTCATATTACACAAACGTAAAACTTGCAAGTGAATATTTAGAAAAGAAGTCTTCAATTCTTACATCAAAAGGCATCACAAACATAGCGATAAAGGAATACGCGAATAAACTTTACGGCGATTTGAGATACGGTTCAGAGTTTGAAAGATGGCAAGCATTAAACCTTGTTAAAAAAACGCTCGAAAATATTTCATCTAGAATGAATAGTTTATATTTATATACACCAAACGATTACACATGGAAATTTGCAGATGGTTTTCTTGAAACTCCTATGAACAACAGTCAGTACTTATTTGAGACTGATACTGTTCCTTTCCTGCAAATAGTTTTGAGCGGTTCGATTGACTACTATACACCGTATATAAACAACAGCTTCTTTTCAAGAGAAGATATCCTTAAATCAATTGAATATGGTGCATTACCTTCATTCATATTAACATGGGTGGATAATTACAAGATAAAGAAAACACCACTTTGGGATTATCCTTCAACAAAATTTGCCGACTGGAAAGAGAAGATATTAGAAGTGTACAATGAGATAAACGATGCTCTAAAAAATGTACGTGGTTACAAGATAGTTGACAGAATTGTTCTTGAACCTGGAGTGGTACTAGTTGTTTATGAAAATAAAAAAGCCATTCTTGTAAATTACACAAACGATATTTACAAATTTGATAAAAAGCTTGTTAATCCACGTTCGTGGATTTGTTTCGAATACAATTCAGCAAATCTGGTAAGTGGAGTTGATAGAAAATGAGAATGACAAGAAAGACGAGGAAAGCTATAAGTGGATATATATACATTTCACCATGGATCGCTGGTTTTCTTATATTCACAGCTTATCCATTCTTCTATTCACTTTATTTAAGCTTTTTCAATGTTAATTTCACCGTTGAAGGAATAAAAGCAACATTCGTTGGTTTGAAATATTACATATACGCATTTAGAACAGATCCGGCTTTTCCAATTAATTTCTGGAATACTATCTTGAGCATAGTACTTTCAACACCTCTGATTTTAGTATTCTCTCTCATAATAGCTATACTTTTGAACAATAAACTTAGGGCTCGTGCATTCTTTAGATTGCTTTACTTCCTGCCAGTGGTTATTATTAGCGGTCCTGTTATTTCTGAACTTGTTGCAAACAACGCAGCACAGATAGTTGATCCAAGAAGATACTTTATATACAAATTTTTTATGGTTATGCCTAATACTATTAGTTATCCATTCATATATATGTTTAATAACTTAGTGCTGATACTTTGGTTTTCAGGTGTGCAAATTCTATTCTTCTTGGCTGGGCTTCAAAAAATAAGTAGTAGTGTATATGAAGCCGCAAAAATAGATGGTGCAAATAGCTGGATTATATTCTGGAAAATCACTTTACCACTGATAAGGCCATTTTTACTCATCAATGCAATATACACAATCGTTGATTTGGCATCATTTGCGAATAACCCAGTTAATACAAGTATTACTCAAAGGATGTTTGATATTGATAAACCATATTCGTACTCGTCGGCACTCTCTTGGATTTACTTTGCAGCGGTTATGATAATAATTGGAATCGCATTTTTACTGTTCAGAGAAAGGGGGTACAAAAAATGAAAAAAATACATTTTTCATACTATAAGCATTTAAAAGACCCTGCTACAAAATTCATCATATACTTTATATTAATCGGCGTTGGATACGCATATTTGTATCCTCTCCTTTATATGATAACAACATCGTTCATGAGTGTTGAAGATCTTGTTAACCCAACGGTGAATTGGATTCCAACTAAGCTAACATTAGAAAATTTTTCCAAAGCATGGAAAGTTCTTGATGCCACAAAATCATTGTTAAACAGTGTTTACATGTCTTCTATCCCTGCTTTGTTTCAAACGTTGGTAACAGCGTTAATCGCTTACGGACTTTCAAGGTTTGAATTCCCTCTGAAACGATTTTGGATATTTTTAATGTTGGCGACTTTCTTGATACCATCACAGGTTACTTTAGTTACTAAGTATATGCTTTTCAGTAGATTGAATCTTACCGGAAAACCTTTTGTTAGTTTTCTCCCTGCTTTAACTGGACAAGGAATTAGAAGTGCAATTTTTATACTTTTGTATTACAACTTTTTCAACATGCTTCCCAAAACTTTTGATGAAGCTGCCGAATTAGATGGTGCGAATTCCTTCCAAATATTCTATAAGATAGTTTTTCCGCTTTCAATTCCAGCGATAGTAACGACTTTCATATTCTCGCTTGTGTGGTATTGGAACGAAACGCTATTGACGGGCTTACTACTTGGTAATAATATAAAAACTATACCAATAGCTTTAAGAGATTTTGTAGCAAGGTATGCTGTGATGTTTCCAACCGCTGACGGGAGTGCTGCAAATAGAATTAACGAAGGTATAAGGATGTCGGCAACACTTATAACAATACTTCCACTTTTGATTACGTACCTTATATTGCAACGTCAGTTTGTTGAAAGTCTTGAAAGAACAGGAATAACGGGTGAATAATTTATAAAATCACAATTATACTTTAAAAGGAGGAGAAGGTCATGTTTGAAGATACAAAGATTGATGAAATTATAAAAAGTATGACAATGGAAGAAAAGATTAATTTTGTTGTTGGTGTTGGGGTTCTTGGAATAGAGGGGAATCCAAAACCGAAAGTTAAAGGTGCAGCTGGCGAGACATCTGAGATACCAAGGCTCGGTATTCCTCGAACGGTACTTGCAGACGGACCTGCTGGACTTCGTATAGATCCTGAAAGAGAAAATGATGAATATAAATATCATGCAACTGCTTTTCCTGTTGAAACGATGTTAGCCTCAACATGGAATAGGGAAATTCTAAAAAAAGTTGGAGAAGCCATGGGTGAAGAAGTTAGAGAGTATGGAGTAGATATTCTTCTTGCACCAGCGATAAATATACACAGAAATCCATTGGGTGGAAGAAATTTCGAATACTACTCGGAAGACCCTGTACTAACAGGAGAAATGGCGGCGAGTTTCGTTGAAGGTGTGCAATCGCAAGGGGTAGGGGCATGTATAAAACATTTTGTTGCCAATGAACAGGAAACAAATAGGATGACTATAGATACTATCGTTTCTGAAAGAGCTCTGAGAGAAATTTATCTTAAACCATTTGAAATAGCTATTAAGAAAGCTAAACCATGGACTGTGATGAGTTCATACAACAAACTCAACGGATATTACACTTCACAAAACAAATGGTTATTAATGAAGGTTTTAAGAGATGAATGGCAATTCGATGGTTTTGTTATGACAGACTGGTTTGCAGGAGACAATGCTGCAAAACAACTTATGTCTGGAAACGATTTAATAATGCCCGGAAAATCTTTCCAAGTTGTTCCACATTTGAGACCAAAAGATGAAAGAGATGACATACGAGAAGCTCTTGAAAAAGGTGAGCTCACAGAAGAAGTAATAGATGAAAGAATAAGAAATATCCTCCGAATTCTTTTCAAAACACCGGCATTCAAAGGTTATAAATATTCAAATAAACCAAATCTAGAAAAACATGCTAAAGTTTCTTATGAAGCAGGTTGTGAAGGTGTAGTATTGTTGAAAAATGATGACGTATTGCCAATTTCAAAGGACACAAAATTTGCGTTATTCGGAACTGGACAAGTTGAAACGATACGCGGTGGAACGGGTAGCGGAGAAACTCACCCAATGTACACTGTTAACTTCTTAGATGGTGTATTAGAAAGAGGTTTAAGCGTTGATCAAGAATTAGCCAAACTTTACAGAGAAAAAATTGAAGAATTCAGAAGCGGAGATTACAAAGTTACTAGAGGAAGTTGGGGAGAAGAAATAAAACCTAAACTACCTGAAAATTTCATCCAAGAATCACAACTCGAAGAAATTGCAAAAAGAAATGAAGTCGCTGTTGTTATTATAACGAGAATATCCGGAGAAGGTTACGACAGAAAAGCAGAAAAGGGAGATTATTATCTTAGTGATGATGAATTTGAACTTTTGAAAAGTGTATCAGAGATATTTAGAAAACACAACAAAAAGGTCATCGTTGTTCTTAACATTGGTTCACCTATAGAAGTTGAAAGTTGGAAAAATTTATGCGATGGTATATTACTTGTTTGGCAACCAGGTCAAGAAGCTGGAAGAATTCTTGCAGATGTTCTTACTGGAGACGTAAATCCATCAGGAAAATTGCCAACAACATTCCCAAAAGATTACAATGATGTTCCATCGCGTTCGTTCCCGGGTGAACCGAGAGATAATCCAACTGTCATTGTATACGATGAAGGGATATACGTAGGATACAGATATTATGATACATTTAGAGTAGAGCCATCATACGAATTTGGTTTTGGACTTTCTTATACAACATTTGAATATTCGAACTTGTCGATTAAACGTGTTGGTTCAAAATTTGTTGTTGAATTTGACATAAAAAATACAGGCAACAGGTCAGGTAAAGAAGTGGCACAACTTTACGTAAGAGCACCAATTGTGAAGATAGACAAGCCATACCAAGAATTGAAAGCATTTGAGAAAACAAAACTATTAGAACCAGGCGAAGTACAACACATTATTATTGAATTATTCGCATCCGATTTAGCTTCTTTCGATGGAAACTCATGGATTGTAGAGGAAGGTGAATACGAATTCCGCATAGGTGCGTCCTCAAGAGACATAAGACTGATTGGAAAAATAAAGATATGAATTTTAGGAAGGTGATGGTATGAGAGAAAAGTTGCTGTTATTAATTATGGTTTTATTAGTACTTCTTTCTACAGTTGGTTGTTCTTTCACAAAGGAGGAATATGCGTTGTTAAAAAGCGATAAATGGAAATTAATCTGGTCTGATGAATTTAATGGAAAAGAGGTAGATAGAACAAAATGGAACTTCCAAATTGGAAATAACAACGGTTGGGGTAACGGTGAATGGCAGTACTATACAGATGGAAAAAACGCGTGGATAGAAAACGGGATGCTTGTTATCGAAGCAAGAAAAGAAGTTGTAAAAGACTCAAAAGGTACATATAATTACACTTCAACGAGGATGACAACGGAAAATAAATTCAGTATCCAATACGGAAAAATAGAGGCAAGATTAAAATTTCCTCAAGGTAAAGGACTCTGGCCAGCATTTTGGATGCTTGGTGAGAATTTCAGATACGTAGGCTGGCCTACCTGCGGTGAAATAGATATAGTTGAATTTCTTGGTCACGATAAAAAGACAGTTTATGGAACAATGCATGGACCTGGGTACAGCGGAAGTTACGGAATTAGTGGAAAATATATGATTGATGTAACTACCAAACCATCTTTTGTTGATGATTTCCATGTATTCGGCATTATTTGGGATGAAGAAAAGATAATATGGTACGTTGACGATGAAATATACCATGCGGTTTACAAAAAAGCCATAGAAAATCGTGGAAAAGTTTGGGTCTTTGATAATCCATTCTTTATCATACTGAATCTTGCCGTAGGTGGCTATTGGCCAGGTTATCCAGATAATACAACACCCTTCCCGGCCAGATTTTACATTGATTATGTAAGAGTGTATACATTAGATGAAGAGTAACAGAGGTGATCTAATTTGGCAAATATACGCGAGGTCGCTAAGCTAGCTAATGTATCAATAGCAACCGTTTCAAGGGTTTTAAATGGAAGCGACAGAGTTTCCGAGGAAACAAGAAAGCGAGTTTTAAACGCGGTGAAAAAATTAAACTATAAGCCAGCGTTTTCATTTAAAGAAGGTACAGGGAGACTGCTTCGCACCATAGGAGTACTTATGCCAGACATAAGGGGTTACCATTACAGTGATATAGTAATGGCAATTGAGGAATATGCGTATACTAAACAATTCGATATTATGCTCGCACTTCCAAAATGGGAAGTTGATATCGAAGAACACATACTTGATCAGTACTTTCGCAGGAAGGTGGATGGAATTATATTAGGAGAGTTGTTTGGTGGTCAAAAATTAATCGAGAAATTTACAAAAAGCGGTGTTCCAGTTGTTGTAATAGATTTCCGAGTTGATGAAATCGACTTTGATGTTGTAAATGTTGATAATGTAACTGGTGGTTACTCAGCAATTAAATACCTCTACGACAACGGTCACAGAAACATTTTATTTATTCCCGGTCCAGAAGTATCTCCAGCAGCATTAGATAGAGAAAAAGGAATAAGGAAATTCGTTGAAAAGTTGCCTAACAGAAGCGAAGTTAATATATACTATGGAGAACACAGAGGATATAATTCAGAGCACGGTTGGGTTAGCGTGACACAACATCTTAAGAAGTATGGTTTAAACTTCACCGCAATCTTTGCGGTAAACGATTGGGCTGCTTTAGGTGCCATAGATGCATTGAAAGACCATGGAATTAAAGTGCCAGACGAAGTATCAATAATAGGGTTCGATGATGCACCATTTGCACAGTATACAAGTCCAAGGCTAACAACTGTTATGCAACCAAGGTGGGAAATGGGGGTTACCGCTGCCCAACTTCTCATCTCAAGAATACTTGATAAAAAAGCAAGATTGCCAAGAAATGTAATATTGCCAACAAAATTGATAGAACGTGAATCAGTGAAAAAAATAAGGTAATACTAAAACAAAAAAACCCGGTCGTTGTCACATCAGACCGGGATTTTTAATATTATCTATTTTTGTCTATCAAATTTTTCAGCTTCTATGATTACTCTGTATTTTTGGTTGTCAACTTCAACGGTAAATTCTTTTGTAAAATTATTGGGAAGGCTCTTTAACGCAGTCTCATCTATCGTTTCCCAAAACATATTTTCTGCAATAAGCTGCGCTTTTTCTTGTCTTATAGCTTCATTCAACATCTCTTTTTGCATTGGAATTGTCATTGAAACTATCGCAACTATTATCAAAAGAATTATCATAGAGACGATTAATTCTATGTAAAACATATGGTACCTCGTGATGCATTTTAACCGACTTTATTTTCAATCTTCAAGAAATTTTTGAATTCCTTGTGCAGCACTTTTACCTGCCCCCATTGCAAGGATAACAGTTGCTGAGCCAGTTACGATATCTCCACCTGCAAATATTTTTGGAATACTTGTTTGTCCATATTCGTTCGTTATTATGTAACCGTATTTATTAGTTTTTAGATCAGGAAATTGAGAAAGTAAGAATTTATTTGCTTCCGTTCCAATTGCCTCAATTACTGTATCAGCTTCAATAATAAAATTACTACCGTTTACAAATACGGGTCTTCTTCTTCCACTCTCGTCTGGTTCGCCAAGTTCCATCCTTACGCACTCTATAGCTATGAGGTTACCATTTTCGTCGCCGACGTACTTTACAGGGGTAGCTAACGTTAAGATTTTTATCCCCTCTTCCTTGGCATGGTGAATTTCTGCTTTTCTTGCAGGCATCTCAGCTTCTGTTCTTCTATAAACTATGGTTACATCTGCACCTAATCTCAACGCACTTCTTGCCGCGTCCATCGCTGTGTTTCCACCACCAACAACTACGGCCTTTTTCCCAACTCTTATAGGTGTGTCATATTCTGGAAATTTATAGGCACGCATTAGATTGACACGGGTTAAAAACTCATTCGCAGAGTAAACACCATTTAATTCGCTACCAGGTATACCCATAAACTTTGGTGTACCAGCACCAACACCAACAAAAACCGCATCGTAATCTTCAAGAATTTCGTGAACGGGTATTGCGTAACCAACCGGTATATTTTTCAAAAAATTCACACCTAATTTTTCGAGGTCAAATATCTCTTTCTTTACGATCGATTTTGGTAACCTGAACTCCGGGATTCCATAAATGAGCACTCCACCAAATTCATGTAGTGCTTCGTATATATCAATTTGGTAGCCTCTTTTCCCAAGTTCCGAAGCAACCGTAAGTCCAGCTGGTCCTGAACCAATTATCGCAACTCTCTTTTTATTATTTTTTATAATAATTTCCTTACTGTATTCAGTATTTTCAAATTGTACGTTATTTTCAGAAGCCCAATCAGCGACAAAACGTTCCAAAGCACCTATATTTATAGGTTTTCCTACTTTACTAAGTACACATGCACCTTCACATTGAACTTCCTGAGGGCATACTCTTCCACAGATAGCTGGAAGGTAATTGTATGATTTAAGTATCTTAAACGAGCCTTCTAAATTCTCTTTGACGATTTCTCTTATGAATCCAGGAATATCTATTCCGACAGGACATCCCGAAATGCACGTAGGCACTTTGCATTGTAAACATCTTTTTGCTTCTTCCTTTGCCATATCATAGTTGTAACCTAAAGCTACTTCATTAAAGTTATTTTTCCTTTGCTCAGCTGGTTGTTCTAAGACCTCTATTCTATCTCTTACAGCCATGATATATCACCTATCTGGTCAAGGTATCTCTCAAAAGCAATTTTTTCCTGTTCTTTGTATTGATTCAATCTTTTCATAAAACTATCCCAATCAACATATCGCCCATCGAATTCTGGCCCATCCACACATACGTATTTTATCTCGCCATCTTTTTCATTTTTTATAAGTGTTCTACATCCACCACACATTCCTGTTCCGTCTATCATTATTGAATTTAATGAAACCCATATTGGTAAATTATGTTTATCAGCAGCTTCGCTTGCAAGTTTCATCATAATTGCAGGTCCAACTGCCCAAATAATATCGTATTTTGAATTTCTAAGTTCTTCTTCCATAAAATCTATGACAGTACCTTTCTGACCAGATGAGCCATCATCTGTTGCTTTTATTACTCTATCTGCAAACTCAAACTCATCTTTCATAATCAAATCGTCGATAGTACGTGCACCAATTATAATGGTTAACTTATTGCCAACTTCTTTTAAAGCTTTAGCTATTGTGTAAATAACCGCGATACCAACACCACCGCCAATTACCAACACATTACCATAAAATTTTACCTCGCTAGGTTTTCCAAGAGGTCCAGCAACATCAAATAATATATCTCCTTGTTTTAATGAACACAATTCGTACGTTGATTTACCAACAGCCTTAACGACAATTCTAAAATTGTCTCCGTTTGTCTCAGCGATGGTGAGAGGTATTCTTTCGCCTTTTTCACTAACTTTAATAATGACAAACTGCCCTGGCTTTGTATGTCTACTGACAAAAGGATTAAAAATCCATAGTTCATGGATCCCTTTAGATAATTTTCTTTTGGATATTATTTTGTTTATAGTGTCTGAATGTTCAAACATTTTATAAATTCCTCCTAAAAATGTTAAACTATTTAAACACTTTTCTGTGCATCCACTAAGGCAAGAAACTCATCATTTGATTTGGTCTCTTTTAATTTAGATAAAATTAGTTTAATTCCCTCTTCTTCAGACATTGAACTAAGCATTCTACGGATTATCCATATCTTCTTAAGATCGTTTTGGCTAAGTAGTAATTCTTCTTTTCTTGTACCTGAAAGTGAGATATTAATGGCAGGAAAAATTCTTTTATTTGCAAGTTGCCTTGAAAGAACCAATTCCATATTTCCTGTTCCTTTAAATTCTTCGAAAATGACTTCATCCATCTTTGAACCTGTTTCTATAAGTGCAGTTGCAATTATCGTTAGACTTCCACCTTCACGTGTATTCCTCGCTGCGCCAAAGAAATGTTTAGGTTTATACAAAGCAGCTGGGTCAACACCACCACTTAACAATTTTCCGCTCGGTGGGACAGTAATGTTGTAAACTCTTGCAAGGCGTGTTAAACTATCAAGCAAAACTACCACATGATTTCCATATTCAACAAGTCTTTTACACATTTCAAGGGTTAATTCCGCAATTTTAATTTGCTTATCGGAAGGCATATCAAACGGGGCTGCTATTACTTTTGCATTAACGGATTCTTTTATGTCTGTAACTTCTTCAGGTCGTTCATCAATTAAGAGGACTATTCTAATTGTATCAGGATGGTTTCTCGCAATTCCATTGGCTATTTCTTTCAAAATAGTTGTCTTACCAGCTTTGGGCGGAGCTACTATCATCCCTCTTTGACCCTTCCCAATGGGAGCAAATAAATCTATGAGTCTTGTTGAGTATACTTCTTTATCTGTTTCGAGTACATATCTCTCTTTCGGATAGTCTGGTGTTAAGTTTTCAAAATTCACCCTTTCGTTGGCAAATTCTGGTGGCTTGTAATTTATCGCTTCAATTTTTATCATTGCGTTAAAGCGCTCACCTTCTTTTGGTGGTCGAATAACTCCCGATACAATGTCACCAGTGTTTAAATTAAACTTTCTTATTTGAGATTGTGATACATAGATATCTTTCGGACCTGTAAGCATAGTCTCTAAACTACGCAAAAAGCCATAACCATCAGGGGCTATTTCTAAAACTCCTTCTCCAAAGAAATAACCCTCAGCTCTCGCTTTTGCTTCTAAAATTTCAAATATCAAATCCTGTTTTCTCATGCTTGTATACCTTGGTATATCGTATTTTCTTGCAAGTTCATAAAGCTCTTTCATTGTCATATCTTCAAGTTGTTTCATACTAATTCCATCTGTCAAATGCCAAACACCTCCGGAAAAAGATTTTGTCGTACCGGCACAACTTAAGAGAATAATTGATTTAACAAGGCTTCTTTCCTTTGAAATTTATTCATTATCTTTACTTTGTTCGGAATAATCTATCTCCGGCATCTCCAAGACCAGGTAATATGTAACCATGGTCGTTAAGTTCTCTGTCAAGAGATGCAGTATATATATCCACATCGGGATGAGCTTTTTCGATAGCCTTTACACCTTCTGGTGATGAAATCAACGATATGAAAGTGATTTGCTTTCCACCAAGTTCTTTAACCTTTGTTATTGCATCTATTGCAGATACACCAGTCGCAAGCATTGGGTCAAGAATAAAGATTTCGCTTTTATCGTGAAGCTTTGGGGTTTTGAAATAATAATCAACAGCTTTCAATGTTTCTGGGTCACGGTAGATGCCTATATGTCCAACTGACGCGTTAGGTAGCAATTCAAGTATCCCATCAACCATGCCAAGTCCAGCACGTAATATGGGTATAACAACAATATCTTTATCATTTATGTAATAACCCTTGGTTTTTTCTAACGGGGTTTCAACTTCCAATTCATAAACTGGTATGTGACGTGTAGCTTCGTATGTTATCAAAAGGGTAATTTCTCTTAATAGTTCCCTAAATTCTTTTGGACCCGTCTCTTTCTTTCTCATAATCGTGAGTTTATGCTTTATCAATGGGTGATCAACTACATATAGCACAAATATCCTCCTCCATTTCAAGTTTCTTAGATTGACTGAATTACCCCAAGTTCTCTCAATTGTTCTTCTATATCATATTGCATAAGCTTTGGAATAATCAAATCTAAATCACCATCTAAAACTGCTTGAAGATTATATATCGTCAAGTTTATTCGGTGATCTGTCACCCTATTTTGAGGGAAATTATATGTTCTTATCTTCTCACTTCTTTCACCACTGCCAATTTGATTCTTCCTCTGAGAAGAAAGTTTTTCATCTTGTTCTTTTCTTGCGAGTTCATAAAGTTTTGCCCTTAAAACCATCATAGCCTTCTCTTTATTTTGGTGTTGTGAACGTTCAGATTGACATGTTACAACAATACCAGTGGGTATATGAGTAATTCTTATAGCAGATTCCGTTTTATTAACGTACTGCCCACCCGCACCAGATGCTCTGTAGGTATCTATTCTTATATCCTTTGGGTCTATATAAACGTCGACATCTTTCATTTCAGGTAGTACAGCAACCGTTGCCGTTGAAGTGTGTATTCTTCCACCAGATTCTGTAACAGGAATCCTTTGAACCCTGTGTACACCTCTTTCGTATTTCATGTATGTTCCACTGTTTTTTCCTTTTATTCTTACTACAACTTCTTTGTATCCACCTAAATCTGATTTGCTTTCATCGATAATTTCAGTACTCCATCCCATTCTCTCAGAATATCTTAAATACATTCTCAATAAATCACCCGCAAATAACGCTGCTTCTTCTCCACCAGTTCCTGCCCGAATTTCTAAAAATACATTTCTATCTCTGAATTCGTCATCTGGAAGGAGTAAAGCGATAATTTCGTTCGATATCTTCTCTATTTTACTATCCAATTTTGTTATTTCATCTTCACTACCTGGTTCTTGTTCCCAAAGTTCTCTTTCGTCTAATAGATTAAAATATTCATCTATAAGCTCATCAATTTCTTTAAACTTTGTAAACTCCGCAGAGATTTTTATCATTTCCTTCAGTTCCAAATTCTCCATCATTTTCTTTTCAATCTCTTCCAAAGTTTTTTTCACCCAACTGCGGATACTTTCCATTAAACTCCTGTCCATCCTATCTTCTTTGCCACCTCCTCAGGATTGCGTGCAAATCCAATCACAGATTCCTTTGTTATTTCATTTGAAAAGTAAGCCTTAAGTAAAGCATCGTCAAATAATATATTTCCCTGCTTTTGAGCAGTTTGCATTATACTCTCTATTTGATGTATTTTTCCCTCTCTTATTAAATTTCTGACAGCTATGTTGGCAACGAGAACTTCAACTATCGGTATTACTCCAGACGATTTCTTTGGTACAAGTCTTTGGTAAACTACCCCCACAAGAGTATTTGCAAGTTGCAATGATACTTGCTTTTGTTGGTGTGCTGGGAAGACATCGACTATTCTTTCAGGAGCAGTTGCCGCTGAGTTAGTATGCAATGTTGCAAATACTAAATGCCCAGTTTCTGCAGCGGTAAGTGCAAGCGAAATCGTTTCAAGATCGCGCATTTCACCAACTAAGATTATATCAGGGTCTTGTCTTAAAGCGTATTTAAGAGCGTCCGCAAAACTTTCCGTATCCTTACCAACCTCTCTTTGGTGAATAAGTGAATTTTTGTTCTCGAAAACATATTCGATAGGGTCTTCTATAGTAATTATATGATAAGCGTATTTAGAGTTTATATAATCTACCATGGCGGCAAGTGTTGTGGATTTACCACTTCCCGTCGGACCAGTAACAATTATTAACCCAGTATCTCTTTCACAAAATTCTCTCAAAACGGGTGGTAAACCAAGTTCTTCAAATGTTCTTATTTTCTTTGTTATAATTCTCAAAGCAAGCGTTGGATTACCTCTTTCATAGTATAAATTTGCTCTTATTCTAACGTCTTCAAATCCAAAGGAAAAATCTACTTCCATATTTTCGGAAGCAATACCTTCTTCCATCATAAGGTGCTTAATTGCCTCTTTTAAATCCGATTTTTCAATTGCAGGATATCCCTGCATTTTTGAAAGAAAACCATCAACCCGAACGATCGGCGGATTACCAACTGATAAATGAACATCGGAGGCTCTCATACTTTTTGCTTTACCAACAATCTCATAAATGTTTAACATGAAATTACCCTCCTAAGGAAGATTTGTTGTCATCAAAAAGCATTTTGAGTTTTTCAAGAACTGGATCTGTAATCTCATCAGATAGGATAACTTCAACAGGTCTGTTTAACCCACTTTTATTTTTGTAGAGTAATTCTATTTCTTGCCTCTTCTCCTTTATTACTTCATAACTGAACTGTTTTGATTTGTCAAAGATAATTTTTATACTATCTTCATTTTCATATACAGTTGCCAATGATAAACCAACAAATATCGATAAATCGCCGTTTAATTTGAGTTCTTCTAACAATTCTTTTGTTACTTGTTTTAAGAACTTAGCTTGTGAAACATTTTGAGATAAATGCTTCTCTTCTTTCTCTTCTCTCTTCAAGTCAACCTGAATGTCTTCATTTTTCACACTTTCGTTTAATTGTGCTGATGGCATCTTTTCGCTTTGTGGAAGTGTATTTTCATTTTGTTCCGTAATTTTTTCATCCTGAATATTCTTGGAAAGTTGCTTAGTACCAACATTGTCCTGAGAAGATCGAGCAGTTGAGGCAACATTAGAAATATTCGAATATTTACCGTAATATCTATTAGCAATTGATAGGAACATTAACCTTGCAATTAAAAGTTTTTCTTCTGCAAATCTGATTTCTTTCAAAACATTATAAAAATCACTTGCTAATTTTAACATATTATCTTCTTTTTTCTCTAAAGTTTTTTCAATCAATTGGTTTATGAATGTATCAAAGTCACCACGTTCTATGTAAATATCATTCAATATTTTCTCGATCAACTCTCTATCGTTATTTAATGTTGCTTCTATAAATTTTTCTATGGTTTCTTCACTTATAAGTCCTAATGCTTCATCAACTATTTTTTCGGTAACTTCTCCTCCTGTATATCTAATGACTTGCTCTAACGTTGAAAGTGCATCCCTTAGTCCACCCTCAGCACGCTTCGCTATTTTCTTCAAAGCTTCGTAAGTTACGTCAAAACCTTCTCTTTCACATACTGATTTTAATTTATTTACTATGTTTTCTTCAGATATGTTTCTGAATTCAAGTACATGACATCTTGACATTATTGTTGGAGGAATTTTTTCAGGATTGGTCGTTGCAAGTATAAAAACAACATGTTGTGGTGGTTCCTCCAATGTTTTAAGAAGAGCATTGAAAGCTTCTCTTGTGAGCATGTGAACTTCATCTATAATGTATACTTTGTATTTCCCCATTACGGGTGTAAAATTTACACCTTCTTTTATCTTTCTTATTTCATCAATGCCTCTATTCGAGGCAGCATCTAATTCTATAACATCAAGGTGTGAACCATTATCTATAGCTTGACATGATGCACATTCGTTACATGGCTCACCAAATTGATTTTTTTCACAGTTCAAAGATTTTGCCAATATCCTTGCTGTAGTGGTTTTTCCAGTCCCTCTTGGACCAGCAAAGATATATGCATGATTTATCTTTTGAAGTTTTAAAGCATTCGTTAAAAGCTTTTTTATGTGTTCCTGACCAACAATATCGTAAAAATTTTTGGGTCTGTATTTTCTGTATAATGCTTCCATAAAATTTCACCTCAGTTTTTCCAACCAGTTTTTTCCACAATAAACGTTATTAATTTTCATTCTTTTTTTGAGATAATTCGTTATAAACACCAGAAATTATCTCTACGATTTTTTCTTTTGTTTCAGAGTGAAGTGGATCAAACCATAATGAGTTTTTAAATCTTCTAAGGTATATTAACTGCCTTCTTGCGTAATGTCTTGTGTTTCTTTTGATGAGATGAATAGCAGTCTCAAGACCATATATACCATCTAAATAATCTATTATCTCTCTGTATCCAATAGTTTTAAAGGTATCGAGTGTTTTATCGTATTTTTCTATGAGTTCTTTAACCTCGTCTATTAAACCGTGTTCAATCATTTTTTCAGCTCTAATGTTGATACGTTCGTACAGTATGTTCCTGTCTGTATTCAAAACAATTAAAACAAAATCATCTGATTTATCTTGTTTTTGTAATTCAGAAATTCTCTTTCCCGTTTTTAGATAAACTTCCAATGCCCTGATGGTTCTTTTCATGTCTTGTGGATGTATTCTGCTTGCGGCTTCTGGATCAAATTCTTCAAGCATTTTTCTCAATATGCCTGGCTCTTGTTCATTTAATTTACTAAGTTCTTTTCGGATATTTTCATCACGTGGTACTCCTTCAAAAAAACCTTTTACAAGAGCATCTATATAAAGTCCAGTACCGCCAACATAAATGGGGATTTTACCTTTTAATAGGATTTCTTTTTCAATTTCCTTTGCCATTTTTTGGTACAAAAAGGCATTAAAATATTCATTAGGTTCTATAATATCAATCATATGATGCTTAACTAACATCAACTGATATGGGTCAGGCTTAGCTGTTCCTATATCCATATACTTATAAATCTGCCTAGAATCCATGGAAATGACTTCTATTGGTAAATTTTTTGATATTTCAACAATTAAGTCTGTCTTGCCAACACCAGTGGGACCAGAAATGATAATCCTCTTCAAATCCATCACTCTTTCGCAAAAATTCTTACTTAGAATGGTCTATTACAAATTACTCTACTTTCAACTCAATGCTAACATTATTGGCTTTCATATCGTTTTTCTCAGTATATATAACTGCATCAGACGCCGTCATTTTTATACCTTTCTTTGAATCGTTAATAACAACTGCACCAATAAGGGTGAGTTCGCCTTTTTTCTTATCGTATTCAAATTTATCCGCAACAGCCGTAATATCGCCTTTTGTTATATTAACTCCTCCTTTTTTTGTACCACTGTATTTATCGTTATCCAAATCAAAGTTTATAGTATCTGCAATAATCGTTATCTTTTCATTACTCTTTGAGTCAATAATTGTCACAGTTGTATTTGTTAAGGTACCTGTTCTATTATCAAGGTCGTAAGTCATTTTATCTGCTACGGCACTACCACCATCAAATGAAAATTCTGCTTTTGCAGGTATATCTACTATCTTCCACTTATCATTTACTTTTTTAACATACATTTCAGAAGTTTTGACACTTACCTTATCTTCTTCAATATTGACAAAAATTCTTCCTTTGTAATAAATAACATCGCTTTTTGGCTCAACGTAATCCGCTGATACTCTTACAGTTTTGGATTTTTTGGATGTTGAAGTTGTTGTAGTTGTCGTCTGAGCCATAAGTAAGTTCACAAAAAGTAAACCAAGTAAAATCAAAGCTATTACGCTTTTTAGTTTTTTCATAATAGTCCCCTCCTTAAATTTAGTTCTGCATTTTTTCTCACTTATATATAGAATCTGTTAGTTTTTTCCCAGCCTGATAAAATTTGTTGGCTATGATAGCAAAATTAGAATTATTATCGATCTCTATATTGATAAAATATTTTGATTTTGAAATTCTATCCTTGGCTATATTAAGTGTTCTTGAGAAAGTCGATAAAAGAAGGTAATCTGAGGCTCTCTGAGGTTTGAAACTTTTTATCCAATCAATGTATATTATAACATCTCCAAGCGGAATTCCAAATATCCAACTTAGTGAAGTATAACCTTTCACAGGTGAAAAATCAATAGGGTAATTAATTGCTTTTACAATTATGTCTATGGAGTTCCCTACCAAAATTTCCTCTTGAGATGATTCAAGGTTAAATGAACAAAATTTTATTTTCTCAGAACCAGTTATTTCAAAATTTGGAACCCATTTTTCAAAAAATTGCGTCAAATTTTTCCTACTTTCCTCTTCATCCAACTTTTTCTGCATTTTCACGAGAGTAAATACATTCTTTGAGATTTCCTTCAATGAATTTTTCGAGGCATTAGGAAAAATTTTTGGTAATTCATTCCACATTTTTGAAAGAGTATTGTAAGCACTATTTTTGTTATAATACCACAACAAAGCTGGTATACATGAAAAACCAGAACAGTAAATCTCAAAATCACCACTTAATCTTTTATTTTCCTCAATTTCATCTATTGATTTAAAAAATCCAATTGCACCAATGTAATGTACAATGTCACCGCCCAATGAAATTTTCAAATTCATCTCTCCTATTGTAAATTATTTTTAGAGCGTTATTATAAACTTCCCTGTATTTTTCCAGTTCAGTCCACTGAACTGAGATTGGATAAGAAATCACAAAATCCGCTGTCTCTATTTCTCTTTGAAGAATTATATCTCCTTTAATTGAATCAATATAAAGCATTAGCTCCATATGTGTGTTATAAGAATTTTTTGGTTCCTCAAAAATACTTGCAACGACTCTTTCAACCCCTTTATTTCTTAGTTCAATCACTGGAACTGGTGATAGAACACCACCATCTAACATTTTGGTACCTGCAATATAAGTTGGTTCAAAGACACCTGGCACTGTGCAACTGGCAAGGACTGCATCGACTAAAAATCCTTCGTTAATAACTATAGATTCAAGATTTTCCATATCAAAAGCAACAACATCAACAGGAATTTTTAAATCAGAAAACTTAGCTCGACCGTAGAGAGATTTAAAGAAATCGTAATAATCATCGAGATCTACAAGAGATTCCACCAAGATTAATTCAAAATTGAAAAATTTGAAATTGGAAAATTTTTTCCTTTTTAAAAAGTTTGTTATATTTTCCGCCAACACTCCATAAACTTTTTCAGAATCTTGATAGAGTGCATAAAGAGTCCCGACAATTGAACCAAAAGATGAACCTGAAATTATGTCTGGCTTCTTCCCACACAATTCAAATAATTTAAGTGTGGCTATATGTGAAAAACCTTTTACCCCACCAGCTTCCAAAGCTAAACCTATCATAAATATCTCCTTTATTGATTAGTTATTATAATGAAGAAAAGTACAGTTGAAAGAAGAAGACTTCCTATAGCAATCCATCTTGTTATATTCAGTTCATTTTTAAGTTGGTCGTAGTTTGATTGCATTTTCGAAATCTCGTTATTTGTTTTTTGCTGATAATCATTTAAAGTCTCTAATTTAGAACCTATTTCATTTATTTTTTCTTGCTCTACTTTGGACTTTGAAATTTCGTTCATAATTTTCATTTGCTCTACATTTAACGTATTAACATAGTCTTCAATTTTATTAAATCTCTGTTCTATCTGGTCAAATCTGTTTGTTAAAAGTTGGATATTATTAAAAGCATTCTCCACAGTAATAGCATCCACCACATCCAATTTTTTTAGAAATTCATCACCTTTATTTATTATTTCTTCGACTTTTTTCAATCTTTGATCTAACGATGAATTAATAGAAAGCGTTAGTTTTTCAAGAGAGTCTATTCTGTTATTGGTATTTTTCGTATTAACATTAATGTTTTCTATACTATTTTTAATAGTTTGAATCTCATTCGAGTAATTAACTAAAATGTTATCTACAATTTCAAGTTTATTATTTATTTTTGATACATTATTAGTTAAACTGGATATATTACTAGTTAGACTATCTATTTTTTCGGTATTTTTTTGGATTAATTTATTCAAATTCTCAATACTAGACTCATTTACTGATATTTGCTGCTTTATAGTTGAGAGTTGTTTTTCATTATTTGATAGCTGAGTTTTTAAATCATTCACACTTTTCTGCAAGCTTGTTAACGTTTCTTGGTAAGATGATGGTATTGAAGGAGTTGAAACTGGAGCGGAAATCTTTTTTTCTAAAGAATCTATCTTTTTTGCCATTTCATTTATATTTACCTGAAGGTTCTTAACCGTATCTTGAAGATTATTTTGACTACTTTGAATCGATTGAATTTGTTTCTCAACACCGGAAATCCTGCTGTCCAAACCTGAGATTTTACTATCCAATTTTTTTAAATCACTTGATGTTACGACATCACCTAAACTTGTTTGTAATCTTGATAAGTTATTAAGGTTGTAATAATCAATAAGGTTGTAAAGATACCTTGCAAGATCCAACTTAGTAATAAGAAGCGAGGGCTTAAAGTTTCCATTTGAATCAACGTCTAATATTTTCATGTCAACTAATGCATTTACTGCTTTGTAATCGGAAGCAGATGGCGAAAGGTCTTTTATTGTAGCAGCAAAAACCGAAGTAATTGAAAAGAAAAACACAAAAATAACTTTTATTAACAACAAACACGATCGCTTTTTCACCTTACCACCGCCCTTTATAAATTCATAATATCACTTATTCACCAAATTTTATCTCATTCAAGCGAGAAGACCTAACTTCATAATTGACTTCTGATAATGTAATTCCCCCATTTTTAAAAACAACGTTATGAATCCCTTCCTCTGCATTAAAAAGATAAATTGGAGTTTTTCCTATGTACTTTCCATCCCAATAAACATCTATTCTTTCTTTGGAATAAATATTGACAAGGCAATTTGTTTTATTATCAAAGATGGTAAAATTCTTTATCTCATATTCACCTATTTTTTCATTATTAAAAAAGGATAAGACCCTTTGACCGCTTTGCACATGTACTATAGCTGGGCCATTATAAATTGTATTAGCAACAAAAATAGAATGGTTACGCCCAATAAGAATAGGAATAGTTTTTGGAATATCTTCAAAGGTCCCATCACTAAACCCTAGCCACACAATATTCCCTTTTTCGTCTTTTATTGTAGTAAATATCGGACTTTTTGGAACACTTTCACGAGCAAATCCATCAAATTCGACAGTGTAACCTTTCTTTCTAAATTTAACAGTGACCTCCTCCAATGGTTTTAATGCAAAATAAAGCGTTTTATTTCTATCTAAATCAATTGTTGTTTTATATTCTTCATATCCCTGAGAAAAAATTTTTATGTTATAGACACCTTCTGGAAAACTAATATTAAATGGTGCTTTATAAACTTGATCCTTTATTTGAACGTAAGCATCGTTGGGTTTTCCAGATACAGAAAGTAGGAATTTCTCATGAGTATCAATTTTAATTGTATATTCATCTTGACTCGGGATTTCAATTTCTACATTATTTCTTACAAAGTTATTTGGAAGAATTAATTTGTGTTTCCCAGGTATAACTTCTAATGTTAATGGGAGAGATATTGGCAAATTATCAAAAAATGCATTTTCTATCTTTTTATCAGATTCAATACGCAATGTTGTGGTTTTTTTTAGAGAAATATCTATAAATTTTTCCTCGTACGGAAGAATGTTTATCTCAATTGTTTTTGTGGTATAACCCGGCGCGCTAACATCTATAACATGTTTTCCTGGAGAAATAACAATTTTGTTGTCTAAAGTTTTTTGTAAAAATCCATCAATTGATATTACTGCATCTTTTGGATTAACATTAAGTTGAAGATAAGACGGCAAAGTTAGAGTTGCCGTTATTGTCCCATCTTCAGTTAAATATTTTTCAAAAGATATATAACCAGGCTTGATGACTTTCAAATAGCCTGGAAATGTGGCGTCAAATGTAATACTTGCGTTTTTTATGGTACCTATTAATTTATCGTTATAGTAAACTATACTTCCGTTTTCACCAATAACAGTCAAAGCAAGAAGTAGCAAAGGGTATAAAAATGTTCCAGAAATTAAAAAGAACAAAAAAACCTTTTTGATTACCTTCATTAAATCACCTTTTTTACCTTACTATTTGTAATCATCTGTTAATTGTTCATATTTTTTACTAGCTTATCTAACAATGAGTATAATTTTTCAACATCGTTTTCGGGTAATTGCATAGTAACGCTTCTTACATAATCTATTCTGTAATTTATGACCGCTTTTATAACCTCTTCTCCAAGTGGTGTTATTTCAACAAAAGAGACTCTTTTATCTTCTTTTTTCTGCCTTCTTTTCAAAAATCCATCCCTCTCAAGTCTCATTACTAAACCTGTTGTTGTACTTTTTGCAATACCTAACATTTGACTTAATTTTGTCATTGTTTGTGGGCCATTGAAATAAATTTTTTGTAGCAAATCAAATTGAGCTGGTGTTATAGAGTAATTTTTCAAAGCTTCTCGACCATGAACTCTTATTTTAAAACATATTTCTCTAAGTAACTTTTCAAGTTGAACAATCATTTCGTCGTTCATTTTTTCACCTCATCACTTCTAAACAAGAAAAATTGAAGAAATTAAAGTTGTTCCATTAACACTTTAAATGCCAAATAAGTTTCGTATAAGTCGGCTTTCGAAACAAGTTCAAATGGAGCATGCATGCTCATTAATCCAGGTCCCATGTCTATTGTATCAAAACCCTCCTGAGCTAAAAACTTTGCAACAGTGCCTCCACCACCAACATCAACTTTTCCGAGTAAACTACTCTGCCAAGAAATGCCATTTTTGTTGAGAACGCCCCGTACTTTCGCAACCAACTCTGCATGTGCTTCGCTAGCCCCACCTTTACCTCCACGACCTGTGTATTTAACAATCGCAACTCCGTAGCCCGGCTTTGCAACATTCAATTTATCGTGAACATCTGGATATGAAGGGTCATAAAGCGTTGTAACATCCGCTGAAATAACATAAGATTTATTGATGATTTCATCAAATGCACTCTCTGCATCTGAAAAACCTTTTATTTTTAATAACTTTCTTACAAACGATTTGTAAAATCTTGCTTGAGCTCCAGCATCACCCTCACTACCTATCTCTTCTCTGTCAAATAATATAACTCCAGCTGCTTTTTGGTCTTTAGAAACTTCTGAATTTACAAACGCCATGATTGCCTGATAGGCGCATATCCTATCGTCGTGACCGTAAGCCCCTATCATACCTGCATCAATTCCGACATCTCTTGGTTTCAACGCAGGAACGAGTTCTAAATCTGCACTTATAAAATCTTCTTCATCTATGTTGTATTTCTCCTTTAACAACTTTAAAACATTTTTCTTAACCGCTTCATTTTCTTCACCTATAAGAGGTATAGAACCTAAAATGACATTCATTTTATCAGCTTTAAAGTGTTCACTTACCTTTTTGTCTTCTTTATCAAGGTGTGGCAATAAATCTGGAAGAACAAAAACCGGATCTTTCTCATCGCAGCCGATACAAACATTTATCTTTTCACCATTTTCTTTAACAACAACTCCAACCAATGCTAACGGTAAACTAAGCCATTGGTATTTCTTAACTCCACCGTAATAATGAGTCTTGCCAAGTGCTATTCCACTATCTTCGTATAAAGGATAAGGTCTTAAATCTATCCTTGGAGCATCAACATGTGCTGCTACAAAATTTATACCTTTTGTAATATCTCCTTTAATGGCAACCAATGACTTTCCACGGTTTACGAAAAAGACTCCATCTTCGTTACCCGTATAATTATCTATGCTTACAAACCCGGCCTTTATTAATAATTTTTCAAAATATTCAATTGCAAGTCTTTCGGTTTTCGCATAGTCTATAAACGTTTTATAACTTTCGGAAAAAACCTCAATTTCTTCACGTGTTCTCTTTTTCCATACCAATCCTTTGTCAATACCCATGATTTACACCTCCGTATTTAAAATTTATATTATTTCCATATTTCAATTTCTGTCTCAAGTTCAACATTGTATTTTTCTCTAACTTTGTCTTTTACGTATTCTATTAATTTCAAAACATCTTCTGCCTTCGCACCACCTTTGTTAATTATAAATCCAGCATGTTTTTCGGAAATCTGTGCTCCGCCAATTGAAAAACCTTTTAGACCAAGAGATTCAATAGCTGTCCCAACATAAAAATCCGGTCTCGGTCTTTTAAAAACACTACCAGCACTTGGAAATTCTAAAGGTTGCTTTTCATAACGTTTTTTCATCGTTTCAAGCATTAAATTATATATTTCATTCTTATTCCCCTTTTTCAACTTAAATGTAGCTTGGAGAATTATTAGATTTTTTTCAGATTTAAATATACTAGTTCTGTATCCAAACCCTATTTCATTTTTACCCAGTTTTATAATATCTTTACCATCAAAAGCAACAACTTCAACAATGTTTTCAGCAGTTTCCCAACCATAACAGCCAGCGTTCATATAAACAGCTCCACCAACACTACCGGGTAAACCAAAAGCGTTTTCAAAACCAGAAAGCTCGTTTTCAAGCGCAACAAGGCACAATTTTTTGAATGACAGGCCAGCTCCTACTTGTATTTTTTCGTTGTCAACGAAAACATCATCCATTCGCTCCGTGGAAACAACAACATATGGCAAAGGTTCATCAACAGGAAGGATGTTTGTTCCACGACCTATAATCCGAAATTCTATACCCTCCTTATTTAGTAGATTTATTGTTTCTATAAAACCATTAGTTGAATTTGGAATTGCAAATAGTGGGACTTTACCTCCTAACTTAAAATTAACATGATCCGCGAGTTCTTCATTCAAAAATAAATCACAACCATAATTCCAAAGAGTCTCAAGAATTTTTCTTGTGATATTAGTTGAAATATTAAGCATGTAATCCACCTGTCATTCCCTCCGAATATACAACAATCTTATCTTTTCCTGTATTCTTAGCATGGTATAAGGCAGTATCAGCAAGTCTTATAAGATCTTCTGGGGCTTTTATTATAATATTTTCAGTGTCTTGTGGATAACTTACAACTCCAAAACTAAGAGTTAACTTAAATGGGAATTCTTGAACATCCTTTATTAGTCTTCTTAATCTTTCTAATATTAAAACAACCTCTTCAGAATCTGTTGATGGAAATGCCATTATGAATTCTTCTCCTCCGAATCTTCCAACAATGTCTGTTGCTCTAACGTTATCTCTCAAAATTTTTGCTATAGTTTTAAGCACTTCGTCACCTACAAGGTGTCCATAAGTATCATTAATCTTTTTAAAATTATCTATGTCACACATGACTATAGCCAGACTATCTTTTTGATTAACTGCGTTCTCAAAGTATTGAGATAAAAGTTCTGCAAAATAATACCTTGTGAATAGTTTTGTAAGTGGATCAACGTAACTTCTCATGCGGGTTAAAAAACCCTTAAAAACAGCAACAAAACCGTATTCTATGATTTCCATTTTGGAGATAAGTTTTTGCTTTAAATCTTCACTGAAAGAAACATCTGGGTTAGATGCATATATTTCATAATGTGATTTAGGATCAAAGTTATCCGAAAGATAAATTTCTAATGGTGAAACGCTTATATAATCCATCTCATACTTTTTGAAATCCCCGATACCACTTTCGAATGTTTTATCTAAAACCCTATCGTATATTTTGAAATAAACATTTTTGACTGGAAAAACAGATAAAACTTTTGAAACAAAGTAATCCATTAGAATTTGTGGATCATTTTTTGGATCAACAACTTTTAAGCTCGTTAAGACATCGAGTGAAAGAGATCTTGTATCTTCAATTTCCTTTAACGATTCTGTAGAAGTCGCTATATCATACATTTTAGACAAAGAATCTGCAGCTTTAATCAATCCTATATCCTTGTAAATTGTTATAGCTTTCGAATAGTAGACATTCGCCTTATAAATTTTCCCAGTTCCTTTATAATAATGACCATACCCTTCATAAACCATCGCAAGCGAGAGTAAACTTCCATCTAATGTGAATTTATTTTCTAAGTACTCAAGTTCTTTTCTGAAAAGTTCAGGGCATAGTTTAGCTAGTTTATCGCCGAAAACAGCGCACATTTCTTCCCTAAAAACCTTTCCTCCACCATTTATGTATTTTTCCCAACTAATACCAAATTCGTCGCTATCAAATTTTTTTATAACTTCTAAAACATTTCGATTTTTTTCATCTAAATTAGAAATATCTATTTTCGACGCTAATTTCTTCACCTCTTCAAAATTTCTAACTAAAACATTTAAAAAAATTTTCTCTGCATCGTAAGTTTTATTCGTTAATTTTTCAATTTCTGAAATGTGCTCGAGAGCTTCTTCTATTTCAAAATTGTAAGCATGATAATAAGCTTCTAGTGAATTTGCATAAATAATTTCATGTGTCAATCCGAGTAACTCTACTCTTGGCTTTATACTTGAAATTCCATTTATAAAATCGTTGATTTTTCCAGCGTACAATTGATGATACAAAATATTTATTTGAGCTAAATATCCCTTCGCAGGAAGTCCAATATCGTTTGCAACCTCAACAGATCTTTTCAAATAAGCCATCGAAATGTGCATGTTCGAACTTTCAATAGCCATATTATTGTATATACTTGACAATTTATGAGCAAAATTATAATTTAAAGCTATTGTTTCGGCTTTCTTAAGATATTGCAGAGCCTTTTGAGGTGTATCAGATAGAACGCGTGCAGTGAAAAAATAAGCATCAACAAGAATATCAGCATGAATCGGATTATTCTCTCTTAATTCAGAAACTATAGCTGTGGCTTTTTGAAAATAATCGCTTCTTTTCCTTGTGATTTCGTACTCTGCACGTAGAAAGAGCAATTTTTTTCTTAACTCACCAATTTTGCCGTATGCGTTTGGAAATCTCTTCAAAATTTCATACGTCATTTTTTCATCATACGAAAAGAAAAATTTCTTTGCTAAATGATATGAATAAAGCCTTGTTTCCGGAATATTTAAGCTTTTAAGCTCTTCCATCTCTTCGGTTCTTGTAAGAAGCTCTGTTTCAAATTTTATGAGTGCGTAAGAAATTCTATTTCCAATAATATCTTTCACTTTGCGAATAACAGACTTAACAAGTGAAGGGGAAGCGTAATAGTTAAGTAAATCCCTGATATACTTCAAATAAACAGTGGCAGCACTTATTTTATTCCCAATCATTTCAAGATGCCAAGCTTTTTTGAATATATCATTAGATTTTTCAGCAAAAAATTTATGAAGTTCGATTCTTTTTTGTAAAGGTATGTTTTTATAAAGTAATTCCCAATAATGTTTTAGTGTAAAGCGATACTTATCATACTCCTTGTAGATTATACCCTCAGATATAAGTTTAGAAATGTCTATTTCTTTGCCTATTTTTTCACTAAACATTTTTATTTCATCTTTTGTGAACTTTTGGCCAAGGATAGCAATATATCTTTCTTCATCACTAAAACTCTCTATTTTTTTCTCAAAAACATTTTCTATCTTTATTTCTGCGAGCTTATCTATATCGTATATTAATTTGCTATCTTTAAAGTAAATGATATCTTTTTCATAAAGGTAACTCAAATACTCTACTATAACGCCCGGTAAACCATTCGATACCATTGTCAACCAATTGGAAAGAATATCGATTTCATGCACGTTGTTGAAAGAAGACTCAAGCAATTTTTTTACATGCTCGACTGTGAAAGGATTGATGTATATTCTTTTTTCAAATTCTTCAAAATCCTCTACACTGAATGCTATTATCTTTATATTTTTACTCCTAATCAAATTCGAAATTTTTTTGAGAAGAGATCTCAGAGCTTCTGGGACTTCGTGGTAATCGTCGACAAATATAACAACTTTATCTAATTTCTCAAGAGCTTGGACAACTGCTATAGAAATAGTATCTATTTTGCATGTTTTTTCAATACATTGCGACAATTCGTTAAGTAGTTCACTTGGTATGATATCTGACACGAGTTGTAATGTTTGAGCAATTATATCTGAGCCGCTCATCGCATGTAAGAAAGGAATACCTTTCTCTCTTAATGTATTCTCAATATTTTCAATAATAGTAGTTTTACCTATTCTTTGACTACCAATAACGCCCAAAAAATTTTCATCGATTCTTTCGCTTTGAATAAATTTTAATATTTCACTCTCTTCGTCCCTGATTATTCTCTTTAACGCCAAGGTTCTTTTCTTTTTTGAAATAGTAAAATATGGTATATCCTCTTTAATTTTTCTCAAAGAAGGATTTTCTTTAGTCATTTCTTTACATATATCTTTAATTGTTGCATCTTCTGTAATCGCTTCTATTATCTTTCCAAAAACATATATTGTCGAACTATCTGATAACAACGAATTTTTAATAACTTCAGGGTCTATAAAATACTGCGTTTCTTTGTCGTTGGAATTCAAATCGATTAGCCTTTTATAATCTTGTACAAAAGGTAAAAATATTAATATGTCGGTTCCTACTTCAACTATATCCATAAAACCAAAAACAGTAACATACAACTTTGGAATATGTAAAATGTTCTTAGCAAGGTTTAATAAAAACAAAGGTACAAGCTTTTTCATCTCTTCGTCAAATTTGTTAAAGTATTTGATATTATCAATATCGTAAATTAATATAGTTGATTTTTCAAAAACAAAACTCTCAGGAACTATTATTCCTTGAATGTTTTTAGCTAACTCTGATTTTAAAACTGCTTCTTCGGGTCTAGTAATAAGTCCTTCTTTTACAAATTTAGCAAGCTTTCTTCTTCCATCTTGTTCAACTATATAATCCTTACTCCAATATGTTTCAACTAAAAATTCCAAAACTTCAAAATTCAGCATCTATATTCACCCCAAACAACTCTGTTTTTTCCCGCTTCTTTAGCTTTGTATAATCTCTGATCAGCTAAACCAAGCAATTCAGTAACATTTTCTTTTTCATTAACGTCTGCCATACCTATACTGATTGTTACTCTGAAACCAAATATGTTTGAGGATTCTTTTTCTACATTCTCTCTTATAGCATCGCAAATTTTTATTGCCTTGGCTTTTTCTCCATATAATATCCCAACAAATTCTTCTCCACCGTAACGCGCTACTAATCCTTCGTTGTGAACGTGTTCTTTCAAAATTTTAGCTATATTTTTTAATACATTATCCCCAACGATATGTCCGTAAGTATCGTTGATTTTTTTGAAACTGTCAATATCGGCAATAAAAACTGAAAATTTCGTTGATTTTCCATCAAAAAGCTCGTTAATAAATTGATTGAATTTCCATCTGTTGTACAAACCTGTCAGGCTATCTATGTTTGCTCTTTCCCTTAAAATTATCCCTCTTAATTGCCCGCTAAATAGTTCTTGTAACAATGTCAGCTGTTTCTCCAGTTCGTAAGGATCATTTGATTTGTAATTTTCACTATATATGTAAATCAAATAGCTTGATTTATCGTCTATATTTTCTTTGATTAAAACTTCCAATGGCGATAGTTGAAATACCTCTTCTTTTGGGATTTCTGTCATATACGGAATATTCGATATATTATAACTAATTCCAATTAATTCATCATTAACATTCAAAAATAACTTTTCTGCGTTAAATAGCCTATGGATTTCTGCCGCAAAAAGATTAACAAATTGCTCTATGGTAATTCTCATATCTATCCTCTTAAATATATGTAATAATCCATGGAACTTATCCGCTTTCTCACCTGTACATTCTTTTAAGATAGGATGATCAATTTTTATATCGTTTGCAAGCGTGCATAATTCCGAAGTTAATTGGGATAAACGAACATAATTTCCTATTGTTTTTATATATTTATGTTTCGCAAGTAATATGTAAAAAAGTGAAAGTTTAACATCACCTGTTGTATATTCACTTTCCCACTTATTGATTTCTTTTAAAAATCCGTCTAAATCAACTTCTGCAATTTTTTCAGCGAAAATATACAATATTTCTTCCCTTAAAAGTGTGTAAGGTGAGTTCTTATATTCGATCCATATTTTTTTGAACTCGTCATCATTTTCAGCCAAAACCATATTTACTAAATACTCGAAGGCTCTTGTCTTTATAGCTGGATCTTCTTTATTTTCAATTATAATTTTTCTTGCGTTATCGTAATTACTACATATAAGTTCATTTAAAATAATTGCTCTAAGTGAGGATTTTTGCAATCCAAAATTAGATTCTATCTCTAAAGATTTATTAAGAATCTCTTTAGCTTCTTCGTATTTTTGTTCATACAAAGGTAAAAAAGATAATATCCTATAATAAAAAGCTAAATCTGATGGATTATTTATAATTAACTTATATTTCCCAAACTCATCTATTTTATCTCGCATCTCTTCAATGTATCCAAAATAAAGTAATGCTCTTAAAAGGTTTATCGTTGGAATGAATTTTCTCTTCATGTAGCCTATCTCGTTTGAAATTTGAATTGCTTTTCTAAAATTGTCAATAGAAAGAGAGGTTGCATCATTCAATATACCAAAAGTATTGTACGCTTGTATCAAAAGATATTTTTTGTTGTAATGAGTCGCAATTTTTGTCGCTTGTTCTAAACGAACCTTTGCTTCTTTTCTGTCTTTATATGACACCGAATTAGCCATCAATAATAAATATTCTGCTTTCAAAGTTGCCCATTTCTCGTTTTTTTCATTAATATTGTTAGCGATATTTTTAAATTCTTCAATATTCTCTAATTTATCGTAGACTCTGTAATATGAGTAATTGTAAATTAAGTAAGCTGAAAGCAATTTAAAATCTTCAAAATTATATTCTGATTTTACTTGTAGTTTTTCAAAAAGCTTTGGAAAATCTTCTATAACTTCCCTTTCTTTATTGTTAATGTATTTTTCTAATAGTTTGAGATGCAGAAATTTTTCATTTTCTGGCAAGGGCTCTTCAAAAGGTAAATCTTCAAAAGATTGGTATTGAAACTTCAATCTGAGTGAATGAAAAGCATAAGAGTCAAGGCGATTATATCTTTTTAAAATATAATAAATCTTTGAAAAGATATCTTTCATTCGCTCAGTTGAAAATACATATGTATCTAAATTTTTCCTTATGAATCTCAAATAAATTACTGCAGCTGATATATCTTTACCAGCCAACATGTAATGAAATCCACTTTTTAAAATATCCCTATATGGATTATCCAAATTCAGATACAATTTTGCAAGCTTAGAATGTATAGCAACCCTTTCTTCAAAATCTATCGACTCATACAGTTGTTTCCAATGTTCGTTGGAAAATCTATAATTAACATCATCCGATTCTATAATACCCTCTCTTAACCCGTACTTAATTTTTTCCTCAAAGTTCATTTTCAAAACTTCTTCGAAGTTTCTCACATCATTTCTTGAAAAATTTTCACCAAGTATTGAAAGATATTTAAAATCTTCGGGAAAAAGTTCATTAGAAATTGGAGTCTTTTCACAAATTTTGATTTCGATAGATTTAGGAATTTCGAATGTGAAATTGGCAAATTTTGATTCTTTAGAAAAGATACATATTTTACTAGAAAAATTACTTTCGCTTAAATAGCTCACAAAGCTTCGAACAAAATAATCAGAATTATCTAAGTCATCCATGAATATAAAAATATTGTCGAACGAGTTAAGCGTTGAAATTATAACAGGAACTATAGAATTAAACTTTACATTATCATAAAGAGTTCTTAAAAATAGGTCATAATCAGAAACGTGAATGCGCTCTTTATATTTAGCCACTAACTGCCTTGGAACATTTGTAAAATCATTCTTAACAAATACCATTGCTGAGTTTTCAAGAATGGACACTTTTTTATTTAAGTTGAATAAAACAGCATTTAGTTCCATCCAACGTGCTGATTTCAATCTTATTATATTGAATTTTTCCTTTGAATTCTTTATTTTTTCAAACATTTCTTTAGAGAACTCTTCTATCTCTTCATTGTCAAATAATCCAAATTCTTTTAACCATCCATCGTAAAACTTTCTGTCTTCAGGTATTTCTTTCACCAATTCTTGAGTAATAAAATTATATTTCTTTTTATGATCGAAATATTCTATAATCTTACCACAGACGTAAAGTGTGGATTGAAAGTTTGTGGTACCTTTTTCTAAAAATTCTGGAGCTACAAATAAACTCCTTCCTGATTTATCAAGTACCTTATATATAAAATCCCATGAGTAGACAGTAGGTGGTAAAAAGAATATTTGGCCTGCATATACAAAGATATCATCTAACGAATAATAACCTAAAGAAGGAAATACTCCATTTTTAACACCGTAAATATAAAACATCAAAGAATAAATCAAATCTCTCAAGGATTGATCATCTATTTTGTCCTCGTAATTTAGCACGGGTTTCTCATCCGAGTAAGCGAATTTGACAATGTAATATTCATCATGTTTTTCTGCTGTTATTGGCAAAAACATACGGTTAAAAATTGAGAATGAATTAAGAGTTATAATGAATTTATCGAAGTTATCAATAAAATTTCTTGGAATAAACCTTAAAAGGTAAATTCCATCTTCGTTCGAAAGATATTCATAACCGTTGTAAACTTCCCTTATAAACTTGTATTTGGAATTTACAGTGCTAGTCGTTTTAATCCCCCCAAGGTGGGTAAATTCACTTGATAAGTAGTCTACTCTCTCTTTGACTAACGAACATATTTTTTGCTTCTCTAATTACTTCTTCAACAATAACATTAAGATTTCCTTTTAAAGTACAACCTGCGGCCCTTGGATGCCCACCACCACCAAGAAAAACAGCAAGACGACTGCAATCAAACCAATCACGTGAACGAAAACTCACGTGAACTTCACCTTTCTCATATTCTGATAGAAATATCGCCAATTCAATTCCCCTTATTGAGCGTAATTCTCCAACAAAACCTCCGCTATCATCTTCACTGCAGTTATTTTTTTCATAATCTTCTTTTGAAAGGTAAGAATAAACTATTTGACCATCTAACTCCATCTTCATATTTTCAATCATTGTTGAAAGTAATTTAAATTGTTCAACTCTTTTATTTTCAAATAATCTTGAAACAAGGTACATTTTTCCGCCCAAAGAGACAAGTTTTGTAGCATCGGAGAAAACTATTTCATCGGCATTTGAATATCTAAAAAATCCTGTGTCAGTAGCTATACCCATTAGGTTAAGCGTTGCTAATCTTTCATCATACTCCACACCAAGTTCCGTGTTGATTCTTAAAACCATCTGCGCTGTTGAACCATATTTTGTGTCAACCCAATTGTACGTTCCAAAGAGTGTGTTTGTTCCGTGGTGGTCAACGACAAGAACTGTCCGATTATCAAAAAATTCCTGAAACCTCCCAACTCTATCTGGACTTGAAGCATCTAAAATTAAAACAATATCTGGATTAAAATTTGCTTCCATTATTTTTTCGTAAGATAGTATTTCGTTTACTTCTTCAAATTCTTGAAAATACCATGGTATTCTCCAATCAATTCCAGCAAGCACTTCTTTTCCAATTTTTCTCAATCCCAAAGTAGCGCTTAAAACAGAACTTACATCATCACCATCGGGCATTATGTGACCCACAACAAGTATTTTTTTAGCTTTATTCAATTCCGCGACTATATTTAGAAAATCTCTATTCATTCTAATACCTCCAAAGCTTTTTTAACAATCTCCGTAAATTTCTCTTTCACCAAATTTGCAACTTCCACAACTTCCTCATGTGAAAGTGGTTGATCCAATATTCCAGCTGCCATATTTGTTGCACAAGACAAAACGAGAGCCTTAATACCCACATGCGCACAAACTATTAACTCTGGTACAGTTGACATACCGACCAAATCTGCACCCATTTTCCTAACTGCCCTTATCTCAGCTGGTGTTTCATATGTAGGACCTGTCAAACTTATGTAAACCCCTTCTTTCATTTCTGGATAAATTTGTTTTAGTTTACCCATCCAATCTTTATCAAAAACTCCTAACATATCAGGGAACCTTGGACCTAAATCATTATCATTTGGTCCTCTCAACGGATTTCTGAAGGTAAAATTAATTACATCTTTTACGAGAACAATATCACCAGGCTTGTATGTTGTGTTAACCGCACCAGCAGCATTTGTTATCAATATTTTTTCGATACCTAGCATTTTTAGAGTGTGTATCACTATTTTTATATCCGAAGGATTCCAACCTTCGTATATATGAAATCTACCACTAAGAACGACTACTTCCTTTCCAAACAATTCACCAAAAACAAGCTTCCCTTCATGACCTGGAGCAGTTGAGTAAGGAAAGTTCGGAATATCTTTGTAATTCAATTCTTGCTTAAATTCTACTTTCTCTGTTAGAAAACCTAACCCTGAACCAAGAATTAAAGCTATTTTCGGTTTAGTTTTGATTTTACTTTCTATAAATTCACAAGCTTCCTTTACTCTCTTATCCACAAAAATCCCTCCATGATAATGAATTACAAAAAATTAAAATAAAGCCATTCAAATTAGTTAACTCTTCTTGTTTTATTCGATAATTTTAAATCATTTACAAAAAATATTAGATAGTGTAAAATCTTTCTTGGAAAACTTCCTTATGGTATAGTATAGTTAGAATAACTAACTTAATTTGCTTTTATGTAATTATACCATAAAACATTACCATAAACAAATACCGATTTAAAATAAAATCTTTCAATTGGGGGGAGCTTAATGAGTATTTTTTTTCCGCGGGTAGTGATTAACATTGATAGCATTGCTTATAATACTCAAAAAATAGCCGAAATATGTCATAGTAACGATATAGAGCTCGTAGGTGTTACGAAATTAGCACTTGCAAATCCTGAAATAGCTAGAGTAATGCGAAAAAACGGCGTAGATAAATTAGGTGATTCAAGACTTAAGAATATAATTAAACTTTACGAAAATAATGTCCCCGGACCATATCAACTTTTGAGAATACCTATGATTTCTGAATTACCTTTGGCAGTAAAATACGCTGATGAAATTCTCGTATCTATGCCTGAAACAGCTTACGAAATCGATAAAATAGCTGGTGAACTCCAAAAGAACGTTCAAATAATTTACATGATAGACGTTGGTGACTTACGTGAAGGTGTTTGGTACGAACATGCGATTTCTGAGATTTACAAAGTTGTCAAACAATTAAAATTTGCAAGATTGGTAGGCATCGGCACAAATGTGGGTTGCTATGGCGGAGTGCTACCAACAAAAGAAAATATGAATACGCTTCTTTCCATAAAAAACGAACTTGAAAAATTAATTGGTTATAGATTGAAAATAAGCGGTGGAAGTACTGTCACATTGAAAATGCTTGAAGATGGCTCTTTACCAAAAGGTATAAATCAATTTAGAGTAGGCGAAGGAATAATTCTTGGAACTGACGCAACGGGTGATAGAGATATACCGTACTTAAAACAAGATACTGTTATATTAGAGGCTGAAGTCGTTGAGGTTGATTATAAGCCTTCTGTTCCTGTTGGAGAATTGGGTAAGGACGCTTTTGGCAGAACTCCTCACTTTGAAGATAAAGGATACAGAAAGAGAGCTATATTAGCGGTTGGTGAGCAAGACGTCAAACCAGATGGATTGATACCATTTGATAAAAACATGAAGGTTTTACACGCTTCAAGCGACCATCTGATAATTGATGTGACCGATTGTGATAAAGAATTTCAAATAGGAGATATTTTAAAATTCAGAATGAGTTATGGATGCGCACTTAGAGCGTTTACTAGTCCCTACGTTGAAAAATTATTCGTTGTTTAAATTTTTCACGTGTCTTTTCATCTTTTATAACGAAGATTTTCTCACCAGTGAATGGATCTTTTTGAGTATAGTACATCGTTGTACTCAACGTTCCGGGAGTAGGTGTAAATATCTGCACTTGCTGTGGAATATACCCAAGATGTTTTTTTACAAATTCCATTAAATACAAATTTTCTTTTTCACCTTCTCCTGGGTGACCAACTATAAAATAACCTATAACGTATTTTTCTTGGCCTTTCCTTCTTGAGGCCTCTTCAAATCTCTTTTTGAATTCCAGAAAAAGCTCAATTGAAGGCTTATGCATCAGTTTTAAAACGTTCGGATGTGCGTGTTCAGGTGCAAGTTTCAACTGTCCTGAAGTATAATCCACAAGATTTTCTATTATATACTGTGCATCTGTAGAATAAAGAATTAAATCATGCCTAATTCCAGAACCTACAAAGACATGATTTACTTTTGGAAGGCTTTTTATTTTTTGGAGCAAGTTTATAAATTTTATGGCGCTATCTTCTCTCCCAATAGATTTACAAACTTTAGGAAACATACAACTTTTAAGGCATTGTCCGTTTTTCTCCCTTATAGTACATGTATAACCATACATATTTGCTGTTGGTCCGCCAACATCGACTATAGTTCCTCTAAAATCTGGCATTTTCGTAAGAATTTTAACTTCCTCTAATATAGATTCTTCACTTCTAAAAGTCACATGCGTACCTTGATGATGTGTAATTGCACAAAATGAACAGTTTCCAAAACAACCACGTACGGCCGTTATGGAAAACCTAACAGTCTCTATTGCCTTCACTCTTCCCAAATTTTCATAAAATGGATGAACACGTCTCTCGTACGGCAAAAGGTAAAGTTCATCTAATTCCTTCGAGCTTAATGGCATGGAAGGTGGATATTGTATAACATATCGCGTATCTTGCTTTTGAACGATTTTTATTTTTTTCATGGGGTCAGTTAAATGTATTATCTTTTTGTACATTTCATTGTAAGCATCTTTAGATTGCGAAACTTCTTCAAAAGGAGGAATTTCAACTATTTCGAAAGGTTCATCTGACTTATTTAATTCACTTTTCCATATTACAGTCCCAAGAATCCCATCTAGGCTTTGTCCATTTTCAACTCGTCTAGCTATCTCAAGTACAGCACGTTCGCCCATTCCGTAAACAAGGATATCGGCTTTAGAATCTACAAGTATGGATTTCCTAACCTTATCACTCCACCAATCGTAATGTGCAAATCTTCTCAAGCTCGCCTCAATACCACCTATAACTATAGTAATATCCTTAAAAACTTGCTTGATCATGTTTACATACTGGATGATAGCCCTATCTGGTCTTCTATTATTTACACCACCTGGTGTATAATCATCCGATTTTCTTTTTTTCTTAGATGCAGTATAATTTGCCACCATCGAATCAACGCTTCCAGAAGTCACTCCGAAAAACAAATTAGGCCTTCCAAGCCTTTTTATATCTTCAACACTTACTGGCTGTGCTATTATTCCAACTTTATAACCTTTTGATTCAAGTAATCTCCCAAGTAGTGCAACACCAAAAGACGGGTGATCAATATACGCATCACCCGTCACAAATATGATGTCTAATTTATTCCATTTTCTCCTTTGAACCTCTTCCATTGTAATCGGTAAAAACAGTCCAACCACCTCATGTTATAACCTAAATATAATTAAATATTTTCGTACTTAGTTCTCTCCCATTCAGTCACTGTTGTCGTATATTCCCACCATTCGCGTTCTTTCAAAACTAAGAATTTTTCCCATATGTGTTCTCCAAGAATTTTTCTAACAAGTTCACTTTTTTCAGCTTCTACTAAAGCTTCTTTCAAGTTTGATGGTAACTTGTTGATACCTCTTTTGATTTTTTCACTTTCAGACATACGATATATATTTTCCTCAACGGCAGCAGGAGGTTCTATTTTATTCTCAATTCCATCAAGTCCTGCAGCAAACATTACAGCTAAAGCAAGGTAAGGATTACAAGATGGATCTGGGGCTCTGTACTCAAGTCTTGTTGATTTACCACGAGCTTTTGGAATTCTTATTAACGCTGTTCTGTTACCTTTACTCCATGCAATATTCACGGGTGCTTCATAACCTGGAACGAGCCTTTTATAACTATTTACAGTGGGGTTAGTTATAGCTGTTATCTCTCTTGCATGTGCAATTAATCCTCCGAGGAAATACTTCATTGTTTGAGAGATTCCATCTGGTGCATCCGGGTCATAAAATGCGTTCTTACCGTCCAAAGTAAACAAACTCATATGCACATGCATACCACTGCCATTGACACCAAAAAATGGTTTCGGCATAAACGTCGCATACAAATTGTTTTTAATCGCAAGTGTTTTTATAACCAACTTTACTGTTTGAACATTATCGGCGGCAAAAAGTGGTTCTGCGTATCTAAAATCTACTTCATGTTGAGATGGCGCAACTTCGTGGTGTGTTGTTTCAACGTCAAGCCCCATTTCCTCAAGGTGAACAGACACTTCAGTTCTTATATGTTCCGCGATATCAACAGGTAATAAGTCAAAATAACTTCCTTTATCTAAAAATTCAAATACAGGTCTACCTTTTTCACGTGGTAGGATAAAAAACTCTACCTCGGGTCCAGCATAAGGAATAAAACCCATTGATTTAGCTTTTTCTTCAACAAGTCTCAATCTATACCTTGGATCTCCATCGAATGGCGTTTCAGGGTCATTGTAAACATCACATATGATTCTTGCACTTCTGTGTCCATCAAAAGTCCACGGAAGCATTGCAACTGTTCTCAAATCAGGTTTAAGATACATATCAGACTCATGGAGCCTTGCAAACCCCTCAACTGATGAACCATCAAACATTATCCCACTATCCAAAGCAGAATCAAGTTCATCAGACGGTATTTCGATATTCTTCATCGTACCGTTTATATCCGTGAACTGAAGCCTTATAAACTTTACTTGGTTTTCCTCGATAAATTTGAAAACATCTTTTCGCTCCATAAACTTCCCCCCCATATACCAGTTGTTATTTAAGAAATAGTGTTCAATTAGGTAAAACATGCAGTAAAAAGAAAATTAATTTTATTATATAACTTCAATCAATAATAGTCAACTAAAATCATCTTTTTTCTTAAAAAAACACAAACTTGAAAATTCTGACTGAAAATATCCTTGACACTACACATAATGTGTTATAAAATTTTATTGAGAATAAGTTTCAACTAATTTTAGAACATCCCCTCTGAACCCGTCTTTACGAATTATCAAACTATGTCGGAGTGAGGTGCAGTTATGAAACTTTCCGAAGTACCGATAGGTGCAATTGTAGAAGTTAAACGTATACTTCCTTCCGATATTTCACCAAAGTTAAGAGCAGTTGGGATACTTCCAGGTGTAAGAATAGAGGTGATTAAAGCTGCACCAATGGGTGACCCAAGGCTTTACAAAGTCTTCAATAAAACTATATCTCTAAGAGATGCTGAAGCTGATTTAGTTGAAGTTGAACTTATCGAAGAAATACCACTTCCCGCTACTTTTGTAGAGCCTGGAATTTATAAAGTTGTAAATATCCTAGCTGGTAGAATTGCAAGGTCATCTTTAAGTAGATGTGGGATAATTGAGAATGAAACTATCGAGATATTGCCTGATAGGAGAGTTAAGACTTCCGTCGGAATATTTGACATTGGTTTTGGAAGACTATCGAAAGTTATGGTAACTAAGATAAGGGATAATGTGCTTAAAAACTCTGTAACAGATTTGGAGGAGTAAGAATGGTAATAACAGTCGGTCTTCTTGGAAATCCAAATGTAGGCAAGACTAGTTTATTCAACAAACTTGTTGGCGCGCGCCAATACGTTGCGAATTGGCCGGGTGTTACAGTTACAAGAATTGAAGGCGCAACAAGCTATAGGGACTATACATTACACTTCGTTGATTTGCCAGGTGTCTATTCACTTTCTGCCACTTCTTTAGATGAAAAAGTTACACGAGACTTTCTTATTTTTACACCCCCTAATGTTACTGTCGTTGTTATTGATAGCATGACACCTGAACAAGGTATGTACCTTTTGTTAGAATCTCTTGAACTTGGTTTAAATGTCGTTGCCGTTTTCAACGCAATAGACGAAGCAAAGAAGAATGGCATAAACATCGATAAAGAAGCGCTACAAACGTTTTTAGGCGTGCCAGTAGTTCTAACTTCTGCTCATACAGGTGAAGGTATTGATGAATTGAAGGAAACGATAATAAATTCATTTAAAAAGGTAATAAGAACAAAATTATTTGAATATGGCGAAGAAATAGAAAATCTAATAAAGAAAGTAGAAAATTGCGTCTCAAACGAATACAACAAAAGATTTATGGCTATAAAATACCTTGAGAACGATAAATTCGTTCGTGAATTAATAAATAATTGCGACTTTACAACAGATGAATCAATAGACACGGAAATAGCTAAAAAGAGGTATGAATACATAACCGCAATAATTTCGAGATGTTTTACAAAATCGAACAATTTGTTATCCACCATGGAAGCTTTAGACCATGTTTTAACGCACAAATATTTAGGCATACCTATATTTATTTCACTCATTTATTTAGCATTTAACTTTACATTTAAAACTTCGGAACCTTTAGTTGGACTTTTGGAATTCCTATTTGGAAAACTTGTCGAATTTATAGGAAACGACACTATGTTTAAATCTTTAATATCTGATGGAATTATAAATGGCGTTGGAAGTGTTTTAGCTTTTATACCAAGCATATTTGCCTTATTCTTTGCACTTGGGATAATGGAAGAAAGTGGATATTTACCAAGAATAGCATTTATTATGGATAAGTTAATGTACTCCCTTAGACTAACAGGTCGTTCATTTATGACCTTACTCTTAGGGTTTGGTTGCAATGTTAGTTCAATAATGGCAGCTCGTGGTTTATCTGATGAACGAGAGAGAATAACAACCATTTTGGTGTCTCCATTTATAAGTTGTAACGCGAGGATACCTGTTTATTTAATGATAATAGGTGTTGCCTTCTCGCAATATAAAGCCGAGGCTTTCTTTTTAATTTATCTCTTAAGTATAATACTTACAGCTATCTCATCAAGAATTGTTAACAAAGTTATACTTAAAGGGGAAACTGTTCCTTTTATAATGGAATTACCACGTTACAGGCTTCCGAAATTATCAAATATAGCTGTGTATATGTGGAACAGAGGTAAACATTTTATCGAAAAAGCTGGAACAATAATCTTTGCAGCAAGCATAATTGTATGGGCACTCTCGTATTTTCCAGATCCAAACAATATTGAAAATAGTTTTGTTGCCATGATTGGCAAATCTCTAGAATTCTTATTTAGGCCTTTAGGTTTTTCATGGCAGGCAGTTTCCGCTCTTATATTTGGTGGCGTTGCAAAAGAAATTATCGTATCGTCGTTCTCACAATTCTATGGCGGTATTGAAAATGTGGTGCTTTCACCTGTTACAGCAGCAACGTTGATGGTTTTTATTCTGGGTTACATGCCTTGCTTTGCAACACTTGCAGCTATAAAGGCGGAAACAAATAGTAACAAATACACATTATTTGCGATATTTTATAGTTTAACCATTTCTTATCTTCTCGCACTTTTAGTCAATATTTCTTGGAGGTTGTTATCATGAAATATGTAAATTTAAATCTTTGGATATCAATATTTTTTTCTTTTCTCATATCTATCATGTATATATTTGAAAAACAATATATATTTTCACTTATACTCTTTACATTTTCACTAGTGTTTTTAACAGGATTTAGGGAATTCGGCAAACCAGCAACATCGTACCGCATAGCGCATCTTTACGTTGGAAATATCCTATTCTTAATAGCTGGCGGGTATGTATTTCTAACATTCCTATTTTCCATGTTTAATAAAATTTTTGGTGAATCTATCTATAAATTAACTAACGCGGATATCGTTCTGATGATATTTTCGCTGTATAACATTTATAACGTACAAAAACTCAGAAAATTAGCTTTTAAGAAATAATGCTTATCAAAAAACATGTATATGTAGCTTTAATTCAAGAAAGTAAATATTGAATTTTGAAAAAGAGTGGTTTATAATAAAATTTAAGGATAAAAATATAAATAAACCTCCCTTTGTATGTTAAAAGGGAAGCCCGGTGAAAATCCGGCGCGGGGCCGCCACCGTGAGTGGGGACGAAATTCACAATATACCACTGGCCTAATTTTGGCTGGGAAGGTGTGAAGAGTAGGATGATCCACGAGTCGGGAGACCTAACATGCAAAGGAAGGGAGCCATCCACCACGTAGCCTGGGGATGGCAAAAAATTTTTGCATAGAGGAGGGGTTTGTATATGAAGGCTTTGAGAAAAGTTTGGTTATTGGCACTTTTATTGTCCACGGTTATTTCTTTGGCAGTTGCGGTTGTTGATGATGCAGGAAGAATTGTAAACATTCCTATGCCACCTCGTAGAGTAGTTTCCGCGGCACCAAGTGCAACAAGGTACCTTCAAGCTTTGGGATTGGAAGATAGGATTGTTGGAGTTACAGCATGGGATAATTACAAAAAAGCGGAAAATATAGGTAACATGGTTCCGCTTAATATTGAAAAAATTTATTCTTTAAAGCCTGATCTTGTACTGATGTTTGGTGGATTCCAATTCCCAGAGGTTGAGAAACTTGAAAAAGCAAATCTTACCGCTTATGTTTTGAACGCCAACACTCTCACCGACATAATAAAAGCAGTTGGACAACTCGGAGCAGTTTTCAACGTAAAAGAAAAAGCAGATAAAATCACGAACGAATTGAGGCAAAAAATGACTGAAGTTGGTCAAAAAACTTCAAAAATACCTCTTGAAAAAAGACCTACAGTATTTTTCACTATAACTGTACCTGATGAAAAAGTAAAAGAACTTTGGACCGCTGGTACAGGTTCTTATATGAATGAACTTATCGTCATCTCTGGTGGTAGGAATATCGCAGCTCCATATTCCGGAAATAACGGTTGGTTATCGGTAAGCTGGGAATGGTTGGTACAGCAAGATCCTGATATAATTATCATTGGTGCTTATGGTGATGTAAAATCTGTTGAACAGGCTGTCAAAAATCATTCGATAATGAAAAATCTTAAAGCTGTGAAAAACAACAAAATCCTTGTAGTTGATGGCGATGAAGTAAGTCAAGCGGCTCCACATATATTCAAATATCTCGATATTTTCTATAATTTCTTCTATGGAGGAAAGTAATTTGTCCAAGTTAAAGTCTTTGATTTTAAAAACAGGGAGATACTCTCTCCCTGTTATTTTTGTTGTGGTCTTTCTCTTAAATCTATCCTTCGGTACAGTGAATGTAAGCGTTTTCAAAATTTTTAAACTTTTAACTGAAGATTCTCCAGAAAAGTACATGATATGGAATTTAAGATTTCCAAGGGTACTCATGGCAACACTTACAGGTATCGCACTATCAATCGTTGGTAACACTTTCCAAGCAATTATGAAAAATCCTCTTGTTGATCCATATTTAGTGGGAACATCCGCAGGTGCAAGCTTTGGAGCTTTACTTGCTGTATATTTTGTGGTCAATTCTATTGCACATGCAAGCATTCCAACAATGAGCTTCATTTTTGCGGTAATTGCTTCTCTTATGACTATAACTTTGGCAAGAAAAGGGAGTGTAATACCAGTAGTTCATCTCGTACTAAGCGGTGTATTGGTGAGTACGATGTTTTCTGCAGGAAGTATGTTGTTATTGAACATAGCGCAAAAAACTTTAGTAACAGGTCATGTATGGCTCTTTGGCTCATTTTCTGGTATTACTTTTTCTGATATACCTGTTCCAGCATTATCATTAGGTGTTTTCGTTTTTTTATCTTTATTGTATAGCAAACAACTTGATGCGATGTCACTTGGTGAGAAGGAAGCAAAAAGCCTAGGAGTAAATGTTGAAGGCGTAAAGTGGCTTTTTTATTTGCTTGGTTCATTTGTAACTGCAGCATTTGTATCCAAAACAGGAATTATTGGCTTTGTAGGTTTGATAGTCCCGCACATGGCACGCATGATATCTGGACCTTCACATAGAAAAAACATTCCTTCGACGATTTTAATTGGTGGATTATTTATGTCAGTGTGTGATACCCTTTCACGTACACTTCTCAATCCTGTGGAAATACCAGTTGGTATAATAACCTCCTTAATTGGCGCCCCGTTTATGTTTTGGCTCATGAAAAGAAAAAGTTGATAGAAATTGCAAACTTGTACAAAATTAAGCACTAAATGTGCTATAATTTTATTTAGATTTTATACAAAATTGATGCTGTTAACTAGTAGTGATGATGGAAGCTAAAGCTGTAATCATCTCATTTTCGTTCTCATATAACTTGCATAGGTTCCTTACTACACAAAAACCATTTACATAGTACCGTATGTTGCTAAATTTCTTGAAGCTCCTTTTCGCCCTAACAAACATCTTAAATAACGAAAATTTCGATTCACATTCGTTGTTTTTACCTAGTCTTACTTCTCTGTGCTCAACATTATCAAAATTTAGTTTCACTGCTATCTCGTACGCTTTTAGTCCATCGGTTATTAACTCTATTTGTGTGTTTTGTTTTCTTTGACTAAAGTATTTATCTAACAATATCTTAACTTGTGACATATCACGATATCTTGATACATGCCAAGCTACTATTAAATTCGTACCATGCTCAACTAATAGCCACACATAGTACTTTTTGTCTCGAAATACAATAACTGTTTCATCACCGTGAACTTTAAATAC
>NZ_LNGG01000007.1:0-7166 GCF_011057735.1 Fervidobacterium sp. 2310opik-2 | reverse complement strand
AATCAAGTGTCTCCAAAAAGTTGTATCCTGTTCCATACAATTTGAGGAAGGTTTACTATCTTGTGATTAGTTTTATTTGCTCGGCGTTGCTCCATACATTTTCGCAAAGTCTATTCCTATCAATTCTTTCTTCATTAGTTGGACTTCTTGCCACAGTTTTTCTATACAAATCAGAATTCTCAAAAGTGTTTTCAGTTAGCGTTGATTTATTCAAATCTATATTCCGTCGTGAATAGCTAAAATATTCTTAATGGTAATTTATTAAGAATAAATGTTACTCAACTAAAACACCAAAAGTGGACCTTAGCCCACTTTCGATTTTTATTGTATTCTCAATCCTTCCCATCCGAATAGAATAGTTCACTTACTTCTGTCAAGTTTTCATCTGATACATAGTCAAATCTCATCGGTGTGAACGGTGCATCTGTACAATTTGGTGGTTTTTTACCGTACATTATCACCGATATCACTTTATTTCTCACATACCAATTCAGAAAGTCTTCTTCGTTTCCTCTTCCATCATAACTTTTCAATCCAACCATGGTTATATACCAAATTGTTTGCCTAAGGTCTTCGAAAGAATACAAATATGACTTGTTGATATTCCAAAAATACTTAGTCCACCTATCAACAAGTTTTTGGTAACTAAGTACTTTCTTATGCCAAGCGATATCTGGATTGTTTAAGTTCTTTTCAAAGCTGATTTGACCGTTTTCTAATTTGTTGAAATCATCCATAAGAAAACACCCCCACGGCTTTTTGAGAATTATTAGTTGTATTTGAATTCAAATATTTAAATAACGAGCGGGTAAAGTTTTGCGTAAGTTATAGGTTCAAGTGTATAATTATAAGTATACATATATATACTATATCATATACTTACCGAACTTGTAAAAGGCAAAATAATATTTTACGGAAAATTAACCTGAAAGGATAATTGATTTAAAGAATTGTAAAATTCAGTCCAATGAAGTAAGTTAATTTTTTGATTTTTCATTTTTCCATTGAGCGTTATACATGCCACAGTATGATGTATCTACTGAGGAATTACGTATTTTTACGTTAAAGTTCATATAACGATGACTAATAGTCGTAAATTAGGAGATTCAACAACGTTTGACAACTTAGTATGTTAATCCAAAGATAAAATTATTAAATACTTATTACCAAATAATTGCTAAAAATAGTAATATATTTAATTTTAACTTTTCTAGAGCACCGTTCGGAAATAAATATATATTTCTGTAATTTTCTATGTGCTTTTTAATTAATATATTCAATGTATGCTATCTTCAAAATAAATTGTTGTGAAAAGTTAGCATTCCGAAATTATGATATTCTTAATTATAAAGTTACTTTTTGGCAATATATAATTTCTCTACTTGTTGTATAATTACTAATGCAGATTTTCACTAAATTCTTCTCCCAATTGAATTTAAAATTTTTATGAACAAAAAATTATTCTAGATTGTCTAAAGTTATAAGCTGTACAGTGAATAATCGAAAGAGGGGGTATTTAATGTATTTCAACCTCGCTATTCTTTTGACAAATGTTGGAATAACAGTGCTTTTATCAGATATTTTCTTAAAAAATGCCGTTTTAGTTATTTTAAAAAGCTTTTTCTTTTTACTTTTTGCATTTGCTTTGAGAACATATGATGATGATAATTTGGAAAGCTTCAATGAATCTGTTGTACGATTCTATATTTCAGCCTTTTTGTCATTTCTTTTTGTTATTTCTGTTGTTTCAATTTTTGATTTTAACGTTTCAAAGTACAATATACTCTATTTAAACTTACTCCTTCCAATTGCTCTGTCTGCTGTTAATCCCATTTTGTTTAAAATTTCGTTGAAAACGACAAAGCCAAAGAAATATCTTGTTATAGGTAGGCAAGAAGAGTTGAAACCTATTTTGGATGAGATAACCCAAAAATCAAAAGGAAGATATGTCTTTGCTGATTTTATTAACCCATCGCCAGTTACATTTAGACAGAAAGTCATACATTACGATAATGTTCTTATTGGTGATTACGAATTGTACGAAAGAATAAAAGACGAGATACAAGATGATATAAAGCTAAAGAATGTTGAATATCTCTCTGAGCTTTCAGAAAGGATATTGAAAAGAATACCGATAGCAGTTATTCAGAAATTCAAAGAGTATTACGAATTGGAATTCAACAGAGCAAAAGAATCTCCAGCAAAAAGACTTCTGGATATAATTGGTGGAACATTTGGTCTAATATTATTCTCACCATTTATGCTAATAACTGCGATAATGATACTTATCGAAGATGGAAGACCTGTGGTGTTTAAACAACTCAGAGTAGGAAAAGATGGGAAATATTTCGAATTTATCAAACTCCGGTCTCTTAAAAACGATGGGTTCGATTCAAATAATCCAAACGGAACAATAGAGAAAAGACTGCTAAAGATAGGAAAAGTTATTAGATCTACGAGAACAGACGAATCGCTTCAATTCTGGCTAATACTGAAAGGAAAAATGAGTTTAGTAGGACCTAGACCAGAGATGATAGAATACCACAGATTATACAGTCAGCAAATACCATTTTACGAATATCGCCTGAAACTAAAACCAGGGCTTACAGGATGGGCACAAATAAACTTTAAACACACAACAACTTTGGAAGAATATATGAAAAAGACAGAATATGATTTGTATTACATTAAAAACAGAAGCACACTTATGGATTTAAGAATAATTTTGCAAACAATAGAAGTTATATTCTGGAGAAAAGGAGCGAAATAAATAATTCCAAAAGTAGTTCTTTTAATACAGTTTTAAGAATACTGTGTTCATATATAACCAATCTCTTCAGCTTCGGTGAATACCGAAGCTTTTTTATTTTTTGTCACAGCAGTAGACAAAAAATAGACTTTTGTCACATAGTAACAATTATGGTATAATCGTCCTGAGGTGATGGGGATGGATGAAAAAAAGTTGAAGTATATAATAGAGGCTTTGTTTGATAAGCCGATTGATAATGGTGATTTGCTTGTGGATCGTGAGAAGGAGATAGAGCATTTGAATAAAATTGCTTATTTCCAACCGATGGGGATTTTTGGCGTATGTGGTGAAACTGGTGTTGGAAAGACGACAACTCTGAATTTTATCAATTCCGAAAACGCAAAAAGGTTCTATGTTTTAATAACCGAGAAAGATTCAAAAGAGGTAATAATTGGCGATTTTTTGTATAAGCTTTCTAATTTGGCGTTGGGGTTGAAAAAGAAGGAAATCAATAAGGTGGCTAATGAGGCAAGGGAGTTTATATTAACTGAGATGAGCCAAAGCACTTCGTATGGAGCAGGTTTAAGTGTTTCTGCCAGTTTTTCATATGGAAAATCAACTGTGAGCAAGAAGAGGTTCAATATATACACAGTGAAGGATTACCTTGATGAGCTGTTGGCTTTGCTTGTTAAAGAGTACGGGAAGATTTTGGTTATAATCGATGAATTGGATAAAGAAAAGAAGGAAGAGGTTTTAAATATTTTAGACTCACTGAAGAGTGTATTGTTTAAGGATAATATAGTTACTTTCGTTTCTTTGCCGTTTTCTATATACAGGGAGTATTCGAATGATAGGATGAGGTGGAACGAGAGCGGGAATTTGGAGAATATATTCAGAGATATGATATTCCTTGATCCATTAACGGTGGAAGATATAAAGAGGATGATTTTGAAAAGGATAAAGGAATATCCTGATTATTTTGAGATGGATGCTTTGGATGAAATAGCCGCTTTTAGCGATGGAAATCCAAGAGATGCCTTGTGGATAGCTCAGCAGATAGCTATAATTAATTCAGATAAAGATAAAATCAGCAAGGAAGTGGTGAAGGGAAGTATAAAGGAGATTATGGCAAAAGGGCTTGAGAAGACGTGGTCGTTTACGGAGATACAAAAGACGATATTGCAAGAGTTGATAAACAATCCTTTGGAAAAGTCCGAGCTTGTCAAAAGGTTGGAAAAAAAGATTAAGCGTCAGACGGTGTACACTTACGTTAAGAGAATGATAGATGATGGCGTATTAACAGAAAATAACGGTGTGTTGAGAGTTTCAACAAAAATTAAGTACTATATAGAGAGTCTTTGAGTTTTTATAATTTTTTACAATGAGGTGGTATGTTGAAAAAGGTTCTTATTGTAGGGTATTATCATCCGAAAAATGATAAAAGGGTTTTTAGAACTGTTGAGGCTTTAAGTAAAGTATGCAATGTTTCTTATCAATACATTTCAGATAATGAAAATGATATTCATGTTAAAAACAATATCAAGTTCATTCCTATTTTATTTAGGATAAATGCGCAAGATAATGTTTTGAAAAAGGCTTTGAAAAGGATAAAATTCGATTTAAAAGTTTTGAAGGTTATAGAAAGCGAAGACTATGATATACTTTATATGCATCATTTTTTGCCGATGTTTCCTCTCAAACCTTTCAAATCTGCCAAATCGAAAAAGAAGATGGTTGTGTACGATATTCACGAATACCATCCTGAAAATTTTTTAAACTCGCTTAGTGGATTAGCAAAGTTTTTAAAAGAAAAAATAATGTGGAAAATTTTTGAAATGCAATTAAAATTAGCAGATAAGCTTATTTTTGTATCAAAAGAGATGCAGGAGGATGTTTACGAAAAATTAGGATTAGACAAACCATATTTGGTTGTCCCGAATTACGCAAGTATTTCAGTTGAGCCTAAGGAAAAAAGAAAGGAAATATCATTTGTTGGAAAGGTGACGAGAAATATTGAAAAAGAAAAGGAGATATTGAAGAAACTAATAGAGAAAGAATTTACGTTCAAAATTATCGGGATGGATTCGGATGTGTTTAAAGAAGTCCCACACGAGTATACTTCTTTCCTGCCATATGAAGATATGATGATAGAGCTTTCGAAATCTGCTTTTTCACTGATTTCTTACAATACTGTGAGAAATGAAAATTACAAGAATGACTTGTTTGCACTTCCAAACAAGTATTATGATTCTATATGCGCTGGTACACCGGTAATAGTTAAGAATACTTTTGTGTCGATGGCAAAAGAGGTGGAAAAATACGGTATAGGTGTGGTGATAGATCCTAACGATGTTGAAGAGTCAGTGAAAAGAATTCTTAATGCGTACGAACGCTATGATGAAATTATGGAAAATGTACGAAAATACAAAGGAAATTTTGTTTGGGATGATAAGAAAAAAGAAGAATTCGTCAACTTTGTATTGTATTGAAGGTGATTGAGAAATGAAAGTTCTGGTGATAACAAGCCTTGGTCCGAAGGTTTCAAATCCACAAGCTGGAATATTCATTATCAATAGATTGAAACATTATGAAATGCACGGAATAGATTTCGACGTTGCCGTGTTGGGGTACAACGATAATAAGATGGTGACTTTTGCCAAAAAATTTTTGAAGATTTATAATAAAAACCAGCCTCTTAGTACGTGTTGCGGAATAAAGCTAACACCTGTTTTAATAGATAGAAGTCTGATTGAATTAGCATTATTCAAGGCTTTACCGAATTATTTCTTAAAAACCGCAGGAAAGTTTGTCAAAGCAATTGAAAATATGTTTAGAGTAGAAGATTACGACTTAATTCATGGACATGGTATGTACAGTATACCAGCTGGATTAATTGCAAATATTTTATCTGAGAAATACAACAAGCCGTTTGTCGTAAGTTGGCATGGTGGGGATGTAAATGTAGTTATGCCGAAAAGAAGCAAAATATATGTTAAAGTCCTAGAGAGCGCTTCGGCTAATATTTTTGTTAGCAACGCTATTTTGGAAAAAGCAAAATCGTATGGATATTCGGGGAAAAATGCGGTTGTAATTCCAAATGGATTCGATGAGGAGATATTTAAGCCTTTGGATAAAGAAAGTGTGAGAAAAGAGCTTGGGATTTACAAAGAAGGATATAAATACATTGGATTTGTTGGTAATCTTTTACCAATAAAGAGGGCTGATAAACTCGGTGAAATATTTAATCTCATCGCTAAAGAATATCCAAAGACATATTTCATAGTAGTTGGAGATGGTCCGTTGAGAGAGGAAATTAAGAAGGAAACAAAAGGTTTAAATATCATCTTTACCGGTAGGATACCTCAGCAAGAAGTAGCAAAATGGATGAACGCAATGGATGTTATGATATTACCAAGTAGGCAGGAAGGATTTGGTGCCGTGGTAATCGAAGCGCAAGCGTGTGGGACTTGTGTAATTGGAAGTAGCAATGGAGGGATACCAGAAGCGATAGGCTTTCCAGAGTATGTAGTTCAAGAAGGAGAAAATTTTGAAGAAAGGTTTGCTAAGAAAGTGGTTGAAGTATTAGAACATGGATATGATGCCAACAAGCTAATAGAAAGAAGCAAAGGGTTTACTTGGAGAAATATTGTGGCAAAAGAGATAGAGGTCTATAGAAACTGCTTTATTTTCTAAAAACTGGAAATCCCAACATGTTAAATTAAGATAATTCAACACTTTGTAATCGATTGGAGGTCTTACATGTGAAAATAGCCTTACTATCTTTTGATAATTCAAAGGTTATAAATTACGGTGGAAAACACGTACATCAAGAGCTATTAGAACGTGGGCTCATAAAACTCGGACATGAGGTAAAGACGTTTTACCCCCCGATTGAAACTAGAAAATGGGTTAGAAGGATTAAAATTGTTCTCTCAAATCCAACTTCCTTGTTTTCTTACTATGCTCGCTTTAAAAAAATTTTTCACATGAATTTACGCTTCTTTTCTTTTCTCAAATTAGATGATTTTGACATCGTCCACTGTCATGATGTTGGAAGTCTTTACAATATTGACCATCCGTCGACAGTTTTAACATTGCATGGATATCTGGCAAGGGAAGCGGTTAATTACTCACCTACCATTTCCGAAAAAGACAAACGTAAAATTTTCGATTTTTGCATGCAAATAGAAAAAAGTGCGGTGAAAAAGGCTAAGCATATTATAACTGTCGACAGTAGGTTAAAAAATTATGTGATTCAAGAATTTGGCTATCCAGAGGATAAGGTTACTGTTATATACAACGCTGTTGATACTGAACTCTTCAAACCTGTTACAAATGAAGAAAAAATTTTACTTCGAGGTAAGCTCGGACTCCCAAAAGATGCCTTTATTGTATTTGTTCCAAGAAGATATGTAAA
>NZ_LNGG01000006.1:154172-236650 GCF_011057735.1 Fervidobacterium sp. 2310opik-2 | reverse complement strand
AACACACAAATAGAGTTAATAACCGATGGACTAAAAGCGTACGAGATAGCAGTGAAACTAAATTTTGATAATGTTGAGCACAGAGAAGTAAGACTAGGTAAAAACAACGAATGTGAATCGAAATTTTCGTTATTTAAGATGTTTGTTAGAGCGAAAAGGAGCTTCAAGAAATTTAGCAACATACGGTACTATGTAAATGGTTTTTGTGTAGTAAGGAACCTATGCAAGTTATATGAGAACGAAAATGAGATGATTACAGCTTTAGCTTCCATCATCACTACTAGTTAACAGCATCTTTTTGAATTTGAGTTTTATTATTTTTGAGATTCTCTTTCTTTTAGTTTTTTGACAATAAACGATGCTACATGGATACCTTTCGTCCCTCTGCCAAAACCTGCGTCTACTCCATTTTCTATTGCCATGTCGTTATTTATCTGTGTTCCTCCGACTATGATGAGTACTTTATCCCTTATTCCTTTTTCTATCGCCAGTTCGTTTAATCTTCTCATATTTTTGATGTGCACATCGTTATGTGTAATTATCATCGATGCCAAAATAGCGTCTGCTCCGGTTTCTATGGCAGCATCAATTAATTTTTCTGGTGGCACGCTTGTACCGAGGTAAACATATTTTATACCATACTTTTCTATACCACCGTGTTTTATGTCAAGTACTTCCCTTAAGCCAACTGAATGCTCGTCTTCACCAACAGTGGCAGCTACAACTTTAATTGGGCGTTTTTCGACGAAGCTGAAAAGTTCTTCTTCAGGTAAAGTTTCTGGTTTCTTAGGAAGTTCAAGTTCATCGATTTTAATTTCAAATGGCACTTTTGCTTTTACTTCAACGTATGTACCTTCAGATGGGTGAAGTACTGTCTTAGCTATAATTGTTGGTTCCTCAAGACCAAGTTTTTCACATACGGCAAGTGCCGCGGCTTCTGCGTATTCTTCGGGCAATGAGAAAGTCATATCTAGCTGTATCCAACCATCGGCAAACCATTCAACTTCAGGTTTTATCACGTTTCGTTTTTTCATATCTTTAATTTTTTCAAGTCTTAAATTAACGTTATCTGTTTCATCAAGCTCATCAATGAACTGTATTTTATCAGGATTATGGAACGTACATCCGTTAATTAAGTCGCATGGTTTTTCCAACCCTTCAGGTAAGTTATTGTAACCAAAGTGTTCACAAACTGGTGCCATGTAATCGTGGTCTCTTGGTACAACCGTACCGGCGGCTAATTCTCCATCTTTTTTTCTCGCTATTCCATCGCCGAATCTTTCTGGATAATATCCATTGTCAACGAACATTCCAGCTTCAAGAGCTTCGAAATAGCCTCCCATTTCGATTATCTCTTCGAGCATTAGTATAGCTCGCATTTTTAGTTCTCTAACTTTTTCCCTTATCGCTTCTTGGTCTATCTTTACGTATTTTTTAATTCCGTCCATTGCAAGCAATGTATGCTTTGCAGTTTCCACACCACGTATGGAATTTATATGCCATGGAACGTTTCTTCCTTCGTCTGGTGTAATTGTTGATTGTAAATCCGCGCTTGTTAGTCTTGAAAGTACTGCGTTGAGAACATGCGCTCTTGTTGCGTCGAATAAGTCAGATTCAATGTATCGTGTATTCATCTGCGCTCTAAATCTGTAGCCTTGGAAAAGTTCTCTAAGTGCGACAGCGTATGGTAAATCGATACGCATTTCTGGAAGTGGAGCAATTACTGGTGGGACTGTTGAAAGTGCGATGTTTTCTTTTGGCATACCAACTTTGACAGAATACATACAATTGATACCATGCTGGACCAGTAATTCTGGCATAACGGTCCATGCCAATTTTGCTGATGCATTGGCGTTATGTGCACCATCTATTTGGAGCATATTTGCCCATGCCATTATCTTTTTTGCAACTGCAGCATCTACAAATGACCTGACTGGATTGACACCCCTGTATAAGACATTGTACTGTGGGTCTTGGTGTGCGCCGTTAACTCCTTCTTCAGCGAATAAAACTGCAATTTCTGGACCTGCGACACCTGAAACATAGCTGTGGAAGTTTATTGGTCTTCCAACTTCTTCTTCGATTAAGTCGAGAGCCTTTCTTGTTGCTCTAACTTGTTTTCTTGTTATAGGGATTCCACCTACACCTTCTGGTGTCCCTTCTATAAGACCATCGAAGTGTGATTGACCAAGTGTGCGGATAACCATAATATGGTCAGCACCATGCCATGCCGCCATTCTCATACGCCTAATATCGTCTTCAAACCTTCCTGAAGCGATTTCGGAAGTTATAACAACATCTGGTTGAGGATCTATGTTGTTGAAATAGTGAGCAGCAGGTAGTGGTATGCTGTTTTTCAAAGGCTCACTTATTTGGTGATATTCGTATCTGTCTATTTTTGTACCCTCTGGCAGTTTTTTTCTCCAAGTCCAGCCCCTTCTCTTAGGCCTGTATTTATCTAAGTCTTTTAATATTTCTTCAACGTCAATTTGTTTTCTTGGGTCGAGTTTGTCCATTATTTGCTCACCGCCCCTTTGTTGATACCTTTGAATATTCTATCTACATCATCCCAATATTGACCATTAATCATTCTTCTACCAGCTTCTATATAATCGATGTTATGTTCCTTTGCAATTCGCCAAATGATATGGCCAGCACCTTTGCCAAGGAGCCCCCTTTCAAAAATCATATCAACGAGTTTCTTAGCTTCGATACTGTTAAATCCCATTCTCAAAAGTACTGACCTTTCAATCGATGGTGAAGTATGTGTTCTAGCGAGTTCAACTAATGGATCGACAATTTTTTCAACAAGACTCCAAAAATATGCGTTTAATTCTTCGTCTGTCATGTTTTGCAAGTGTTTTGACCTTTCTACAAAATCGTCCGGCCTTGGTTTCATCATAACACCTCCGAAATTTCTGAAATCCATTTTTTAATTTCTTCTTCAGTGGCTCTCAAATCTTCTTTGAGAAATTCCAATTCTTTTTCTGTAAATTGGTTCCTTCCTTCACGTTTTATAAGTTCTTTCAAGTAACTTTTTTTCATTTCTTCAACAGGATATTCTATGTATCCTATCTGAGATGGGTGTTCAGGTATTGCAATTACTTTACCTGGTTTATCCTCTTTTATTGGATCTCCTCTTTTCACTACCATTCCCATCTTCTTAGCGAAAGTTAATTGAGCAGACGGTAATTTTCCAGCACCTGTGTATTCTGTTTCGTTAACAACTATCGTTTGATCTTCATCCATCTCTAAAGCAAGAGCTATTGCCGCAGTTAAAGATGTATTACCTGCAGGCCCTCTTTGCAAACCTTCCAAGTTTGAAAGCATTTCTGTAACGTAAAATACTTCTCCCTGTGTGACTAGAACATATCTGTCCATATATCTGAGTGGTCTTGCAGCGTTTTTTGGAACATCGGATCTATCCGGGAATACAGCAAACGGTATACCAAAACCGGTATGACCAGTTGTGAAGTACTTCTTATTAAAATCATTATCACTTGCCATATGTAGACCTCTTAAATCAACACTTGCACCTATTATCTTCGTTTCAATTGCTCCAGCTTTTTTCAATCCTCTTGCAGTTCCAGTAATTAGCCCTCCGCCAGCGTGTGTAACTACGACTGCATCAGGAAATTTTCCAGTGAGTTCTTTCATCTGTTCCGCGATTTCGTATCCTAAAGTCTCTATCCCGGCTATTGCGTATGGTGAATAAAGTGATGCGTTAAAGTAACCTGTTTCTTCCAAAAGCTTTAATGTATAGTAAAAAAGTTCTGGACCGACAGTAAGCTGAACAACTTCGGCACCGTAAGCTTCACATGCTCTACCTTTCTCTAAAATTTCTGGTTGACCTCTCCAGTGGCTGTCGTAACATTCTTGTACAATAATGCATTTCAAACCTCTCTTAGCTGCCTGAGATGCGACTGCTGCACCGTAATTTCCACTTGTTGCCGCGATAACTCCTTTGTAACCCAACTTTTGTGCATGATAAACACTAACGGCTGCTCGCCTATCTTTGAAACTTCCCGAAGGATTTGTTGCTTCATCTTTCAAGAATATTCTTGCTCCTTTGCCTTTAGGAGCTAATTTTTTAATAAGCTTATTTATGTTTTTGAGTTCAACAAGTGGTGTATTTCCGACGCACGTTTCAGCTTGTATCTTTCTAACTTCTTCTACTGTATACCCTACTTCTTGCATCATGCGTTCATAATCAAATGCAAAATTTTGAATTATGAACTTTTCGTAATCTATGCCAACAGCTTTTTTCATTATTTCGGATCGACGAGCCATAACCGCGTTGTATGAATAATCTCTTGTTGGTGTCATTTTTGATCACCGCCATTTTGCTTACTATTTCCTTCAGGGGATTCTAAAATCTCTCTCAATTCTTTTCCAATGGTTATTAATTCTGGAATTGGCTCTCCAAAATCATGTTCGTATTTTGGATTAATTGCAACCAATCTCCCCGTGACTATTCGCCCAGTCATTGTTTGAATGCTTACGGTTGCGTCAAGTGAAGCTATTTCATTTATAAGGAAACCTTTTACGCGCATTTGAAGAGGAACTTTTTTTGTATCTTCAGGTACTTGTGGAGCTCTTTCTTCCGGCGATAAGATGGTCACTTCTATTTGGACCCAATCGCCTTTACGTGCAAGCATTTTAAAATACCACCTTTCATCTTTGATTTTAGTTAATCATCATTCCATTTGAGAAAGGATTGACCTTGGAACTGGCAAATCTGCCATACATTTAAGTCCGGGTTGCGCACCAATTACTATAGGTATCATGTTGGTTGCTATAGCTATAGTTGCCTTCCCACCAGGGATTTCGGGTTTTATCGAAAGGTTGATGTTTATATCTCCGTAAATCTCTATGTAATCACCTGTTTCGACACCTTCCAATTGTGGATGAATTTGTTGTGGGTGGTAAAGTTCTATAACACATTTATCGCCAACATATGCTTTTGCTGAGTGATTACATCCAGCAACCATACCAGGTTGCACCTTCACGACAGGTGTTTCTCTGTATACATTCGAAATTATTGGTTTTCTTTCTTCTTCGATTTTTGTTATGCTCCAGCCTAACGCTCTTGAAATCATAGCTATGCTTTGTGGAAAACCGATGTGTCCAACTATATTTCCTTTCTTTAAGCCTTCTTCAAATTGTTCAGGTGTTGTACCAACGCCCTGTGTTTCCATAACTGTTTTTCCAAATGGTGAAAGGTCATTTATTCTCTTTGCTATAATTTTATTGACTTTTGTGCATACACCAGTGAGAGATATTATAAGTGTGTCAAGAACAAAGCCTGGATTGACACCTGTTCCAAGTATAGTGACTCCGTATCTTTTTGCGAGACTGTCCATATAAAGCGATTCTTCGGGATATGAATCAAATGGAAACGCCATTTCTTCTGCAATAGTAATTACATTTGCATGATTCTTAACAGCGTACTCTATTTGTGGAAGTACATCTTTGACGAAAGAACTAGTTGCTACAACAACTAAATCTGGGTTTGTTTCTTCTATAACATCTATGGAATCTCTTACTCTTACGCCATATTTACCTAAACCGAGGAGTTCTCCAACATCTTTTCCTATGAACTCTGGATTTTTATCGATGACACCAACCAATTTCATAAACTTGCTTTCAATAACATTCTTTGCGATACCTCTACCCATCGCACCAAATCCCCAAGTAACTATACGCATTCTAAAACCTCCTTTTTTTTTACAATAATGCCTTCCCTATATAAATTTTAACTTTTATACATGTCTATTTCCAAATTTCCACCTTACAAGCAATTACAATATAATACGAATAGAGAGCATGTATCACTTTTATACTCTTTTTCCCACTTTTTTGCTTAAGTATACTCTCTTTAGTTAATTTTTTCTTTGCTCCTTTACCAGAAATAATGATTTTGATACAGTCTAAAAAAATATTTTTTGAAAAGAGGTGATTATCGATAACCATTTAAAATAGATGATAAACATAATAATTAATTTTAATGTAACAAACAATTTTCACTAATAGACCATTGAAAGTAACACAGCAAATGATATAATAAAGGCGAAAGAAGTTAAAAAATAAAATCGTGCAACTCAATTACACTTACAGGGAGGTTGGAGCTATGGCATCCAAAAAAGGTTTGACAGTAACACTTATAGTTATCGCTATTATCGTTGTAGCTATCATTTGGGCAGTAGCAGCAAACAAGAGTAAAGCAGCTGCAACAACAGAAGAAGCAACAACAACAGAAGAAGTAACAACAGAAGAAACAACAACAGAAGAAGTAACAACAGAAGAAACAACAACAGAAGAAATGCCAGCTGAAGAAGTAACAACAGAAGAAGAAACAACAACAGAAGAAATGCCAACAGAAGAAACAACAACAGAAGAAATGCCAACAGAAGAAACAACAACAGAAGAAGCAACAGAAGCAACATACTAATTTTTATTTGTTCATAACGGAAAAAATATGCGGGCGTTCAGCCCGCATTTTTTATTCTTGTCTTCCGAATCGTTTATAAATTTCTTCAATATTTCTTAAATAGTAATCTGGTTTGAATATTTCATCAATTTTGTCTGCTAACAATTTAGAAATGTTCTCATCTTTTTTCAACATTTCCTTGAAACTTTTACCTGTTTCCCAACATTCTAATGCATATTTTTGAACTATTGTATAGGCTTCTTCTCTACTCATTCCAACATCTACAAGCGCGAGCATTACTCTTTGTGAGTAAACTAAACCGTTGGTTATATCTATGTTTTTTACGATATTCTTGTCGAAAATTTTTATGTTTTCAATTATGTGTCTTGTTTTTTCTATCATATAATATATTGTCATAGTTGAATCTGGAAGTATGTATCTCTCAGCTGATGAATGAGAAATATCTCTTTCATGCCAAAGAGCCATATTTTCGAAACCAACCTGCGCATAACTTCTTATTAATCTTGCCATACCTGTTAGTCTTTCGCACAGAATTGGGTTTTTTTTATGTGGCATCGCCGATGATCCTCTTTGTCCTTCTTTGAATGGTTCCATTGCCTCAAGTACTTCAGTTTTCTGTAGATGCCTTATTTCTATCGCTATTCTCTCAATCAAACCTGCTAATACAGCAAATACAGAGAGCATGTGTGCTATATAATCTCTGGATATAACTTGTGTGGCTACTGGCGTAGGTTTTAAGCCAAGTTTTTGGAGTGCTATTTTTTCGATTTCAGGGTCTATATTCGCATAGTTTCCAACGGCACCGCTTAATTTTCCAACTGCTATTTCTTCTTTAACGTATTTTAGTCTTTCTATATTTCTTGTCAATTCAGCATACCAAGAAAGAAATTTTAAACCAAACGATGTCGGTTCTGCGTGTACTCCATGTGTTCTACCAATCGTTGGAAGTTTTTTGTACTCAATGGCCTTTTTATACAACGATTCGCCTAATTTTTCACAGGAATTTATAATTGTATCTAAACATCGAACTAACGCCAGTGAATTTGCTGTATCTACGATATCAGATGAAGTTAATCCATAGTGAAAATATCTTGCCTCATCACCCATATTTTTCGTAACAGACTTGATAAACGCTATAACATCATGGTCAACTATCTTTTCTGTTTCAAGAATATCGTCTACATCGATGGATGCACTTTCTCTTATCTTTTGAGCGGTACCTTTTGGAGCGATGTTTTTTTCTTCGTAAGCTTCCACAACAGCAAGCTCTACTTCTAACCATCTTTCGTACTGTGTCTTCAATGTCCATAAGCTTTTCAAAGGTTCAAGTGCGTATCTTTCTACCATTTCAACTACACCCCCCACTGTGGTGGATCAATTATCACCTCGTACCCACCATTTTTCTTTCCTCTAATTGCCACTAATTTCGCATTTTTTTCAAGTGTACCGTGGAAAAAACACATCCTTTGAACTATCAATTTGTGCTCTGATAGAATATTGATAACAGGCACAAGTAACTTAGGTGACATAACGAATACAAAAGTGCCTTTATTTCTAAGAAGGTATGATGATGATTTGATAAAGTCATTAATCAGTTCTAAGCCAGCACTTCGAGACATATTTCTAATTTTATCAGGACTCTTTTTACCAACATGAAAGGGGAAGTTTGAAACGACCATGTCAAAGCTTTCGGCTTTGAAATAATTTTCCACATCTCTAACATCACAGTGAAGGAATTTAACTTTATCTTCAAGATTATTTACATGGATACCTTCAATTGCCAATTCGTACAATTCATGTTGGATTTCTATTCCGGTTACATAAAGATTATACAGCTTGGCTAATGCAAATGCAACTATCCCTGTTCCGCTTCCCAATTCGATTACGTTTTTTATATCACTTGTTGGTTTTGAATACCAAACTAAAAAAGCCGACGCATGCGTCGGCTTATGTGAAGGTATATCGATTGTTTTAATATTTCTTAGAATTTCTGCTGAGAATTTTTCTGGTTGTTTAATGTTCATTTATTATCCACCCACAAAGTCAACTAATGATTTTTGGATAGCCATAGCGGCAGACTTAAGCGCAGCTTCAAGAACGGATTGTTGCATTGATAGATCTGTCAACACTTTTGTTAAATCAGCATCTTGTTCTTTGGAAAGATATTCGGTGTTAAACAATTTTAAATCCTCTATTCTTGATGAAACCATTTCCGCCATTCTTGATGTGGAACCGACGTTTGCGAAGTGTTCCATAACGGATTTTTCCAAAATATCTATTTCTTTCAGAGAAATATTTGAAAGCTTTTTTTCGTCACCTTCTTGCAAAGCTTGAATTGCATCATCGATTGTTGAAAAAACAGTCTTTCCATTATTCAATGTGAATACGTCGTATACAGTTACACCGTAAGTTATACTGTATCCTAACACGTTTGCTTTTCTTCGAACATTTGCTTCAATAGGTGTTACTATATTTCCATTTTCGTCTACAGGTTTTAACTCGGATCTTGCGCCGCCGAATATGAACTCATCACCAACACGTGTATTTGATACTTCTATCAAATGTTCTTTAATGGCTTTTAACTCAGCAGCAATTGCGTTTCTTTCATCTACTGTATTTGTCCCATTTGCACCTCTTACCATCAATTCACGAACACGGTGATATAAGTCTGACAATTCTTGTAGAGTGGTATCGTAAGATTGGACAAAGTTGTTTATATGATCGACATTCCTTTTGAATTGTTCAAGTTCTCTGAGCCTGCTTGATATATTTGAAGCTCGTGTTGCGATAACTGCGTCATCGCTTGGATATTGAACTTCTTTTCCGGAAGATAACTTATCATGCATCCGAGCAATTCTGTATAAACTTTGTTGTATATTAAAAAGCGATCTTTCATTAATCATATTGTTTGTTATACGCATTTGTGCCCCTCCTTTTTATTAATCTCTCGATTATCTTCCAACAAGTCCGAGTTTATCTATAACTCTTGATATCATGTCATCTACAGCTGTCATCACACGTGCCGCTGCGTTGAATGCTTGTTGGTATTTAATCATATTTGCCATTTCTTCATCGAGTGAAACCCCTTTAACGCGTTCCCGTTCTCCATCAATTTCTTTTTTCATCAAGTCTGTATTGCTCTTTATCTTCATAGCTGTTTCACTTTCAACACCCAGTTCTGCAACGACACTGCCAAGGTATTCGTTGAAAGATTCCAATCCGTCATTTAGTAATTTTTTGTTTCTTAACGCTGAGAGCATCTCAACTATCTTTGTGTTAGCTCTTCCAGAAGGTTTAAATACTTTCGCATCCCAATTTGGGTTCTCTTCTGTGTAACCTATATCAACAGCGATAGTTTCAGGGTTGCTTTGAATAGTTGAATTAACCTTTAATTTTTCGACAAATCTGTAAGGTTCCTTTGGTAATTGTTTGTCTATAAAGAGCGCGTCGGCTTTTATATACCTTATCCTTTGGTCTTCAGGTTTTTCGAAAGGATTCACGAACACAAATCCTTCATCCCAATCGTTTAGTGGATTACCGTCTGGATCAATAAAGCCAAGAGCTGTCCAAAGCGCTTCTGGACCTTGAATAACTTTTTTTAGTTCGAAGCCTAACGAACGTGAACCTCTTAAAACAAATTTACTGTGTGGCGTGACTTCAGCAATTATACCTGTATTTGCTTCATTTATTTTATCGGCAAGATCTCTTATAGTCATTTTTGTCGGATCGATTCTTATCTCAGTCGCACCTATTCTTATTGAGAAGGCTTCGCTTCTTTGAAGTATATTTTCAAGCGTTTCTTTGCCTGTATCGAGTGCTTTGTACGTTTCGATATGGAGATTTGATTGGGTGAACAATCCTCCGGAATCTGATATTTTTAAGTTCTTGATGTTAAATTCGTTGGATTTGGTTGGTAGTATAAGCAACTTATCTTCATGGACATAGGCGGTTATATGTGAACCAAAATGTGTATTTAATTGTGTGGCAAGGTCTTCAAGTGTAGTGCTATTTGTAATGTTAATTACTTCTTCTGTACCATTAATTGATACTTTGTACTGCCCAGGCATAACTTTAAAATCTCTTCTATCTATAGTAAACACATCAATATTTTTAGTTGCAAATCCCATTGTGTTGAACATATTACCATTGAAATCCAGTGCCAACGTGTTTCTTAAATTTTCAGATGATTCGAAATACAATCTATAACCACCGTCACCGTGCGCGCCGATTTTCAAATCGAACCATCTATCTGTGATTGTAGAGAGAGTGTTTTGGAAATCTTCAACATTATCGTATGGGTTAACGTTTGCAGAAAATACTTTGTCAGTACCGTTGAAAAATACAATTGCTCCCTTTTCTATGAATGGTTTTGTGGTTATATCGGAAATCTCTATTCTGTCGCTCATTCCGGATATCCTGTTTATCGGACCATTTTCAACGCGCTTCGCGCCGGCAAGCCTATAAAGAACTGAATCCTTAATTCTTTCCGCTTCAATGTCGTTAAAGAATTTTAAACCGGTAACACTTCCATCTCCATTGAAACCGTCTTGATGAATGAGATTGAACTCATCTGAAAGCGAAAGGGCAAATTCATCTAACCTATTCATGTACCTAACAAGTACTTCGTCTCTCAAGTCAAACAAACTTTTTAACTTTCCGTCGTTTATTGAGACTATAGAATTACCTGCAAATATTTCTTTGAATCCTTTTCCAAACGGTCTTTCAAGGGCTCTGAGATCAACAACATCCTGACCTGTTAGCACAATTTGATTTCCCAAACGTAAAGTGATTTGACCTGCTGCATCTTCGTAATAGTAAATATCAGCAAGGTCTGATAATTCATCTAATATCCTATCTCTTTCGTCAAGTAAATCATTCGGTGTATATTTAAGACTAACAGCAGTTCTTACTTTTGCATTTATATCGGCTAGTCTTTTGACCATTGCATTTATTTGTTGGGTTCTTTGTGCAATTTCATTGTCTATATCTGTTCTTAGCTGTTCAAGTCTTGTGTATAAGTCTTGCATATGCTGTACAAGTTCTTCGGTTCTGCTAACTAATCCTCTTTTGGCGGCAGTATTCGTTGGATCGGTTATAACCTCTTCGATACCTGACCAAAAAGAGTCAAATAAGTAACGTATACCAGCTTCTGATGGTTCTGCGAAGAGCTGTTCAACGAAATGAAGGTTTGAAGTGATTGTATCCCAGTAATTGTATTTGTTATTTGTTTGGCGGTACTGAATATCTAAGAACGCATCTCTTACTCTTTTGATATCTCTGACATATACTCCAGTTCCTATTTGAAGTGGTACTGCAGGTTGAGTAAGTGAGGTTATAGGGATTGGAGGCATTGTAAGTAATTCCGGTCTTTGCCTTGAAAAGCCTGGAGTATTCGCGTTAGCTATATTATGAGCAACGACATTCATCGCAAGTTTACTCGCGTAAACACCTAATAATCCAGTATTTAATGTTCCAAAGAGGCTAATATCTGGCATTTTCGCACCTCACTTACTTGCTCCAAGTTATATTTCTCACTTTAATTTATCGTATCTTGATTGACTTTCCATCTGAGTATAATTCTTAGCATAATTTTTCTCCTGAGAACTTTGCGAATTTTTCGAAAAATTGTAAGTTGGGGCTTGGACGCCCTTAATAAGATTGTTGAGAAGCCCAGCGTATTGATTTTCGAATTCAATAATCTGTCTTATTCCATCCATTACAATTGTCAATTCGTTGAGCTTCTCAACAATCTCTGCGGAAAGAAAAGCAATCTCCGGTTTTTCCGGAGTATCATCTTTTTCCAAGTATTCTCTTACAGTTTTGACTTTATACTCATTAAGTATCTTTTCTCTTTCTTCTTCAATTTTTAATAATTCTAAACTTTTTTCTTCTATTGTCACAGCATACTGTGAAATTTGTTCGAGGTTTTTTGATACCACAGAACCCTCAAGCCCTTTGAAAGCTTGAATCATTTCATCCAAAACTGTTATTTGCTTTTTGAGGTTTTCTTTAAGCAAAAATCATCCCTCCAAGATTTTTTTAGCTATCTTCTCCGCATCAACAACGAAAGTGCCATTCTCAATAGCCTGTTTTATCTGCTGAACAAGTTCGCTTCGAACTTCCGGGTAATTCTTTGCCATTTCAATATATTCTGCAACTTTTTTACCTTCTTCTATAACCAAAGAGTCCGATTTTTGAGTCTCCACTTTTGATTTTTCTACATTCTTCTCTTCCTTTCCTATTTTCTTCGTTTCTTGGATATTTTGATTTCCAAGCAATTGGTTGAGCTTATTGATTTTGTCTATCATACCTTTTCCTCCTTTCTGTTTTTTTCATACATAATTATCGTCTATTTTTTCGATTGCTAAAATTTAAAATAGTTGAATTAATAATGATATTTTTCATTTTTCAGTATTTTAAAAGCTCTAAAAGTTTGTTCCAAAAATAGAATCACGCACATTTCGTGCGTGAATGTCATTTTTGAGAGTGATATTTTTGCCAATGCATTTTCTCTAAGTGAATCGTCGATACCTAAAGGTCCACCTATCACAAAAACAATTTCTGACAATTTATTTATGGTATTTTCCAGAAATCTTGCGTACTCAATACTTGTTAATTCTTTCCCCCATAAATCGAGCAATATGAATTTTCTATCTTTCAATCTTTTTTTAATGTGTTCTGCCTCTTTTTTTAGAATAGTTTTTTCATCTTCCGTATTTAAATCTCCACCAAGCTCAACAAAATGAACACTAATTTTTGCAAAGCGATTTAATTTTTCAACATAGTAATCAAATGCTGGTTGCAAGTGTTTGGATAATTTGCCAGGAACAATTAATTCTATCTTCAATTTTTATCACCTTCATTTTTAACTAATTATTTATCCATTGACAGGTGTATAAAAGTAAACTCCTCCAATTTCTGTTATTTCACCGTTCGAAATTAATTTTTCCAAACATTTATTAAACAAGTTTTCATCATTTGAGAAAACAAGTTCCTTTATGTATTCTAATTCCTCTTTAAATATGAATGTTATAGCGAGAATTCTCTTTAGATAATAAGCGAAAGTTGAAAATTTAAGAGTTTCTAGATCCGTAACAATTTTTGAAGGAGTTGAATAAGATATGTAATCACTATCATCTATACCTTTAAGACAACCGCTTCTTTTAATTGCTTCAAGGTATGTTTTAAATTCTGAGGTTGGGATTTTAAATTCAGACTGTAATAATTGATTTAAGGCTTTTACTTTTCCTGAGTTAAACGCTTTGTATGTTTTTTCAATGAATTCAACAAGATGAGTATATACGATTGGGTACTTATCAAGTATTGTGGAAAAGAAACTTTTGTTTCTATTTATTTCAAAAGTTCTATCTTTTATATAGATAACATTGTCATGAATCAAAGAGTCAATTGCGGTTTTTACATCGCTAATGTCAAAATTATGTGATTGAGCAAATTCAAATAGGCTCTCTTCACGCAAGTTTTCAAATATTATAGCTTTTATCAAATCTATTTTTAAGTTTTTTAACCGTTCTGGTCTTTGGACTTTTCTTTCATATATTATTTCTCCAAGTTCATGTAATGAGTTTACGCCGTATTTATTGGGATTTATATTGAAAGAAGATAAAAACCTTGAAAGGTTTTCCAATGTGAAGTCTTTTCCGGACCTTTTTAGAAAAATCTCTAATTCTTCAGAAATCCTATCTATTGGATCGGCAAGTTTTTCGTTTTTTACGATATCTTCGTATGGTATAAATAAATCAACAGCTGATACTAACTCATAACTTGCTGACTTTGTCCGTGCCAATGCGATTACTTTTTTTCCATAAGATTTAAGCTTATACACCAAAGCGGTAAAATCCGCATCTCCTGTTACAAGAAAAAAGGTGTCTATTACGTTATTATGTAGAGCTATTTCAACGCAATCAACTGCAAGCCTTATATCGTTACCTTTCTTATTTGGCAAGAACTCTGCTTCAGGAATTTCTATTAATTCAATTCCGTAGTTGTATAATACAAACGAAGGCATCTTATGCTTAGACCATGAACCGTAAGCTTTTCCACCGACAATTCGACCGTATTTTTGGGCTTCGTTATAAACAAGTTGGACGTCTACGGGTTGATTTTGAAAGTCGAACATAATGAAGATATTATTCTCATGATTTTCATACTTCACCACCACATCCCCCCGTATCACACTCTTTTTTTTCAATTAAATCGTAAACTTCTTTACCTATTGGATTTTCGATACCGGCAAGATAATCTGCAAGATGCAAGTGAAGGCATTTCACATTTTTAAAATCTTTTATACCACCCGTTCCCACACTTTCAAGATGTTTTGCCCACTTTTTATCTTCTTCCATGAGTAAGTTAAGACGTTTTTGAATAACACTAAAATGGGCATTTTCATATGCCCTTGAAAACTCAGAATCTTCTTTTATTTTAATTTCAAATTTAGAGATATAGCCTTTTTCTTCAAGGCGCGAGACTTCTTTTACTAAATGTGGGCAAGTGAGGTAATGAATTGTTGGGAAAGGTGTACCATTTCTGATAGGATAGCTTAAAATAACAACCGGAAATCCGTAAGAACAGTACTTGCAAACGGCTATAACATTGTTAATTTCTCTTCCAAGTTGCTTTTGGATAACTTTTAAATCTTTATCACTAATGCGTTCCACTCGTCCATCACCATTTTTTCTATAACGTTATATTGGTCAAATAAATTCACTTTTGGTAAAATTATTCCAGAAAGAATCAATATACCGCCTTCCTTAAGGTAATTTCCTGCATTTTTCAACATTTCTACAAGTATTTCGGCGATTATATTAGATACAATTATATCGAATTTTCCGTCAACATTAGAAAATAGGTCAGAGAGCCTAACTTCTATGTCTACTTTATTTCTTTCTGCATTTTCCATCGCAACCTCGACAGCTAACGGGTCGTTGTCAACAGCTAAAACCCTATTTGCACCAAGTTTTTTTGCGAGTATGCCTAATATTCCGCTACCACAGCCAAGGTCTAGGACATCCATACCGGGTTTCAGGTATCTCTTTAAGTACATCGCTGACATTTTTGTCGTTTGGTGAAGACCTGTTCCAAATGCGAGTCCTTGAGGGATGCGCAGAACAATTTTATCTTTAAGATGAGATAAATCGTGTTCTAAAGGGTCAATCCAAACATCTTCAATCATCTCAAAAGGCTCTGTAATTATATTTTTCAACCAGTCTTCTGGTTTACTCTCACGTATACCAACAAAAGATAAACCAAGTTCTAGTAACTGATTTTTCAATGAACTTAAATCGTCCATATATGGTGAAACAACAGCGAGGAATTTTCCCTCGCTGCTATCTATTATGTAATAATCGTATTCTCCATAAAGTAAATCATCCACAATTTCTAACTGTTCATCCTTTATATTGAATACCCACTCTTTAAAACTTTTATTCAGATATAACCCTCCTCATAACATATATTGTTGTTCTTGGAAGATATGCGACAGGGTCATTTGTTTCTCCATATTTTCTAACTTCAAAGTGCAGATGTGGACCTGTTGATGTACCCGTGCTTCCAGACCTTGCAATGAAGTCGCCTTTCTCAACTTGTAATCCAACATAAACGTTTATCTTTGAAAGGTGCGCATAATACGTTTCAAAACTTCCATGATCAATTATTATTAGATTACCATAACCGCTCATCCAACCTGCATATTTTACAACGCCAGACCTTGAAGCAAAGACCGGAGTTCCAGTTGGTACGGAAATGTCTATTCCTGTATGGAAAAGGTTCTTACCGTATATTGGATGTATTCTCCAACCAAATTCTGAAGTTATTTTTCCATAAACGGGCCATATGAAATCAGATATTTGAGCAAAAGATGTATTTGTTTTCCCCAATGGCACAAAAACTTCTTTATTTGCTGATATTGTTGAGCCAATAGAAGGATTAACTGCAACTATCTCCTCAGGGTCAATGAAAAAATACTTAGCAAGTTCCGATAAACTGATACTCTTAGAACTTTTGAACATTATACCTGGGACAACAGGTACTTTAATTGAACTCCCAGCCTTTAAATTTGATGGCGCTAACCCTGTATTCCAATCAAGAAGTATAGGAATTGGTATACCAAACCCCTTTGAAATACTATAAAGAGTATCCCCCTTCTGAACTTGATAGTTTATGTAGAAAGGAAAGATTGTTGCTACTATTGATATCAGCGCTAAAACTACTATTTTTCGCATTTCTCCCACCCCTTAGTTTATTTGTTACAAAAAATCCTGTTATATTTTACCATAAAAATTTTCTTTGTCAAAATCAAGGCTTAATCTTGTAAAAAATGAAGAAAAGTTGTCGAAATCCTTATTTTTTCTTGATATAAGTCAATAATGCAAGAATATCAGCCGGGGTTACTCCGGGTATCCTTGAAGCTTGACCTATGGATAAAGGCTTGATTTTTTCAAGCTTTTCGCGCGCTTCTGTTGATAGATTAGGCACTTCTGAAAAAATTACGTTAACAATAGGTAAATTTTCGTATTCCTCAAATATCTGAACTTGCTCTAGCATGGAGTTTATATAACCTTCGTACTTTAGTTGTATTTCTATTTGTTCAATTACATCCGTATCGCTTATTGGTTCAGGATCTAAATGTTTCAAAGCGTTGTAACTAACTTCCGGACGTCTAAGTAATTTTGCAAGCCTTGTACCTTCTGTTAATGGTGTTGTCCCCAAAGACTGTAGTAATTCATTTACACTGGATGATGCTGGTACTTTTACGTTTTCGAGTCTTTCGATATGGTATTTGATGTTATTTTCTAAGTTTATAATTTTGTCATAGAACCATCTTGGAATCAGCCCAACTTGGTAGCCGTATTTTGCAAGTCTTAAATGCGCGTTGTCATGTCTTAATAGCAATCTATATTCTGCTCTGGAAGAGAGTAATCTGTAAGGCTCATCTACTCCCTTTGTGACTAAGTCATCTATCATTACTCCGATATAACTTTCTGAGCGCTTTAGAACAATAGGCTTTTCACCTCTTAATTTTAATCCCGCATTTATTCCTGCTATTAATCCTTGTGCTGCCGCTTCTTCGTATCCGCTTGTTCCATTGATTTGCCCTGCAAAATAAAGATTTTCAACAATTTTTGATTCGAGAGTAGGGTAAAGTTGAGTTGGGTCGATGTAATCATACTCAACTGCGTATGCCGGTCTTACGATTTTAACATTTTCTAAGCCCGGGATTGTTCTGAGCATCTTTATTTGGGCTGCATATGGTAAACTTGTGGATAATCCGTTAAGGTAGTATTCTTGAGTGTCTTTACCTTCTGGTTCGACAAATATTTGATGACTTTCCCGCTCAAATTTTACAACTTTATCTTCTATCGAAGGACAATATCTTGGCCCTTTTGCCTGTATGAGTTTTACTTCACCGTATAACGGGGAAAAGATTAAATAGTCTCTTATTATCTTGTGAGATTCAGGTGTAGTGTGGGTTAGCCAGCAAGGATAGTCTTTTTCTAATACTTTAGGCTCATTGAAATGAGAAAATGCCCACGGTTTATCGTCAGTATCTTGTCTTACCATTTTTGAAAAATCTATACTCTTCTTAAGCACACGAGCAGGCGTGCCTGTTTTAAATCTTCCAACCGTAAATCCAAGTTTAATCAAAGAATTCGTCAAGCCGCGTGCCGAAAAGTCCCCCATTCGTCCAGCTTCCATTGTCACTCGACCGATGAATATCTTTCCCCTAAGAAAAGTACCAGTCGTTAATATGACAGCTTTAGCCATATAATCTATCCCGAAGCTATCGACAACACCTTTCACCTTACCATTTTCAACAAGTATTTCCTCAACAATTCCGTATCTTATTAATAAATTTTCTTGTTCTTCCAATTTTCTTTTCATGGTTCTTGAGTAAGAATATTTATCGATTTGAGCTCTGAGTGCTTGCACAGCGGGTCCTTTGCTTGTATTTAGCATTCTTACATTTATCATTGTTTCATCAGTAGTCTTTGCCATTTCTCCACCAAGTGCGTCTATTTCGCGAACGACAATACCTTTAGCTGACCCACCAATGGCTGGGTTACAAGATGCCCATCCAATGTTGTCTGGATTACCTGTTATAAGCAGTGTTTTAAATCCCATGCGTGCGCTTGCAAAAGCAGCCTCTATACCTGCATGTCCACCGCCAACAACTATTACGTCAAATCTATAATCATCATCCGGCCGCGTGAAAAAATTCATATTACTCCTCCTTTATCTCTTTACCTCCAATGAAGACGGATACCGGTAAATTAGTAAATGGATCACCTTCGTATAAACAAAAATCGGCTAAATATCCCTCTTCTATTTTTCCAGCTTTTATATCAGCCATCCTAGCTCCGCTTTCGGTGTAAAGTTTTATCGCATCTGGTTTTGAAAAGCCCATTTTCAATGCACTTTCCAGAACATACCTTGGATCAACCGGTGAAACAGGCGAATCTGTTGAAAACGCGATATCGTAGCCAGATTGGTACATTTTTAAGAACGGATACGCCAATTCGTAACGAACGTATATTAGTATACCTAAATCTTCGTAATAAAAGTGTGGTTGGACAGATAGATAAAAATTTTTCAATTTCCCGAAATCGTCCATTTTTACAAATTGAAGATGTATGAGTCTGTGTTTTTGTTTAACGTTGTGCTTTTCCAAAATCATAATTATTTTGTTTAAAGCCTTGTCACCAATGGTGTGTATGTTCAATTGTAAGTTATTTTTTTCAGCGTAATTTATAATCTCGTCAAAGTTTTCAGGTACAGTGAATAGACCAAAATCATTAGTATCAACGTATGGTTGAAACATATAAGCAGTTCTGGCACCAAGTGAACCATCTGCGTAAATTTTTATTCCTTTGATTTTTGACATTCCAAATTCTCCGAATTCGTATTTCCAAGGTTCGTTTGTACAAAGTTTTTCAAAAACCCTTATCTGGCTTTTTTCCAAAAGTTTTTTCAGAGATTCAAAAGATATTCCATGGAAATCATCCGAATGCACTTGTGTTACACCATATTTCAGAAATTCTTTTTGACCAATTCTGAAAGCATTTTCGTAAAACTCATCACCAAAATATTTCCATACTTGGTCGATAGCACTTTCGTATATTAAATTCTCTTTGTAATTTAACTTACTTTTGAGGTAGTTATTTATCCAAGCTACATGACCACATTTTCGAACTAATATTATAGGTTTTTGAATAATATTTGCTAGTTGTAAATAATAATTTTCAGGTAACTCTTCCCAACCACGTGCAATGATAAAATTTTCTTTGACATTAGGGCTTAATATGTCTTCTATTTTTTCTTTTGACATATCATGTGTTAGAATCTTCATACCTGTGCCAATGATATGTGCGTGGGAGTCAACAAAACCGGGTAAGACAAACAGACCTGTGGCGTCAACCACAGGTCCAGCTTCCGTGTAATTATTAGCATTCACGAATTGCCCATTTTGTATAAATAAATCTTTTTTTTCAAAAGATCTCCCGTTCCAAACCAATCCATTTTTTACTATCATTTTTCATCACCTGGCTTGCAAAGTCTTAACTTAAAGATATTAAGACAACAAGCCAGCTAATTTTACTAGGTCCATATCCAATCTTTTCTTTTCTTTCAGAACCTCGTCGAGTTTGACGGTAACAATATTTCCACCTTGTAAAGCAGTCATCACGTAACTTTCTCCGTTCATAAGGGTATCGACTGCGGCTACTCCCATTCTTGAAGCTAATAATCTATCGAACGCGGTTGGAGAACCACCTCTCTGGATATGTCCAAGGATCGTTATTCTTGTTTCATAGCCAATTCTGTGCTCGAGATGTCTTGCAACTGTGTAAGCGCTTGCAGCACCTTCAGCGACCACAACAATACAATTTATCTTGCCTCTTTCTCTTTCTTGTAAAAGTTTGTTGCCTAACTCCTCGTAGTTTACAGGTACTTCTGGTATAATAATCGCTTCTGCACCTGTGACAAGACCACTAACAGTTGCTATATATCCAGAATGTCTACCCATAACTTCTATAATGAAAGCTCTTTCATGCGATGTTGCAGTGTCTTTAAGTTTTTGAATGGCATCAACAACAGTGTTTAAACAGGTATCTACACCAACACTCATATCTGTCATTGCGATATCGTTGTCGATAGTTCCTGGGATACCAACAACTGGGATTTTTTGTTCTTCTTCAAGAAACATAGCACCATGTAAACTACCTTCTCCGCCAATTACGACAAGTCCTTCAATGCCGTGTTTTTTCAAAATCTTTGCAGCCTCTGCTCTCGTTTCTTTTCTAACGAATTCTGGGCATCTGCTCGATCTGAGAATCGTTCCACCTTTTTCCATGATGCCACCAACGGAAGCAAATGTCATTTCTTCTATGTCTTCGTCTAAAAGACCTGCGTAACCTCTTTTTATTCCATAAACTTCAAGCCCTTGCTTAATACCATACCTAACAACTGCACGTATAGCGGCATTCATTCCGGGAGAATCTCCACCACTTGTCATAACAGCTATTCTCTTCAAGTCAATCGCCTCCTTTAGTTGAGCTTCAGTCAAATAAATAAGCGCCATTAATGAATTATAACACGTTTTATTGGATTAGTCTACTATCGCTTGCTATTTCTTTTTCTTTCTCACTCTTTCTTTTCCTTCCGAAAGATTGTGTGAATGTTTTAATGTTTGCACAACGTAGTAGTTCACAGTACCGCGTGGATATTCGTAATTTTTATTCATCTCGCCTGCGGGTTTGTCTGTCATAATTTCTATTGCTTCGTCTACTTCGTCAACTGTCCATATGTGGAATTTACCTTCCCTTATAGCTTCAATCACTTCATCATCGAGCACAAGATTTCTAACATTTGCCTTAGGAATTATAACTCCCTGTGTTCCTGTTAAACCTTTGAGTTTACAAATTCTGTAAAATCCTTCAACTTTTTGTGTTGTACCGCCAACAGGTTGAACGTGACCATGTTGATTAATTGAACCAGTGACTGCTATATTTTGTTTTAATGGGACTTTTGAAAGTGCGGAAATTATCGCTAAAACCTCGGCTAGTGATGCACTGTCGCCTTCTACATAACTGTAAACTTGTTCGAAGGATATGGAAACCCCTACAGAAAATGGGACTTTTCTTGCATACTTACTTCCAAGGTAACCAGTTAGTATCATAACCGCTTTACTGTGAATTTGCCCGCTTAAATCTGCTTCTCTTTGTATGTCTAATATTCCAGACGTACCAAGGTACGTTTTGGCGGTTATCCTTACAGGCAATCCAAATTCGTAATCGCCAAAGTTTACAACGGTGAGTCCATTTACTTGGCCAACGACTCTACCTGAGACATCCATCATTATATCTTCCTTTTTAAACATCTCGTCGTATTTTTCAACAATTAATTTCATTCGTTCTTCTCGTTCTTTTAATGCTTTTTTTACGTCTTCATGGTCTATATATTTGGAATTTCTTTCGTTTGCAAAATAATTGGCTTCTTCTATCAAATCAATTATAGAACCTAATCTCATCGAAAGTTTTGTTTTATCACCTGAGAGTCTCATCGAATACCAAACTGTTTTCTCAAGTGCGCTCTTCTTTAATGGCAATATTTCTTTTGATTTCACATAATCTGCAACAAAAGAAAGTAAATCTTTAACATTCTCTACAGTTGTATCGATTTCCCAATCGAGTTCCACTTTTACTTTAAAGAGTTTTTCAAAATCTGGGTCATATTCGTATAGAATTTCGTAAATTTCGGGAGTACCTATTAAAATGACCTTTAATTTTAACGGAACAGGGTCAGTTTGCAGAGATGCGATAACTGAATAGCCGTATGCCGTATCTATATTTTCTATTTCTAATTGTTTCGAAAAGAGCACCTTTTTCAGTCTATCCCAAACGAATGGATGAACAAGAAGTTCTTGAGCATCGATTATTATATACCCACCATTTGCAATGTGTAGTGCTCCCGGTTTTATAAGACCAAAATCTGTATATAACATACCATCTCGTTCTATGTATTCTATTTTTCCAAAAAGATTGTGATAAGTGGGTGTATCTTCAAAGACGACAGGTGCTGAGTTCAAAGCGGAGTTATCGACTATCAAGTTAATTGAATATGCACGTTTGAAATAGTATTCTAAATCTTGGATTTTCTTTGATGAAGTAACTTTTTCAATTATATCTTCTTTTATTCTATGGATAAATTCAATTACATCACTGTATGGATATTTCTTTTCGATATTAGAAAAAAGTTCCTCTGTTGCAAATAATAGGGCGTATCGGTTTAAGTCTCTTATCCTTTCTTTGTATTTAATTTCAAGCTTTCGAACATTTTCAATTGCTGCATCTATCAGGAGTTCAACCTTTTTTTCATTTTCTTGGTAATATCTTTTTTCATTATCACTTAATATTTCAAATTCTTCATCTTTTAATATCTTCCCATCTTTAACAGGGTAATAGTTAATACCTGTTGATGTTATTTTTATTGCAAATCCAAGAGCCGATGCTTTTTGCATCAATTCTTGGGTGAATATTTCCTGTTGTTGCTCAAAATCGTAATCTATTTCCCTCCGCCTTGCTTTATAATCTTCGCTTTCAAATATTTTTGTTATCTTCTCAGTGAGTGTTTCAACAAGTTTTTCCATATCCTTTTTTAAATCTATTCCTTTTCCTGATGGTAAGAATATCACTTTTGCTCTCATCGGATTTTCAAAATCCATAACGTAAGCTACGTCAGGTGGAACTGGTTTTCTCTGTGCATATTCATTTACAAAATGCCTAACGAAAGTCTTTCTTCCTGTTCCAGAAGGTCCAACAACGAAGATATTGTAACCTTCTCTTTCCATATCAAGTCCAAATCTTAGAGCTTTAACTGCCTTCTCACGACCAATAAATGACTGAACTTCTTTTATGTCCTCAGTCGAATTTATGTTTCCCAACATATTGCTATCAAAAGCTAGTTCTTCAACTCTAACTTTTCTCAAAGGCATTTATCTCGACCCCCTTTGGAACAAAAGAATACTTCCCATCTTCTTTTAAAGCAAAATAAGTACTTCCAGAACCCGTAAGTGCTGCTGGAAAATCTCTTCTCAAGGATTCGATTTTTTCAAGCAAGTCCATTGGTATTACTCTCTCAAAGATATTATATGTACCTTTTTTAATCATTTCGAAATTTCGTGTTTTGTAAAAATCGTACAATTCTTCTGGTGTAATTGGTGCTTTTCCAAACCATTCCGCTTTGAGTTTACTGTACGCTTCTTTTGTAGAGATAGAAAAATTTGGTAAGTGCAAATCGACTTTGAATTTACCAAAATTTGTCAAAGGCTCAACTGGAAGAATAACTTCTCCCCTTCCTTTAACGATAGCTGTACCTCCAAACAAGAAAAATGGTACGTCACTTCCAACTTTTTGTGCAATTTTTAGTGACTGCTCTTTTGATATTATTCCAACTTTTTCAAGTGCTATTATAAAACCTGCTGCGTTGCTACTGCCTCCGCCAAGTCCACCACCCATAGGAATATTTTTTTGTAAATTTACATAAACATTTTTGTTATCGCAATTTACTAGTTCCCATACGGAATTGAGAATGTTGTTTCCTATATTAACATTTGAGTTAATTAATAACTTACCTTTGCCATCGGATAACGTTATATCCATCTCATCAAATAGTGAAATGTTTTGAAAAAGAGAATTTATCTCATGATATCCATCTTGCCTTTTTCCTAAAACATCAAGGCACAGATTTAACTTTGCATATGTTCTAAGTACAATGCGGTAACTTTCGCCCATCCTTCCATCTCCTCTAAGTAATCGGATAGTTTTCTCGAACGAATTTCTATAAAATTCTCAGGTTCGGCAAGACCATGGTATTTAACATGCGCTATATACAAAACACCAACGTGGACACGGCTTACAGGATTTTCAATTTCATTTATCAATCCAATATATTCGATGTTTTCCACGGAAACATTCACTTCTTCCTTTAATTCTCTCCATAGACCATTTTTCAAACATTCTACAGGGTCAGTTGAATCTTCCACGTTTAAATGACCACCAACACCCAAAGTTATTAAGTTATGGAGCCGTTTTTCCGTTTGATTAGTTGTTCTTTTAAAAAATATATATTCATCATTTTCTTTCAAAACAATGTATGGAATTACTTGCCTTGTGGATTCATCGTATTCTGCAATTGAACGCTCAACGAAAAAACCATTTTTTAAGACCTTTAAAAATTCGTCTTCTGGTACTTTGACAACTCCCGTTTTTCCATCACATAATCTCTCAACATCAGTCGTTTTAATTACTAAGACTTTTTCATCCATATTTCCCATAACTGCAACCTCCATGAGATTAGTATTCTTTTTAGTATTCTTTTACATCGTTTATCAACAATTCTTTAGCGATATCTTTGTCTATTTTGCTTGCTATTAAACCAATTGCGGCAAATATATACCTTTCATCCCTAAATAATTTAATATTTTCTGACGGAAGTAGCTCCATTGGATGCAACCTAGAAAGATGTCTGATACTTTCAAGGGCTTCTTTTGCATATTTTGACCTTGAAAGAAATCCACCAGTACCAAAGACATATTTAACTGCCGTTAAATCTTTTCCTTCTGCTATTGTTTTTCTTCCTGTTGGTGTGTAAAGATGTTTTTTACTTCCCGCGTGTCTTCTTATACCTTGTTGCACGCAGAATGTTGCAAGTTTACTTATAAAATATTCATCCCTGTCACCTTGTGGATATGGACTAATTCTACTTAATAGTTCATCATAATCTTCAAATTGCTTTCTCAAATTTTCTTCTCCCATCATTTCTATGACGTTATGTGCGTTTACATACAAGCCCAAATCACCTTCAACAGTTCTTTTTGCAAACGGTTCAGGTGAAATCATCATCTCCTGAATTTCTGGAGAACCTTCTGTGACTGAATCGACATCTGTTGTGGCCCCACCGATATCTATTGTTAAACAATCACCGAAATGTTCGTATGCAAGTTCTGTTGTTTTCATAACAGCTGCAGGGGTTGGGATAATTTCGTAATTGACCATATCTTTTATTTTTTCCATTCCCGGTGCTTTGATTATATGCTCTGCGAAGACCTCTTTTATAACGTTCCTAGTTGGTTCAACGTTTAAGTAATCTATCCTTGGGTAAACATTCTCTGTGATGTAAACTTTCTTACCGGCGCTTGATAATATATACTCTACATGCTCAGCTGCTGCAACATTACCTGCGTAAATTATCGGAACATCTAAATCAAGTTTTGCAAGCATTTTTGCGTTATGAACCACAGTCTCGCTTTCACCATAATCTACGCCACCGGCTAATAAGATGAGCTTTGGTTGGATAGATAGAATTTTCTTCAAATGAAAATCGTCCATCTTTCCGGCAGTAACGTACTTTATTACCGCACCAGCACCAAGCGCAGCTTCACGTGCAGCCCGAACAGTCATATCGTACACAAGACCGTGAACGGTCATCTTTAACCCACCAGCTGCACTACTTGTTGCAGCAAATTTTTCCCACGAAATTTTACTACCTATTTTCTCTTCCATCTTCTTCAACGCAGTTTCTATACCTATTGTTACATCGCCTTCGTTCACAGTTGTCCAATGTTCGGCTTGTGCAATTACTTTAGGTTTAATTCCAAAATGGAAAGCTGTTAAAACAGTTGTTGTTGAACCTATTTCGGCAAATAGCAAATCAACTTTCTCAGTTTTCATACCTATCTCCCTTTCTTTAACGATTTTAAATAATTTATCCAATACAATTATACACCTTATAAACAAATTTTTCGAATGAAATTTTACGTAAAGTAAATCATCGTAGTTGTTTTAAATACCATGAATATATTGAATACTATGAAAAATCATGAAAAAAATAGAGATTTGAAGATTTATTTAATTTTGGATAATTTATTTCTTTCTGAAAGAAATATTTTCAGGTATGCTGTATTTTGTTTCACAGATTTTATATGGTATATTTTTGACAACGAAATTGTGATATACCCACACTAAAAACAGGGAGGTAGAAGTTATGAAAAAGTTTTGGCTATTAGGTATTCTTTCAGTATTGTTACTTTCTGCGGTTTTAAACTTTGCAGTTGATGTTGGTATAGTTCTTCCAACTAACGTCGAACCAAGATGGATTCAAGACGAAACAAGGTTTAGAGAACTTTTGAAAAACACGAAGTACTCTGTTGAAATTTTATTCAGCCAAGGTTCACCGGCTAAGGAAAGAGAAAACGTTGAAGCATTACTTTCAAAAGGTGCGAAAGTTATAATTATTTGTCCACACGACGCGGTTGCGGCAGCAGCATCGGCAGAACTTGCAAAGAAATCAGGAGCCTACGTTATTTCTTATGACAGACTTATCATGAACACATCAGCAGTCGATTACTATGTAACATTTGATAGTGTTGAAGTTGGTAGAGCAATGGGTAGATTCCTTGTTCAAAATGTAAAATCAGGGACAAAGAATAATCCATTGTATCTCTACGCAGGGGCACTTTCGGATAACAACTCATTCTTATTCTTCCAAGGTGCTTGGGAAATTCTCCAACCAGAAATTGCAAAGGGTACTTTTAGAATTATAAACTCCAGTGAAGCAGAAAAGGTTAAAAATAAGAAAGATTTAACGAGAGATGAAATGGCAAGAATTATAGGTCAAGTAACAACAAACTGGGACTTTAACGTTGCGAAGAAGAAAGCTGAGGATGACCTTACAAGAGCAAAAGCAACGGATAAAGGAACAGTCTACATTCTTGCACCAAATGATGGTACAGCAAGGGCTATAGCCGATGCCTTCAGAACAGATAAAGATGTTAAGGCATATTACATCACGGGTCAAGACGCAGAAAAAGCATCAGTACAATACATAATCGATGGAAAACAATCGATGACAGTATTCAAAGATACAAGAGTACTTGCTGGCGACGCAATAAAAGTTGCTCAACTTCTCTTAGAAGGTAAGAAACCAACAACAACAGCAACATATGACAACGGAAAAATTAAAGTACCAGCAATCCAATCAGAAATTCAAGTTGTTACAAAGGACAACGTTAAGAAAATACTTATCGATTCAGGGTACTACAAATCTTCAGATTTCAAATGGTAATAAAAATTTGCTATAATTCATAATTTGAGCAAGGTGGCGTGAAACACCGCCACCTTGTTCTCAGAAATTTAATAAGAAACTTTTTATATCGAAGATATTGAAAAATTTGACATGTGAGGTGAAGTTAGGGGATGAGTGAGTACATACTTGAAATGAAAAAGATAACAAAAACTTTTCCGGGTGTGAAAGCCCTTGATAATGTTGATTTCAAAGTGAAACGTGGAGAGATTCATTGCCTTGTTGGTGAAAATGGTTCGGGAAAATCAACACTTATGAAAATTCTTAGTGGTTTCTATCCTTATGGTGAATACGATGGTGAAATAATCTTTGATGGTAAAGTCCAAAAATTCAAGCATATCCATGATAGCGAAAAAGTCGGTATTGTAACTATTTATCAAGAGCTTGCGTTGATTCCAGAACTTACTGTATATGAGAATATCTTCCTTGGTCATGAGATAAAAGATAAACTCTTTATAGATTGGAACAAAACAATCAAATCAGCAATTGATGTGCTCCAGAAAATAAAGCCAGATTTAGATACTTCAAGAAAAGTTAAAGACCTTGGAGTTGGCCACCAGCAGATAGTGGAAATAGCTAAGGCGCTTACTAAAAATGTTAAATTACTGATTTTAGATGAACCTACTTCTTCGCTTAATGAAGACGACAGCGAAAATCTTTTAAAAATAATAAAAGATCTGAAAAACCATGGGGTAACATCTATATTAATATCCCATAAGCTTAAAGAGGTTATAGAAGTTGCCGACAGTATAACTGTACTCAGAGATGGAAAAATGGTTGCATACCTTGATAAAAAAGAAGAATTTACAGAAGCAAATATAATTAAATACATGGTTGGTAGAGAAATTGAAGATATTTATCCGAAGAGAAAGAAAAGAGAATTTGGTGAGAAAATTTTTGAGATAAAGAATTGGAAGGCTTTTGATCCAAAGCTTGATAGATATGTTGTTAAAGATGCTAACATGTACGTTAGAAAAGGTGAAATTGTCGGTATTGCAGGTCTTATGGGAGCAGGACGTACAGAGCTTGCTTTAAGTTTATTTGGAAATGCAAAAGATTACAAAGTTGAGGGTGAGATGTACTTTGATGGTCAGTGGAGAAGATTCAAATCACCGAGCGAAGCTATAAAATCAGGTTTTACATACCTTTCAGAAGATAGAAAAGTACTTGGGTTGATTCTAGATTTCGATGTTAAGACAAATACTACACTTGCAGGGTTAAATAAGTTAAAGAAAGGCTTATTTATAGACGAAAACGAAGAAATAATCATTGCTGAAAAATATAAGGAATCACTAAGGATTAAAACGCCGACAGTTGAACAAAAGGTTATGAATTTGAGCGGTGGAAATCAACAGAAAGTCGCAATTTCAAAATGGCTGTTTGTTAAGCCAAAATTACTTATCCTTGATGAACCAACAAGGGGTATAGATGTTGGTGCCAAATATGAAATATACGCACTGATGAATAAATTAGTTGAGGAAGAAGGAATGAGTATCGTAATGATTTCATCTGAATTACCAGAAGTTCTCGGTATGAGTGATAGGATATACGTTATGTCTGGAGGAAAAATAGTTGGTGAACTTGACAGAACGGAGGCAACTCAGGAGAAGATAATGGCAATGGCTGTTGAATATTAATTTTATTGATTAAAAATAAAAAAGGAGGATGCAGTATGGGATTTTTTGGTGAACTAAAAGTGCTTTTGAAAAAGAATATACGTGAGTACGGGATGTACATTGCACTTGGTTTTATAATGGCAATATTTACTATTCTTACAAATGGTTTGTTCTTTTCTTCAAGAAATATAAGTAACCTTTTCAATCAAATGGGGTATATAGCTGTTCTTGCTGTAGGTATGACACTTGTTATAGTTATACGCCATATCGATTTATCAGTTGGATTTATGGCAGGTTTTTTAGGTGCAATAGCTGCAAGGTTGCTTAGAGATGGTTTGCCTGTTATACCCACAATTCTTATTGTAATTGGACTTGGAACTATCTTTGGGCTTATGAATGGATTTTTAGTTGCAAATGTAGGATTGCCTGCATTTGTTGCTACTCTTGCAGGTATGATGATTTTCAGAGGTGCTCTCTTGTTATTTACGCAAAGTACAGGTACAATTATTGTAATGAACGATAATTTTAACCAAATAGGTAATGGATACATACCGGAATTGTTTAAAATTGGTGAATTGCATGGTTTAACGATAGTTGTGGGTTTGGCTATAGTTACTTTGTACATTTTGAATGAAATAAAAGTTAGAAATAACAAGTTAAAATATAACTTTGAAGTACTTTCGATGAGAATGTTTATTTTGAAAATACTTTTTGTTAGCGCAATAATATTTTATGTATTTTGGGTATTGGCAAATTATAATGGTCTTTCTTGGACATTTGTTATAACACTCCTAATAACTTTTGTGTACCATATTATGACGACTAAGACTGTACTTGGTAGGCACATATACGCAGTTGGTGGAAATCCAGAAGCGGCAAAACTTAGTGGCATAGATGTTAAAAAAATCACACTTTTTGTGTTCGGTTCAATGGGATTTTTGACTGCAATATCTGGGATTTTGTACACGTCAAGATTGCAATCAGCAACCCCAGACGCTGGTACTTTGTTTGAACTTGATGCAATTGCTGCTGCTTATGTTGGTGGTGTTTCTGCTGCTGGTGGAGTTGGTAAAGTAGCGAACTCACTTATCGGTGCATTAGTTATGGCTTCACTTATCAACGGTATGAATTTGTTAGGTGTTGGTATATCTTTACAATACATAATTAGAGGACTTGTATTGGTATTTGCTGTTGTCTTTGATATCAAGACAAGAAGCAAAGTTAGCTAAAATTAGCTGAAAGATAAATATATTTCTTTGGGAGGAATTATTTCTGAAAAAAATACTACACTCAACAATGAAAGAAAACAATTACTTTCTTATATTAAGAACGATATTTCACAACAAAACGATAGATCGTGTTAGTCTTACGAAAATAACAGGGCTATCTCCGAGTACTGTTACAAGGTGCGTTACTCAACTTCTCGAAAGAGGCGTGATAACTGAAACAAGTCGTTTAGAAGAAAAAACTGGTGTTGGAAGGAAATCAATAGGATTAGCAATAAATCCAGATGCACTAAAAGTTTTATTAGTTGATATTGGCGCTCAAAATACAAATTATGCTCTTGGAATGGCGAATGGAGAATTTGTAAAACTTGAATCGGGGAAGACACCAAATAGTTTTGATGAGATAATTGATAACGTTAATTCATTAACAAAAAGTTATAACGATGTTGAGGTAGTTGCGTTTTCCATACCCGGTATGGTTGATACAGATAACGATACTATTCTATTTGTACCAAGCAAAGGGTGGAAAAACATAAAAATAGAGATTCCAGAAAAGGTAATTTACGCAGATAACGAAGCAAATCTTGCGATGATAGCGGAAGCGTTTCAAAGAGAAGAAGTGAGAAAATCAAAAAGTTCTGTCTTTGTAACAATTAGAGAGGGACTTGGTACAGGTTTGTGGATAAATGGAAATATATTCCGTGGTCCGTCTTTTACAGCTGGTGAATTTGGTCACACGATATTTGATTTAAGTAGTAATATCAAGTGCCGTTGTGGGAACAACGGTTGCATGGAAGGTTACGTTTCTATCACCTCATACTTTGGTAAGTTGCAAAAAGATTGGGGAAAATACCTGAGCGATTTGTACTTAAGAAAGGATAAAAGAATGCAAGAATACATCGAACTATTAGCTAAAGCACTTATGAATATAGTGAATTCTATAAATCCAGAGTACCTTATAGTTGGTGGTGAATTGTCGGGACTGCCTTTGGATTTTTACAAAGATTTGGAATACAAATTGAAATCGAAAGTGCTTGAACATTCAGCAAGTATATTAAAAGTTCTGCCAGCAACCTTTACACATGATACTTACTTATATGGTGCGCTTTATGCAGTTATTGAAGAATATTTCATACCAAATGTTATAACACTTATAAGTTAAACTTGTATAGCTAAAAACAAGCTAAAAACATAAAGCCCAGGTTAACCCTGGGCTTTGATTTTATAATTTGGTAATTTTCGCTATCTATTAGAATTTTACTTCTGGTGCGTTTTCTGCACCTGGTTTTGCTTCAAAGTACTGTTTTTCTGTAAATCTACTACCGGCAATTAAGAAATATGGGAATTTTTTGATCAATGTGTTGTATTCTTTAACCGCTTCGTTGTAATCTTTTCTTGCAACTGCTATTCTATTCTCTGTCCCAGCAAGTTCGTCCATGAGCTGTCTGAAATTTGCATCTGATTTTAACGTTGGATAATTTTCAACGATAACAAGTAATCTCGATAGCACATTCGAAAGTTCGGCATCTGCTGTTGCTTGTTCTTGAGGTGTTTGCGCACCGGCAAGTTTTGCTCTTGCGTTTGCTATGGCTTCAAAGATTTCTCTTTCCTGAGCTGCGTAACCTTTGACCGTTTCGACAAGGTTTGGAATCAAGTCAAGCCGACGTTGGAGTTGATTTTGAATTTGACTGTACTTTTCATTAACATTTTGTTCCAAAGCGACCATTTTGTTATACGCACCGATTATCCAAAACACTATAATTAAGATAACAACAACAATACCTAAAATTACCAAAACACCTTTTTTCAAAAAATCGCCCCCTAAGTGCAGTATAGTTATGTACACTAAAGATTATACCACAACTTATGTTTTTTTACTAAAATAATGTTATTTCCCTTTTTTCATCAACTCTTCCTATTATATCTCCAAAGCACTCGCTAGCAACTTCTTCTGCATTTTTTTCATCTGTAACTAATATCATTCCATAGCCCATGTTGAATGTTTTTAACGCTTCTTCAGTTTCTACGTATTTTAATATCCATTTTATGTATTCTGGTAATTTAATTGAAATACTCCAGCCTTTATCTTTGATTATTCTTCTAAGCGCTCTTAGTATTCCTCCTCCGGTTACGTGCGCTATAGCTTTAACTTTGTCGAATACTTTTGGTACTTCTTTGTATATTTTTGTTCCAGCTAATAAATCAAATGGTAAATTGCTTATATCTATATTTTCATCTGACAGTATCTTTCTTATCAAAGACCACCCATTTGAATGAAATCCACTTGCTTTGAGGCCTATTATGACATCACCGAATTCTACGCTTTCTACAGGAATTCTTCTTTGAAGTACACCAACGCAGAAACCTGCGACATCCCAATCTTTTTCGGTATAAATTGAAGGTATTTCTGCAGTCTCTCCCGCAACTAAAGCCATATCTAGTCTTTCGAGTTCTTCTTTGAGGGACTTTATGAACTCATAGTGAGGTTTGTCTATGTGGTGTACACCTAAGTAATCTACAAAAGCCTTAGGAATAGCACCTGTGCAAATTATATCGTTGTAATTCATTCCAATCAAATCTTTTGCTGCATCGTTCCATCTTTGATGTTCTATATGGAGCAGGAGTTTTGAACCAACTCCATCAGCTGTTAAAACGACTGGTGGATTTGTAAAATTAAGTATCGTTGCGTAACCGGTTGGTTCTTTCATAACCCAGTCTGGAAAGTTAATAATCGATTTTATGTAATCTGTAAACTCGTCGTTTCTTGTAACGTCTACACCTGAAGATGAATAAGTGTATTTCATTGTACTCACTCTCCTTGATAAAGCGCTATATCGTTTCTGTAAAACATTCCTTCGAATTTCACTTTTTCTATATTTCTATATGCTTTCTCACGTGCCTGGGAAAGTGTTTTTCCAATGCCAATTGAATGCAAGACTCTTCCACCATTAACGAGTAATTTTCCATCTTTTTCAGTAACTCCTGCGTAAAATATCATCCAGTCTTCGCATTCATCGTTTTCTATATAGATTTCCTGACCTTTCATAGGATTTTCAGGATATCCTTGCGATGCCAAAACAACATCTACAGAATAATTATTTGGTGTGTATTCTTCGAATCTTTCATTATTAAATGCTTTTAATATATTTTCAACAAATTTTCCTGGATCCATTGCGACAATTACTTCAGTTTCCGGATCGCCTAATCTAACATTGTATTCTAAGACATAAGGTTCATCATTTACAATCATCAAGCCTATGTAGAGAAAACCACGGTAATATATGCCATCTTCTTTTAAACCGTTAAGGGTTTTTGAAAATAGATTTTTGATTTTCTCTTTCAACTTGCTATCAATTTCAACAGGACCAAATGCCCCCATACCACCTGTATTGGGCCCTTCGTTGTTTGTAAACGCGCGTTTATAATCTCTTGTAAATGGTAGCAAAGCAAAATCTGTACCATTTACAATTGCTATTGCCGAAAGTTCCCAACCTTTTAAAAATTCATCCACAACTACTGGACCTTTTACATTCGGTATCAGTTGCCCTTTGATTAGTTTTTGCCCAATATCCATAGCTTCATCGAAAGTGTCGCAGATTACGACACCTTTACCTTGTGCAAGGCCATCGGCTTTTATCACGTAAGGCGGTTTGAATGCTTTTAGAGCGTCATATAGAGATATTTCGTCAGTTGCTATTTGAAAATTTGCGGTTAGAATGCCGTGTTTTTTCATAAACGTCTTTGCAAAGCACTTTGAACCTTCTAATCGCGCACCTTTTGAATCAGGTCCAAAAACATTTGCTTTTCCATCCGCTATGCCTTTAACTAAGAACTCTTCAGAGCCAGGAATGACCATATCAAAATTGCTCAATTCGTCAAAGTTATTTATTTGAATATTTTTTCCTATATTTTTTGTTCCAGCATTACCGGGATAAAAATACACATCAAATCCAAATTTTTTAAATGCCCATCCTATTGCGTATTCCCTACCACCGCTTCCAAGTATGCAAATCCTCTTTACTTTCTCCTTTAAATTCTCCATTGTTATTACCCCTCTTCGATTTTTCATTTAGTTTCAATGCCTAAAAACTCTGATAGGTGATTTATAATACGTTATCCCTTTACTTTTTGCAAATTCCAATACTTCTTCATCACGTATAGAGCCAAGCGGAGCAACAACACATTTAACTCCTGCGTTTATAAGTATCTCAAGCCCGTCTGTAAACGGAAAGAACGCATCAGAAGCCGCTATTGAACCATATGCTTTTTCACCTGCTAAAGTGGTTGCTATCCGGCAAGATCTTTTTCTCGATGGTTGCCCACCGCCTATGCCTACTGTAACACCATCTTTAACAAGGACTATTGCGTTTGATTTAACTGCTTCGGCAACAATGAGAGTGAATTTTACTTCGTTTAAATTGAATGGTTCACCAAATAACAATTCAGGTTCGCCTTCAAACTTTCTTTCAGAAACGACAAGCCCACCAAATGCCACTTTGCCAGCGTAGGGTGTATACTCTTTTGGTTTTATAAGTCGTACCTTTTTATTGCTGAGATATTCAATTGCATCAGTTGTGAAATCAGGTGCAACGATAACTTCAAGGTATGTTTTAATAGATTTTGCCATCTCCAATGTGAATTCAAAACTTGTTGCTAATATCCCACCATAAGCTGATTCGCTATCAGCTTCTATAGCTTTTTTAATGCATTCTATCTTATCTGCTTCATCAAAGCTCTTTAAATACGCGGTACCACACGGTGTTTGGTGTTTGATAACACAAGCACCACCACCCACAAGTTTTAAGTTCTTTGCGAGTACCCAAGCAGCTTCCGCATCCAATATGTTGTTGTAGGATAGCTGTTTACCTTCGTGTAAAACTTCAAATGATAACTCTCCGTAAACGTATGCTCTTTCGTGTGAGTTTTCTCCGTAGCGTAACTCAACACTATTTTTGTGAAGTTCAATCTTATCTTTTCCTAATTCTACATTTCCAAGATTTACCAATGTTTTTTGTTCTCTTAATTCATCCATCTTTACTTCCCCCCACGTTTTAATGTTTTTAATAGTTTTTATTAAAAAGAACCTTCCTATTTTCTATTCTGTAATCCGAGTAAAGTAGTTTTTCAATAACTTGCCAATAATATTCATGTTCAAGCTTATGGATTTCTTCTTCAAATTGCTCAAAGGACCATTCATCTTTAACTTCTATAGCTTTTTGGAAAATTATTGGACCTGTATCAACACCACTATCGACAAAATGAATTGTTATGCCAGTAACCTTAACTCCGTACTCATACGCTTGTTTGATACCTTCTTTACCGGGAAAAGATGGAAGTAACGATGGGTGTATGTTAACAATTTTAGGAAAGTATTTTTTTACTATATCTTCCGGTATTATTCTCATAAAACCTGAAAGAACAATCAAATCCGGTTTAACGTTATCCAACACTTCTTCGAAATGAACATACCAAGGTTTATTTAGCTTTACAAATGGTATATCAAGTCGTTTTGCCCGCTCTATTGCGTAGCATTCTTTATCGGCAATTAATAATTCTATTTTTGCTTTAAGTTTGTTTTCTAGGCTTGCTTTTACTAACGCTTCAAAGTTACTTCCACTTCCAGAAGCACATACAACTATGCGGGGTAGTTCAGATCGAAACAGCCCATGCATATCCCTTTCACCCCGCTTTCTTCAAATACTTTTTTGTAATTCTCAACAGAAAGGTAGAATAATTTATCAGCTCCAACATACGCTTTAAGATTTTCTATATCTCTTTGGGAAGCTATTAGCTCACTTCGTCTTGACGTGTCGATTCCGTAATTACATGGTCCAACAACAGCTGGCGAATGGATGCCGACGTAAACTTTCTTTGCTCCGGCTTCTCTTACCATTTCTACGATTACTTTCATAGTGGTACCTCTTACAATGGAATCGTCTATTAGTATAACTTCTTTGTCTTGAACAACCGATGAAAGCGGAGAAAGTTTTCTTCTAACGATATCTTGTCTGTTTTTTGGCATAATGAAACTTCTACCGATGTAATGATTCCTGATAAGTCCATAATCTATCGGAATTTTTGAAGCCGTGCTGTATCCAAGTGCTCCTGAAAATCCGCTATCCAAAACAGGCACGATAACATCACCAATCACTTTATGTTCTTCAAAAAGTTTCATTCCAAGCTTTTTTCTAATCTCATGTACATTTACACCGTAAAAATTACTATCTGGACGTGCGAAATAAACAAATTCAAAAGAGCAAAATCTATCGTTTCTTTGACCAAAATAAATTATTTCCGGAGAATTTCCATCTGTGAAGAAAACTATACTCCCCGGCTCTATTTCTATGATGTCTGTGCATCCTATTGAACTTAACGCAGAATCTTCCGAGGCAACAACGTAACCGTTGTTGAATTTACCATAGAAGAGAGGTCTTATACCAAATGTATCCCTTGCTGCGGCAAGAAAAGTATCGTGGAGCATTACAATAGAGTATGCAGCTTTGATTCTGGATAGGGTCCATTGGAGAGAATCTTTTGGACTACGGTATGGGGCTATTGAAAAGTAATGGATAAATATTTCCGAATCTAATGTAGTAGAGAATATACCGCCATTTTCCATTACAAATTTCCGTCTTTCGTCAGCATCGACGATATTTCCGTTGTGTGCTAAGGCAACTCTTCCTTTGAAGGTATGAGCGATAAGTGGTTGGATTTCGTCTATAGAACCGTATGTAGAATATCTGACATGACCTATAGCGCAACTTCCAGGGATAAATTTTTCATCTGTTATTACATTTTCGACAAGTCCTTCGCCTTTGATGCTTTTGAATCCATTCACTACTATACCAGCCGATTGCTGGCCTCTGTGCTGTAATGCTAATAATAAATCATGAACAACGTTGTAAGAATCTTCAACGTTCCATGTCCCTGCTATACCACACATAATTTTTACCCCCACGGAATTTTTGATTTTTATTCTTTATTTGTAATTTTTTATTGTTTTAGGTTTTTTTAAAACTGCAGAGGGACCCCATTGGTCCCTCTGCTAAATTTCATTTCACATTTGGTATGAGTATTTTTAGTATATCTTCATTTTTAATCCTTAAATACCCTTCTTGAAGCTCTTTAAAGGCTATGCTTACAGAGTATCCATCCGGAGTTTCAACAAAAGGCTTAGCGAAGTCATTTATTGCCTCGGCTCTCTTAGCAACAACGATAGGAATTGCGTATTTATATGGAATTTTCTCAAGTAATTTATCGTATTGTATAACGAGTTTACTCAAGTTTACTCACCTCCGCAGGTCCATATTAACATATTTCATAAACGATTATATTATATTAAACGATGTTTATCAATACTAATCAATGCTAATTAATTTTTTTACTTTTGTTAAGTTTTTTTGTCGTTCATACCTTAACCTTTCAGCATATATTATCGAAGAGAGATTATGTATGGATTCTTCAAGATCTTCGTTTACAATGAGGTATTCAAATTCTGGTATGAATTTTAATTCATTCTTTGCCGTTTCCAATCTTCTTTTTATTTTGTCTTCCGTTTCTGTACCTCTTTTTTTAAGTCTTTCACTTAGTATCCCATAACTTGGAGGAGCGATAAATATAAATTTTGCACCTTGCCAATTTTTTTTAACTGTTAATGCACCTTGAACATCTATATCAAGTATAACATCAAAGCCTTTCTTTATATTCTCGGTAACAAATTGAGCGGGGGTTCCATAATAATTATCATGTACTCTTGCCCATTCAATGAATTTGTTCTCCTCGATCATTTTCTGAAACTCTTCATGTGATACAAAGAAATAATCAACACCATGGACCTCTCCAGGACGTTGCTTCCGTGTTGTACAAGATATAGAAAAAACAACACGGTCAACTCTTTCCAAAACTGACCTTATGATACTCGTTTTTCCAACGCCACTAGGTCCGCTTATCACAAATAATATGCCTTCTGAAATTTCAGCTTGTTCAATTTGTTCAATCGAACTGCTGAACATACTTTAGCCCTTTCTTATTTTTTCGAGCTGTTTTTCAATTTCAACCATTGATTCAATGAATCTTTGTGCAATTGTTTCTGGTTGAATTGCGCTTAGGATTATATGGTTCGAGTCTGTTATGAGTATTGACCTTGTCTTTCTACCATATGTTGCATCTATAAGTTTACCTTCTTCTTTTGCATCTTCCTTTAATCTCTTTAATGGAGCGCTTTCTGGATTAACGATTGCGATGACCCTGTCACCTGCAATTACGTTACCAAAACCGATGTTGATTAAACCAAACATAGGTAACACCTCCTAAGTATTGTGGGTTTTTACTATTTCTAAAGTTTATTAGAAGAAATTATTCTATATTCATTATTTGTTCTTTGAATTGAGATATTACATATTTGCCTTGGAGCGCGAAATTACTTATTTCTAATGACCTGCTTTTTGAAAGGATAGTATTAAACTCCCTTTGTATCTCTTGAGATAAAAAGTTAAGCATATCTCCAACTGGCTCATCTTTTTTCAGAAGTTCTCCGACACGTTGCAGGTGACTTTTTAGTCTTGTCAGTTCCTCACGAATATCAGCCCTATCTGCTATTATTGCTACAGCGTTCTCGAATAATTCTCTGTTTATTTCAACATCATCCGGAAGTATTTCTTTCATGTTGTTGCGAATTTTTTCGGCAACGTATTTTGGTACATCATCTGCTTTTTCAGAGATTTTTTCAACCAGTTCTTCCATCTCTTTGACCATTTTAACCAAGTCGGCTGTAATTTTTTGCCCTTCTATTTTCCGTTCTTCTATGAGTTTAATCAACGCATCGTCAAGTACTTTAATGACAGCATTCCATGCAGATTCAATTTCCTCGTTTGAAAGCTCAAATTGAAAAATATCTCTAAAGCTTAATAAATGACTCAATTCAACTGGAACGGGTATACTAAGGTTTTCCCTAATTTCAGATAATAAGTCATAGTAAGTTCTGACTAATGTATGGTCAACTGAGATTTGAATAGGTTTAATGAACCTTAACCATATTCGAACGGAAACTTTACCCCTATTTATGTACTCTTTGACCTTTGAGAAAATGTCAAGTTCTTTGGAATTTAAAAAATACGGCAACGAGACGTCTATATTTAGTCCCTTAGAATTGAGAGACTTAATTTCACACGTAATCTTATAATCATCAACAATTGTTTGGATTTTTGAATATCCAGTCATACTTTTAGGCATGTATTTTCCTCCAAAATTCGTAAATTCCAGAGATTTAATCTTTGTATTTAATATTATACACGATAATTCCAAAAAATCCAAGTATTTCACAAAAAATTAAAAATATGTGCAGAAGTTACCCTTCTGCACATTTATTCTATTATTTACAACTTAGTTTGTCGAGAATTGTTTCAGCAATTTTTTCTCCACTCAAACCATAAATTTCAAATAACAATTTAGAGTCGCCTGAAACAGGGAATTCCGAAAGTCCAAGTTTTATGAATTTACCTGGCAGTATACCAAGCTCAAAATATTTTTGAGCAATTAAACTGCCCAATCCATTGAGTACGTTATGGTCTTCGACAGTAACTACGAAATTTGAATATTTTTTCAAAATATTTTCGTCTAAATCATATGGGCAACTAACATTTATTACTGCAAAATTTATGCCTTTTGATTTAAGAATATCATGAGCTTTTAGCACGTTTGGGACGACGGACCCAAGACAGTAAATTACTCCATCATTGCCTTCACGTAAAACGTCCATCTTACCGTACTCAAATTTATAATTTTCATCGAAGAAAATTTTACCGTCTTCTTTTCTAATCGGTTCAAGTTTACTTCTTCCCATCGCTATTACATAATTGCCGTATTGACTTGCGACATATCTAACAGCTCTATCTGTTTGGTTTGGATCTGCTGGAACGATGACTTTAAAGCCATACCATGCCAATGGGGCACCTATATAATTAAGTGCGTGGTGTGTTTTTCCATCTTCTCCGACATCTATTCCACAGTGTGTTACAACAACCTTTAAGTTTGTATTGTTAATTGCATTTAATCTGTGTTGATTGAATGTTTCATCTACGCCAAATACGCCAAAATCTGCAAAGAAAGTAACTATGCCATCAGCTGATAAGGCTCCCGCAAGTGCTGCTGCGTTATGCTCTTGAACGCCAAGTTCAACGATTCTATCTGGTCTTTCCTTATCAAGAAAATCTAATTTTACAGAACCTTTGAGGTCGCAATCGACTGCAACAACGTTATCGTTTATCGTTGCAAGGTCAGCGATAGCCCTTCCAAGTGCACTCCTATTATCTGTTGATTTGTCATATATCCTTGGAACTCCGTTATTTATATTTATCTCATAAGAAAGTTTAACTTTTTCATGAGCTTTAACAGGCAATTTCTTTCTCAATTCTATATATTTTTCTACGTCGTTTTCTATACCTAATTGTTGTAATGCTTTCTCAAGTTCATCTTTACTTAATGGTTTTCCATGGTAGTCAGGTTTGTCTTCCATAAAATCAACGCCTTTTCCGATGGTTGTATGAGCAATTATAGCAGTTGGTTGTCCATCGTTTTTCGCTATTTTAAGAGCGGAAAGAATTTGTTCGTGGTCGTGCCCATCTATTTCTATTACTCTCCATCCAGCTGCTTCAAATTCCGACTTTATATCAACGTACATTACTTCATGAGCATGGCCACTAATTTGGATATCGTTGTAATCTACCATGACTGTTAGATTGTCAAGATTGTACTTTCTTGCTGTTCTTCTTGCCTCTTGCACTTGTCCCTTTGCACTTTCACCATCACTCATGACCACAAAGACGTGATAGTCTTTATTTTTGTATTTTGCAGCTAACGCAAACCCTACACCGGCGCTAAGCCCTTGTCCTAAATTTCCAGTTGTCCACTCGACACCTGGTATACCACGCGTTATGTGTCCTTCAAATATTGAGGCTGGATGTCTGAAACCTGCGATTACTTCTTCCCTGTTTACAAAACCATACGCTGCGAGTGTCGAATAAACACCTGGTGAGATATGGCCATGGCTAATGACTATTCGGTCTCTATTCTCATTCCAAGGATCTTTTGGAAAGACATTTGCAAAAGAATAGAGCGTTACTAAAATATCGATGGAAGACATCGAACCTCCGGGATGACCGGAATTCGCAACGTAAGTCATCTTGAGTATGTCGCCACGACACTGTTTTGATATCTCCTTGAGTTTTTCTAAATGGTCTGTCACTATAATCCCTCCATGTCTTAAATATTTCAGTTTAATTTTTATTCAAGCGCTATTTCGTAAATCTTTCTAATATCTTCTTTATTTAACGAAATAACAGTACCAAATGGCGCATGTTTAGTAGCGTGTTCAACAAGAAAATCGATATCATCTTTTTTTATACCAACTTCTTTTAAACTTATAGGAGCACCAATTGAAGAGTACCAATTTTTCAATTCTTTGATGGTTCTTTCCGGTGTAATTTCATCTTTAAGATTTAATATGTGTTTTCCAAATGATATAAGTTTGTCAGAAATTTTATCTTTAACATAAGTTAACCATGCGGGGAATATAATTGCGAGTCCGGCACCGTGCGCAACTTCTGGCTTCAATGCGCTGATAGAATGCTCGAGTTCGTGAGATGACCAATCTCCACCGTTTGTTCCCATGCCTGTTAAACCATTCAACGCAAGTGTTGTTGCCAAACAATAATTCGTCCTTGCTTCATAATTTTCTGGTTCTTTCAATATGATTTCTGTAGTTTCAATGAGCGTTTTTATTATTCCCTCGTCAATTCTATCGATTAAAGAGCTGCCAACAGTATCGAAATAGTATTCCATTACGTGGCTTATCGCATCAATAGCACCATAAACAACTTGCTCTTTTGGAAGGGAAAATTGAGTCGTTGGGTCGACTATCGAAAGTACAGGGTATGTGTACTTTGAACCAAAGTAAAATTTTTCACCTGTTTTTTCATTTGTAACAACCGCATTTCCGTTCATTTCTGTACCTGTTGCTGACATTGTTAATATAGCATACAAAGGAAGAGCCTTTTTGATGTTATATTTACCGATAAAAGCGTCCCATATATCGCCTTCATAATAAAAACCTGCTGCAACTGCTTTTGCACTGTCAACTACACTCCCGCCACCCACAGCTAAAATAGCCTGTACCTGTTCTTTTCGTGCCACTTCAATTGCCTCGTGTACCTTTGATAAAACCGGATTTGGTCTTACACCAGAAACTTCTACTTTTTCAATGCCATGTTCTGTGAGAGATCTAACAACTTTTTCGTATACACCATTTTTCTTTATTGAGCCACCACCGTACAGCAAAAGTACTTTCTTTATACCATCTTTTTTTAAATACTCGCCTATTTTCTCGACCGTACCTTTTCCAAAAACAAGCTTTGTCGGGTTATGAAACACGAAATTGTTCATCTTAGGCACCTCCTCTAATGTGATTCTTTATCACAATTATACCATAATTTAGTGATATAATTTTTGCGGAGGTGATAATACATGAGAAAATTGATAGTTATTTTGATAAGTGCCTCGGTTTTTTCGGTAATATTTGGAATAACTCTCTCTGAATATATACTAAGTTCAGGGCAGCCATCTTATGAGTTAACCACCTCTACCAATAGTATTGTGGGTGGTAAATTATTTATTTTGGATATGAAAAGCCAGATTTGGCGAGGTATCGAATGGAATCACAAAGTAGTTATATATGTACCAAAAAAACTTTTGTATAAATCTGAAGCGATACTTTTTGTTTCCGGGTCTGCGCCAAAAAATATAATTGGTGAAGCTAACAAATACTTAGGTATAGCAGAATTGGTTGGTGCGCCGTTGATAATTTTATTTGATATACCCAATCAACCACTCTTCGGTTTGCGTGAAGACGCTCTTATTGCGTACACTTTTGCGAAATACTTTGAAACTCAAGAAGAGGACTGGCCATTACTTTTACCAATGGTCAAAAGTGTGATATCCACTATGGATTGTACACAAGATTTTTTGAAATCTCAAGGGATTAAAATAGAAAAATTTCTTGTAACTGGTGCTTCTAAGAGAGGGTGGACAACATATTTAACTGGTGCAGTTGACAACAGAGTTTTGGGAATAGTTCCTATAGTGTATGATAATTTAAACATGAGGGAGCAAATGAAAAAACAACTTGAATACTATGGAACTTTTAGTGAACAGATAAGGGATTATACAAAATATGGATTTACCGAAATGGTTGCAAAATCTGAAGAAGTTCCTGAATTGGTGAAATTGGTTGACCCATATTACTATGAAATAAATGTTCCGAAATTAATAATCGCTGGTACAAACGATCCGTACTGGGTTATAGATTCTTCTGAGTTATACTTTTACGATTTGTCTGAGCCTAAATATGTCAGATTCATACCAAACGATGTTCATAACTTAAAGAATACTATGGAAGTTTTTAGCGCGATAAGAACATTCTTTATACTTTGCGTTGAAAGAAAATTACCAGATTTCAGTTGGGAGATGCTCGATGATGGTGTAAAGATAGTTACACACGATGAAGTTGAGTACGTTAAAGGTTGGTATGCTACTTCAGAAAGTTTGGATTTTAGAAAATCTAAATGGGAAAGTGTTGATTTAGAATTCCATAATCAAGATGGTATAATAACTTCATTCTTTTCAAAATCTTTTATAAATTCAATAAATACGAATATAGCGATGCTTGTGGAAGTTGGAATTGTTAAAGGAGATTATGTTCTTACTTTAACGACAATTCCAAAAGTTTACAAGAAGGCGAAATAAAAACAAAGGCTGCTTTTAAGCAGCCTTTGCTTTTGTTTTGATTATTTTATTATTTAATTTCTAACCAGCAATCGTCCATAATCAGTGGATCGTTTGGATTTCCACCACCCATAATGTACGCCTTTGGTTCTTGTTGTAATGGTCTGAATTTACTTTCAATTCCATCGTAGTCCCAACTTGTTATGTATATTGTCCAATTGGTGAAATCAGATGGATTACCGATCCAATCGCCTTTTACAATTATCTTTACCCAGCCATCTTCAACGAACACTTCTGGTGAACCGATTTGTGTTCCAAATTTATCTTTCGAAGAGCCTTTTGCAGTATAAATGGCACTAAGCCAACCTGTTGCGAAGATTTCGTAATCCCAATCCCAATCAGAAAATTCGTAATTCTGCAACGGGAGATAACTTACGCCTTTCTTATTTGGGTCGTCTATGAATATCTGATAAGTTACATGGTCAAAACCGTAAGGAGGTCCCCAGCTCTTTGTGAGATCTCTTGGTTTTATTGAGATAACCAAAGTACTGCCTATACTCTCAGCTTTTGTCTCAAGTATGTCCATTTGCCTTTTAAATGTTGCATCTGTTGGGTAAACGTAAGAATAATTTAGACCTGAATCATCGTCCATAGGGTCTTTTACTTCCGCAAGGACTTTCTTTTCTAAGGTTATATTTATTTTTATTTCTTCCGTGTACACAGTATCTTTTAATGTTTTTCCAACCGCTCTGACAAGTAATATGTGCTCGCCAGGGTCGAATTTCATAGGGTCAATTGTGAATGAGAACTTTCCGTCTTTTGGCTCAATTTTCTGCTCGCTCTCAACTTTTCTATCAATGTATAAGTAGACAGTTCTTGCGTTTGTTTCACCTTTTATTTCTCTAAGTTGCGAGATTGATTCGCCAGATTTCATTTCAAGTTCGACTTTAACGTTAGGTGTGTACACATCGCTTTTTTCAGGTGATATTGAGAATAAAGTCAAACTTCTTCCGGGTATTCTTAGAGTTATGTATCCACCTTCTTTAACAACTATAGGAGTGCTTGTTCCACCCACTATGTTGTAAATTGGTTCAAGTGTGGTGCCTGATTCATATGGTGATTTAAAATTAGTTATCCTTGGCTCGTTAGATGTGTTAAGTACAACGAATAATTCTTCTTCAGAACATTTTAATGTGTAAACTAACAATCCAGATGAGCGTTTTTCAGATAGAAGAACCTTTACCTCGCCATAACGTGTTGCCGGATGATTTTTTCTGAATTTGATTGCTTCTTGTATAAATTTATACATATCGCTATTTTGATTGAAATGATCTTCTCCGAAAGAACCCCAGCCATTTTTGAACATCGACGCGCGTGTTTCCTCAAAGTACTGTTCTGTTCCGTAATATATCACGGGTAATCCTGGTAATGTTAATATTAACCCCAAAGCTTGTTGAGTGATATTCGGGGTAACACCCTTTCCAAACCTTTCCATATCATGGTTATCTATAAATGTAACAAGCAATCCTTTTTTCAATATCTCGTTTCTTAGTTCGAGTCTGTATGCAAGGAAATCCGTGGGTTGTCCTCCTTTTATAACCCTTCTTAATTCTTCCATAAGTGTAAAATCAAGCATAGAGTTAAATCCGTGGTCAAAGAATGAAGCGATTTCTTTATCAGATTCCGACTCATATGGTTTAGAAGAGAGCCAGGTTTCCCCAAAAGCTATAAAATTCTTTTTTAAGCTGAATATTCCATCTGGAGCGTTGAAAAATTCGTCAAAGAAGGATTTTGGTACGTACATGGCTGTATCAACTCTGAATCCATCGACACCAACTTCTTGAACCCAGTATTTGTAAGAATCTTTAAGAGCTTGTATAACTTCCGGATTTTCCGTATTTAAGTCATCAAGGCCACTCATTTGATAGTTCAATTTTTGAACAGGGTCACTGTAGTTATTTATATCAGGTGTCCAATGATAAATTGCACGTTTCTGTTGTTCTGGGTCGTTGTAATTGTTTAGATTAAAAGGATATTGTGTTGGAGCTGAAGTTGGTATACTCCCAGTATTTAATTCGAAATTTCCGTTTTTAAATCTAAAATAATTTCCGACGTGATTTACTACGATATCTTGAATGAGGTACATATTGCTCTTATGGAGTACTTCAGCTAGTTTTTTATAATCATCTAGTGTGCCAAAGTGTTCATCAACTTTCTTAAAGTCCCTTGCCCAGTAACCATGGTAACCACCGTAATTTACCCATGGATCCCACCATTGGTTAGCGATAGGAGGTGTAATCCAAATACCATCGACACCTAAACCTTTAATGTAATCGATTTTATCGATTATACCTTTCAAATCACCACCACTGTACTTTGCGCCATCTTTTGGGTTATATTCAACGTTTGCTTGGTTATTGTTCGATGGGTCACCGTCGTTAAATCGGTCTATCATAATCATATAGAGAACCTTGTCTGCCCACCCACCTTTCATGTATGTTGCTACATCCGCAAATGAAAGAATTACTAAAGTTAAAAGAATAATCACTAAAAATCGCAAATGTGAACTTTTAAGCCGCATAAATCTTTCTCCTCCTTTTCACAGATAGGTTAGCTTTTCAATTATACAATGAATCTGAACAAGAAAATTAAAATTGTGGTATAATTTCCAAAGGGAGGCGATAAAAAAATGATAGAAGTATTGGTAGTTGATGATGAAAAGCATGTTAGAAATTTAATTTCTAAAATGATTTCAATATCTTTCGAATGTACTCCTGATGAAGCCGAAAATGTGGAAGAGGCTCTCCAAGTGTGTGAGAAAAAGAAGTTCGATTTGATTACAACTGACATAAAATTTGGGGATAATGAGGAATTGGACGGTATAGAGTTCATTAAAAGACTTAGACTTCGTGGAATTTTTACCCCCGTTCTTATCGTTTCAGCTTACGTTACTGCTGAAAAGATAGTAGAAGTTTGCAGATATTTCCCTATAGATTATCTTTCCAAGCCTTTTACACAGGATGAACTAAAGAAAAAAATAAGAGGTTTGTTGGAAGTAAGAAAGGATAGTTTCGAAAGATATTTGAGAGAAGCGGAAGGGTTTATCCATTCTAATTTCCCTGGAGATTTAGAAAAAGCTGAGCAGATTGTGAGACATATGTTTTCTATAATGCCATCTTCACCTATGCCACACTATCTTATGGCTGAAATCTTGGAAAAGAGAGGAAATACCGAACTTGCTCAAAGGCACAGAGAAGCAGGACTAGCTCTTGACGTTAATAAAAAAGGTTACAGAAGAGGTGAAAACGTTGAGAACGATTAATTATAAATTCTACGTGATAGTTGTTGGTTGTGGTCGAGTTGGTCTGGAAGTTGCTTATAGATTATCCAATATAGGATTTAATGTGACTATTGTAGACAAGAACCCTGAAATGACGGAAAATCTACCCGAAGATTATGGTGGGTTTGTAATTGTTGGTGATGCTACAGAACGTGAAACAATGGAACGAGCTAAAGCTGATAAGGCTGATATATTGATAGCAACTACTGACGATGACACAACGAATTATTTTGTTTGCCTTGTCGGAGCAAAAATATTTGGCATACCAAACGTTCTTTCACTTGTCAATAACAGGGAAAATGTTAATCTTTTTGAAAAAAGTGGGATAAATGTTATCTCACCAGTTAGCCTTGCAATTGAAAGCTTTGAAAGGAGTATCCTTGAAGGTATTGAGCACCTTTCAGATTTTATGGTAGGTGAAAAAAGGTGAAAGTTATAATTATAGGTGGCGAACGAGTTCCTTATTTTCTCGCAAAAAAACTAATAGCTCAAGGATATGATGTATTTTTCGTAAACAAAAACATCGAACTTTGTAAAGAATATTCAAGAACGTTGAATGCGGAAATCATAAATGGTGATGGAACAAGCAAAGCGGTCCTTGACCAGCTACAAATTGAGGAAGATGACATAGTAGTACTTTTAATGGAAAGAGATAGAAAGAATTTCTTTATAGCAAGAATGGTTCAAGAGTATTATGGTGTGAAAAATGTTGTCACGTTGTTGAATAACACCGAGAACGAAGATTTATTCGAGAAATATGGTATAAGAATATTAAAAGTAACAGATTTAATAATGAGCAATATCGAACCTCTGCTTTTTGAAAACGAAGTTGTGGAATCTTTGGAAAGCGAGGTTTCTTCAAAAGGAGCAATAGTTTTAAAAATTGATATAGATTGGGAAGCCAAAATATTGAGGAAAAACATCCGTGACATAAATGTACCAGAAGGTATAATCGTTGTTGGAATTGTTAGAGGTAGTGAATTTATTATCCCACGTGGCGAAACTACAATTGAACCTGGGGATAAACTAATAATTGTTTGCAACAAAGAAAAAAAAGAACAAGCTTTGGAATTGTTCAGTTTTTGATTTTTCTTTAATTAACGGAGGGAATAAAATTGCTAAAAAGATACACAAAAATTTATAAAGTTTTTTCTATAATTATGATACAATACGCATTTATGGCTTTAGTACCACTTATCTTTTGTTTTTTCTATCCGGAGGAATTGAATCATATTAACGGCTTTATTGTTACTGCAATTACAGCTCTTTGTTTATATTTGTCTGGCTACTTAATCAAAGGAGAAGATATTGGCAGTATAAATTATAAAGAGGGCGCCGTATTAACTATTTTTACTTGGATTATGGTTGCATTACTCTCTGCTATTCCCCATATGTTGGAGGGGCATTTGAATTTTTCTCAAGCGGTATTTGAATCCGTAAGTGGTTTAACAACAACGGGGCTAACTATGTATACTGATGTTACAAAAATCTCAAAACTAATTCTATTTTGGCGTTCTTTCACGCAGTATGTTGGTGGTGCAGGTTTTGCTCTTTTGATGCTTTCGATGGTTATAGGTCCTAAAGGAGTTGGCTTTTACAAAGCTGAAGGTAGGGCGGATAATCTTGTGCCGAACATAAGACGCTCAACACAGATAATTTTACAGATTTATGTGGCTTATACAATCGCTGGTACAATTGCATTGAAATTAGCGGGATTAAACTGGTTTGAAGCTTTGAACCATACTATGACAGCCCTTGCGACAGGTGGATTTTCCACGAGAAATGGTAGCATTGGAGAGTTTAACAACCTTGCTGCTGAAATAATAATCATTGTACTTATGTTCCTTGGTGCAACAGGCTTTGCTATACACTACGCGTTTTGGAAAAGGAATTGGAAAGCTGTTGTAAAAAACGGCGAACCGTGGTTGATGATAATTTCGATAACTGTGTTTAGTATAATTACAGCTGTGAATGGTATTGGAAAATACTTTAAAGATTTTCTTCAAGCAATTAGGTATACGACATTCCAAATAACGTCTGCCATCACTGGTACCGGTTTTGGAACATTACCACTCAACGAGGAGAAGTGGCTTTCATTTTCACCTTTGATATTGTCACTTATAGTTTTAATGATAGCTGGTGGCGATATGGATTCTACATCAGGTGGTGTTAAACAATTCCGTGTATGGGTTATCCTAAACACAATTTTGGAGTCTATAAAAGGCTTTTTGTTACCTAAAAATAGGGTTAAAACACGTATAATTTACAAAGGAGAGCAGCAGATCGTTTTGTCTAATGAAAATGTTAGGGAAGCACTTATTATATTATTTTTGTACATTATAGCTTTTATAATAGGCTCTTTTGCATTAACATTACATGGCTATGACTTGGAACTTTCTTTATTTGAATTTGCTTCCGCAATGGATGGTGTTGGATTATCTGTTGGGATAACATCGCCAAATATGCCTTTAACGGCAATGTGGACGCTTACAATTGGTATGTTTACTGGAAGATTTGAGTTTTTAATTATTATATACGCTATATCTAAGTTGGCTAGTGATTTTAGGATGACATTCAAAAAACCAAAAAAAAGGAGAGATGTTGTTGCCTAATCGTACAGTTTTATACGTATTGATTTTTGTAGTTTTATTTTTCTTGACTGTTGATATTATCACTTTATTAATGAGAGGACCTAATTTTGACGTAGTTTACTATGATTCCGACATTTTCTCGGATTATTCAAAAATTGCGACGATAACTACGGTCAGTGGACTTAAGTTCAAATCTGAGAAAAAAGAAAGTGAATATATAAATACTTATAAAGAAACATCTAAGGAAACTTTCGAAAAGTATTTTTCTCAAGTTTCCAAAGAGATAGGTAAAGATATTAAGGTCTTAGATGTAGATTTTTCTTGGAGAAAAAGGGAAGGAATACTTGAAATCACAGAAAAAGTTACATTATCTGGTTTGGTTCAAAATGAAATAATAGGTGGTAAAGAAATATATATCCTTGATATGGGAAAGGTAAAGATGAATGCGATTGGCAATGCAAATTTAAAAGTTCATTTACCTGATGATGCGGTTCTAATTACTGTAGAACCAACTCCAACGACGCAAAGTATGAATTTTGTTGTATGGTCTGGAAATGATATATTATATTTCCCTGAGATAAAATATAAAAGGGGCGAATAAAGATGGGGATACTAAATTGGCTTGTTGTTTTTTCTGCTATTGGTTCATTGTTGCTTTTGTGGTCATTATTTATAGTTCAAACGTATAATAAAAAACATGAAAAATCAGCCATCGACGAGGAAGAAGAGAGACTTATAGAACTTATGGGTAGAGTTAGGGTTTTTGTTGATTCCAAAATTGAGCAGCTTGATAGAAAAATGGACGAAGTAAGAGAGCTTATAAAAGCTTTGAATGACCAATATATAACTTTTTCTGCGATGTCCTTAGAGAAAATTGATAAGACTGAAGGACGAAAAATAGAATTTGAAGATAATTCGGTAACTTTCAACAATGAGAAAACAAGGAGTTCTGTGGACTCTAAAAAGAATATCGAAATTTTAGAAAATCTTTATGAAAATGTTTCTGAGGAAAAATACACATCGAATAACTCAGAAAATAATGATGAAAATAACGTTGAAAAGAGAATATATGAAATGTACCTTAATGGCATGGAGCCTATTGAGATTGCGAAAAATTTGAAAATGGGAGTTGGTGAGGTCCAGTTAATAATTGACCTCATGAGTAGACAGCAACGGGGGTGAATTTTATGATAGGTGAACACCCTTATGTAAAATGGGCTATCGAAGTTATAGAAAATTACATTAAACACAGCAAAGTAATCGAACCACACGAAAGTTTACCAAAAGAACTCTTTGAAAGACGTGCAGGAGCGTTTGTTACGCTCCACAAGCTTGATGGTTCTCTGAGGGGATGCATTGGTACGATTATGCCTGTAAGGGAAAATTTGGCACTTGAAATTCGTGATAACGCGATTGCAGCCGCTACAAGAGACCCAAGATTTGAACCAGTTAGTCCTGAAGAATTAAATAATATTGTTGTCAACGTTGATATTTTAAGCCCGTTTGAGCCAGTTAATAGTATTACTGAACTTGATCCGAAAAAATATGGAGTAATTGTACAGAAAGGCTGGAAGCGAGGACTTCTTCTTCCTGATATTGAAGGAGTTGATACAGTAGAAGAGCAAATAAGAATTGCAAAGATTAAAGCGGGAATATTTGATGATAATTTTGAAATATTTAAATTCACCGTCGAAAGATACCGATGAGTTAAGTAAAGTTAATAATAAAAAGTTGGGTGAGCGGTGTGAGAGTTAATGGGAAAGAAAATAACAAGAATTTTTTTGAAAATGTTAAGAATATTGTTATTCTTTCTTTTGGGTCATTTGGCCTAAATTTCATGCTTTTAGTTTACATATTAACAACTTCAAGATTGCTTATCGAAAGGTCTGCCTCTGTAACGCTTTCTTCTGTGTTTTTGTTTTCTGAACTCATAATTTTTGCTTTTACTTATCCGTTTTTTACTTATCTTTACGATATAACCAGGAGCGCAATAGGAAGACGCACACCGTATCTTATAATCTTTGGTATTTTGTCATCTTTTAACCTCACGCTTATACAAAAGTTGTCTTATATTTCTCTTTTTCCATTACTAATGGTCATTGCACTTTTCAACTTTTGGCTTTTCTTGTACACATTAGCTTTTTTCGGAATGGTAAAGGATAAAATTGTATATCACTTTAGAAACATAATGATTTTACATATAAAATTATGGGGAATTGTAGGAAGTATAACCGCTTATTTATATATGCTTAACTCTGATAAAGTTCAGTTAGGAATTGAAACTCCGGTTGGAGGTTTTCTTTTTCTTATCTCGGCTTTAACAGTAGCTTTCTTTATTGTCGAAGACAAAAAATACAAAGTACCATTATCAAGATCGGAAAAACCTTCTTATAATTACAATATTAGTGATACTTTTAGATTTTATAATTTGGAAGTAAAAGATATAAAGAAAGCGATAATAATGTCTCTTATATATATTTATGAATTTTTCATCCTAAATTTCTTGAAAGATTTTTCCTTCAGGGTTAGTTCAATTAATCTTTTAGTGTTTTTCTTAGGAGTTATATTTGCTTACTTTATTTCTTTGTTTTCCGATAATTTCAGGAAAATTGTAGGAGAGAAAAAAGTTCAAAATTTAGCGATTATAATTCTCTCTATAGCTTATTTGGTTTTCAATTATGCTAATATAAAAATAATTTTGGGATTACAGTTTTTCGTTGGCTTTCTTTGGGGAGTAATTCTATTAAGTCAATTAGGATATATTGTTCCTGGGAAGTCAGAAAGATTTATAATTTACTCAGTGGTTATTGAAGACGATTCTTTAAAGCCAGATACAAAAAAATTGAAATTTTTCTTTCTTTCGTTTATACTTATTATTGTTCTTAGCTTTATATTAGACATTGTAGGTGTTCAAAATGCAAGTTTGGTTTATTCTATTATTCTATTTTCAACTCTTATTCTTGAGAAGCGATAAATTGATACTTGTGAGGTGAACGTTTTGGTAAAATCAGGTGATAGAGTAGTACTTTACGGCGAAGACGGCAAAAAATTTATAGTAAAGGTTGAAAGCGGTGGGAAAAAGGGTACACATTTAGGTGTAATAGAATTTGATGAGATAATTGGTAAGGAGTTTGGTGACATAGTAACGATTGGTAAAACGCAAAAGTCTTATTACATACTTCCGCCAACTTATATAGACGATGTTTTTTCGATGAAGAGAAAAACACAAATTATTTATCCAAAAGACTCAAGCTATATTTTGATGAAATTGGATATTAAACCCGGAGTACGTGTTATAGAAACTGGTGTTGGAAGTGGTGCGATGTGCGCTGCTATGGCAAGGCTCATCGGTGAAAATGGGAGAATATACGCTTACGAAAGACGTGAAGAATTCTATAATTTGGCATTAACCAATTTAACTGAATGGGGTTTAGCTGACAGAGTGGAGCTTAGATTAAAGGATATATCTATGGGATTTGACCATTCCAATGTTGATGCTTTACTACTTGATGTTCCTGATCCGGAAAATTATATCCATTTGTGTTGGGAAGCTCTCGGTGGTGGTGGAAGATTGGGAGTGATATGTCCGACAGTTAATCAAGTGTCCGCTGTACTTGAGAGGCTTTACGAATATCCTTTCATAGATGTTGAGGTGTGGGAATCATTGATGAGACAATACAAACCTTATCCAAATAGATTGAGACCTGTAGATAGGATGGTAGCACATACAACATTTATGATTTTCGCTAGAAAAGTCAACAAATTTATTCCAAGTCACATCTTGGTTCAACAAGATGAATCACAAACTGGCGAGCAGAGTGAACCAAATGAAGATCTAAAGAGTGAGTGATGTAAATAAATATTTTTGTAGCGAGAGGTGAGAAGTATGAAAAATTTTTGGAAAGGATTATTATCGTACTTGTTTGTAGCTTTGGTCGTAGTAGCTTCTAGCGTGATACTTTCTGGAGCAACAGATACAAAGTTGCTTAATTACATATCTCCGCTTTATGAAACACTTTACAGGATAAATGAAAACTATTACGAGATAAACAAGGTTAATTTTGATGACCTTATTGATTCAGCTATCGATGGCATGGTAAAAGGTCTTGGAGATGATTTCAGTTATTATTACCCAGCCAAACAAATGGCTGAGCAGCAGATTGAAATGGAAGGTCAATATGGTGGTCTTGGCATAGAGGTTACGTATGATAGCGAAAACCGTGCTGTAAAAATAATAAGCCCAATGTATGGGACACCTGCATGGAGAGTAGGTTTACAGGCTGGAGATTTAATAATAGGTATCGATGATCAGCCTGTTAGCGAAATGGAATATATGGAAGCTATAAACAAGATGAGAGGAAAACCCGGTACAGAAGTTAAACTAACAATAAAAAGAGACAAAGAAATATTTGAAGTAAAGGTAGTTAGAGAGATTATACAAATAATTCCAGTAAAATCTGGAACAACTATGTACAATGGAAAGAAAATTGGTTACATATTATTAACAAAATTCAATGAACCTGTTCCGGCAGAACTTCAAAAGGCACTAAGAAAGTTGTACGATCAAAAAATAGATGCTTTGCTTCTCGACCTAAGAAACAATCCTGGCGGTTTGCTTGATGTTGCAATACAAGTTTCTAATTACTTTTTAGACGCTGGAAAGATAATAGTGTCGGTAAAAGATAGGAATGGAAAAATTACAGATAGGTACATTAGTCAAGGCAACAACTATCCAAAAGTTCCAATGGCGGTACTTGTAAACAATGGTTCGGCATCTGCATCAGAAATTGTTGCCGCAGCTTTGAAAGAAAATGGAAGAGCTATACTTGTTGGCCAGAAAACATTTGGTAAGGGTTCTGTACAAAGGGGCTTTCCACTTAGCAATGGTGGAACTGTGTTTCTTACTATTGCTCATTATCTTACACCTGCTGGTAAAGATATACACAAAGTTGGAATTCAACCTAATATAACAGTAGAAGAAGCCACGTCTACATCAAGGAAAGTTGATGCAAAGGTTTACACGCTCACTGAAATAGAAGTTGATGTAAATGATCCGGTTATAAAGACCGCTATTGAGAGCATCTTTAAAAATACCGGAAAATAGTTATAATTCAAAATGAAGCTCGAGCTTTTTGCGTTAGTTTTGTTTCTAGTTTCCGTTGTATTAGTTTTTTTCCATGCTATAGAAAAAAAAACATCGATAGAGGAGGAGGTTTTTCCTTCTCCCTATCTTTTTCAGAAAAATCCTTATGCTAATGTTATTAAAGACCGCATTAATGAAATCAATAGGCAACTCTTGTTTTTAGAATATGATGTAAGAATACCTCAAAAAAATTTGAATTCAAAAGAACTTGAGAATATAATTTTTAGCATAAATGATCCGAGAGCGAAAAAAATTGCAGTCAAGCGCATTTGGAAGTATTGGTGGGGGTATGGTGTAGAAGAAATCACCTTTAAAATAAAACACATAGAGATAAGGTGGTATCCAAAAATTCATTTCTCCAAAGCAGCTCAAATAACTTTTGGGGAAGCACTTTATAAAGCACTTAATGGTGAAGAGTCTTATTTTTATCCAGGTAAAGCCGATAAAGATATAATTAAAAATATTTCAGAAAAATACAAAGTGCTAATTTATTATTAAAAGCTACTTAGATAATACATTAGATGATTGCGAGGTGTATTGAACCTGAAAAGTAAATCATTTGTAGAAATGTTGAAATCTATAACTTCGATATTATTTTTGATTTTTCTTTATTCATGGTCTGCAAAAAAACTTCATCTTGAGATATTTTTGCTCGACAATTATGTTTTCAACTTTTTTTTGTTGTATATTCCTTCTCTTGTATTTTTTTCGAGCATGTTTCTCAATCTTGAGGATGTTTTTAAAGAAGTCCAGAGAACGATATTGTATTCTCTTGTGCCGATTATAGCGTTTTTGGTAGGGTGGTATGGTCGCTCATTTTATTCCTCGTTTGTTATATGCTATGCAATTTCTAATCTTATACTTCCAAATTTCAAAAAAAGATACCCTGTAATAATATTTAATGGATCAGCTATAATACTATTTTTAATATGGAGGGTATGAAAATTGGAAAAGTTCTCAAAAAAATACGTGGAATTTATATTAAAAAATTCTAATAGAGTTTTATTAATATTGGTTATACTATCCATTTTATTAGGACTTTACTCTCTTTTTGGGTTAAAAATTAATGCTGATATAACAGGACTGGCTCCAAAAGATGATCCGAGATTTAAAGATCTTGTGAAGTACACCAATGAAAAAGTGACTTCCAATACTCTGCTTGTTGCAATTTTAAATGTTGAAAATAAAAATTTTGATGCTATAGCTTCAGATTTAAAAAGATTATTTGAAAGCACACCCTATATACATCAAGCTGAAGCTTTCGATAATCCAGAAACGTTAGTTAAATACGGTATGCTATCGATAAGTGAAGGTTCTATCTCAGAGAGTTTGAATTATTACCAAAGTTTAGCAAAAGTTGAACCACGCACACTAGTTGATTTTAGGTTTTGGAGGAACGTCGGTAATGCACTTTACGATTTGAACAATTATCTTGAAGAACTTGTGAGAAAAAGTGGTATCAAAAAGTATTATTTGAGATCGCCCAACAACGATCTTTTAGTTATGAATTTTTCTATTTCAAAGCCAATGTCCGATGTAAAGTTCGTTACTGAATGTGTGGAAAATTTAAAGAATGAAGTTAAAAAAATAGAGAAAAAATACGGTGTAGAGATAAAATTTTCTGGTGGAGTAATGGGGACGTATGAGGCGAATAAACAAGCATCCAAAGACTTTACTATCACAAGTATTATTTCAATCATTGGAATTGTAATTGTGCTTATTTTAGGTTTTGGAAATCTTTTGGAATTGATCTTGCTTTTCGTCGGTCTTCTGATGTCCATGGCTATAAGTTTAGGTGTGATAGCACTGCTCTTGCGGGAATTAAATATAGTAACTACCTTTGTTAACGCTATGTTGCTTGGATTAGGAATTGACTATGCAATGTACATAGTTACAAGAATTCAGGAGAGATTTAGTGTAGAGGGAGTTAGTGAGAAAAGCATAGTAGATGCGTTTATAGAGAATTTTAGACCATCATTCATTTCCATGTTAACAACTGCAATAGCTTTTGCTATTATGGTTTTAAGCCCTTCAAATGCTATAAAACAAATGGGTATATCAGTATCTGTAGGTATAGCTATATATTTCTTTACTTTCAATACATTTGTTCCTATAGCTCATTACAAGCTTTTAAACAAATTCAAAAGAAGAGAACGAGAAACTTATATACGCGTTGTTGATTTTATAAGAAGAAGCAGAATAATATACATTTTTACAATCTTTGCTACTATTTTGTTTGCTTTGGTTGGTATATATTCAGTAATGAATTTCTCATATACTGCTTCGAGTTTAATTTCTAAAAATTCAGAATCTCAAATAACTTCCGAATTAATATCTGAGAAATTCGGAGCGGTTGGTGCAAGTGACGTTGTTATAGCTGAACCAGATGTTCAAAAATTAACCATGACTCTTTCTAAATTGAAAGAAAAAAATATTATTAATGCAGATTTTTCTATTCTTTCATTCATACAAAATCCAGAGAAAATAGCTGAGGAAAAATCGAATATTTATGTCCAAGTTCTTCAATTGACCAATATACCTATTCTTGAGATAATTTTCAAAAAATATGGTCTTTATGAGAGTTTTGTATCAACAGTCGATGTTATAAAAAATATTTCCACCACTCAGGATTTATTTAATCTAATGGAGAAAGACATTCCTAGTTTATTCTATAAGGATATAAACGGTAATAGATACCTGCTTGCCTATGTAACCCCATCAATTAATATTTGGGAAGGAAATAATATTAAGAAATTCTTTAATTCTGTCGGAAATTACAAAGTTTACGGCTACACAGCGCTTTTTTACAACATAATTGAAGAATTAATTAATTCCACAATTTGGGTTTTTGTTCTAGTGTTTATTGTAGAACTTATAATTTTGTACATAGATTTTAAAAATTTCAAAAGGTCAATTGCTATTATTGTTTTAACAGTCTTAAATACTCTTTCTGCTTTTGGAATTTCATACCTTGTTGGAATAAAAACAACGTTTATTACTTTCATCGTCTTGCCAATCTTTCTTGGGATAGGTGTTGATAGCCTTGTGGAGATCGATCACAGCATTAAATTTGGTCGAGAAAGTATTATAAAAACTGAGAAGGCAATTATAATGTCTATACTCACGACGGTAGTATCTTTCGCAAGTTTTTTAATTGCTGGTGGACAGTTGCTAAGAGAATTTGGTTTTGTAACATCGGCAGGTTTGCTTGGAGCACTGTTTATTTCAATCTTTTGGTATTTGAATATTGTTGATCCACATTTTGGATTTAAGAGAAAGGTTGATAAAAAATGAATATACTGATGGTGTCAGATACGTATTTACCACAGATAAACGGTGTTGCGACATCGATATATTTGTCTAAAAAATACCTTGAAATGAAAGGGCACGAGGTTTTTGTTGTTGCCCCAGTTTCACCAGATAACGATAAAAAAGTATTAGTTATTCCTGGGGTACCTTTTCTTTTGGAAAAGCAACATAGGATAGTTTTTGCAAATCATTTGAAAATATTGGAATTTGCTAAGAATAATAATATTGAAATTATTCATAGTCATGATCCGTTCGCTTTAGGGATGAGAGCTTTGAAGGTCCAAAAAGATTTAAAAATTCCACACATCCATACATACCATACTTTACTAACCGAATATCGTCATTATGTTCCACCCCCTTTTACACCTGATCGAAAGACTGTTGAAGAATTTTCACGATGGTTCTGCAATAAAGTTAATTTTGTTATTGCACCAACGAAAGAAATAAAAGAAGAATTATTGAAGTACAAAGTTGAAAGGCCTATAGAAGTTATACCAACAGGTATAGATACTATCGAGTTTTCTAAACCTGCTGAAGAGGATGTAAGAAAATTATTTAACATTCCAAAAGATGCTATTTTATTAATGTACGCAGGAAGGCTTGCGAAGGAAAAGAATTTAGAGTTCCTATTTAAAGTCGTTGGGAAATATATGAATAACCATCAAGACGTATGGTTTATGGTTGTAGGTGATGGCCCTGAGAGAAAAGAATTGGAACAATACTCTGAAGATATAGGAATCAAAAACAGGGTTGTTTTTACAGGCTACGTGCCACATCAAAAGATAAAAGATTATTATAAAGCTTCTGATTTGTTTGTCTTTGCTTCTTTAACAGAGACGCAAGGCTTAGTTGTACTTGAGTCTCTTGCAAGTGGAACACCTGTTGTTGCAATTGCTTATAAAGGTGTTGCAAATGTGCTTGTAAACGGTGAAGGTGCTATCACAACAGGCGTTAGCGAGGACGAATTTTACGAGGCTATAGAAAAAGCATTATCGATGAAAGAAATGCTAAAACACAAAGGGATAGAATACGTTGAAAAGTATTGGTCGATGAACACGATGGTTGAAAAATTAGAGAAAATATATGAAAATGCCTTAAAAGAAGGATACATTGATTTTAATATGCCATCTATAATTAACACATCCTTACAATTAAAGATAAATGCTTTATTCAAAAAACTTACCGAAAGGTTTAGTGATTAATTTTCGATTTTAATGAAAACTACTCCAAAGCTTCTTTTCTGAGCTCTTGAAGTTCTTCTAGCATCCTTTGATAGCTTTCGTATCGTGAATATGGAATTTTTCCTTTTTTGACCATTTCTTTTACGTGGCATCCCGGTTCATCTATATGATAGCAATCTGGGAAATAGCATTTATCATTTTCAAATTCTATAAAAAGTTCTCTTAAAATATTTTCAGAAATATGGTCTATATCTAAGCTTGCGAAACCAGGTGTATCTACAACCCAACCACCAAATGATAACCTTAGTAACTCTGCGGCGGTGGTTGTATGCTTTCCTCTGCCAAGCTTTTCGGAAATCTCACCAGTTCTTAATTTCAAATTATTTTCAATCGAATTGAGCAAACTACTTTTTCCAACACCAGACATACCGGCAAAAACAGATATTTTTCCCGAAAGTTGCTGTTTTAATTCTTCTATACCATAACCTGTCATCGCACTTGTCTTTACTACTGGGTAAAGTTTTTTGTAAATACTCTCGAATTCTTTTATTTGTTCTTCTTTTAGCAAATCTACCTTGTTCAACACTATAACAATTGGAAGCTCCTCGTATTCCACTAAAACGATGAATCTATCCAATATATCAAGTGGGACTGCAGGCTTATCTATAGTCGTTACTATAATTACCTGATCAATATTAGCTACGCTTGGTTTTTTTAGCTCAGATTTCCTATTTAATATATTCTCAACAACGCCTTCATTTCCGACAATTTTTGTGTATTCCACTATATCGCCTGTTATTGGTCTTATCCCCTGCTTTTTAAATTTCCCACGTAATTTGCATAGAAATTGTTCTCCTGTTTCAATGTCCTCGACCACTAAAAGATTTGAATAAAACTTAACGACTATCCCTCTCCTTCTCAAAGCTTTATTAATAACTGTATCGCTCACTAAAATTGCCCTCCTTCTGTTCCAATTCCATTTTCTGTACTTTCTGTTGAAGATTGGTTATTTTGATCAGGTTGTATTTGTATTGGTTGAGAAGTATTACCTGAATTTGGTTCAGTTGATTGCTGGACCTCTTCATAATTTTTTACATCAACGCTTGGAGGAATAATTTCTATAGGAGTACTTGAGGTACTACTCTCTTCTTGATTAATACCTTCTTGATTAATACCTTCTTGATTAATACCTTCTTGATTAATACCTTCGTTTTGGTTTGATTGATTGGAAATGGAAGAACTTCCGGAACTTACAAATAAAGTTATACTATCCCAACTCTTAACTTGACTTTTCGGAGTTGGAGACGTAGAGATTACCGTTCCATAAAACTCTGATGCTGGTACATATCTAACAGATGGTATTATGTTCACTTCTCTCAATATAGTTTGTACAGTTTTATACCAAGCGTATTTAAAGTCAGGTAATTCCATCGTAACTGTCTTAACACTTTCCGTGAAGAGTTTAACTTCACTTCTAATCTTAACTCTTGTATTTGGTGGTGGATCCATTTTAATCACTTTTCCTTCTCCACCAATAACTATTACCTTAAAGCCCTTATTTTTCAATATCTCGCTAACTACTCTGGAATCTTGATTGATATAGTTTTCTAAAATGACAGTTCCACGCCTTGCTTTTATGTACATATTAAAGTAAAACAGTAATGAGCCAAAGATTATACCGATTATTAAACCGATTATGATTAATGAAAAAGTTGTTGTAAATTGTACGAAAAATCCACCTTTTTTTCCAAATTTTCTATTAAATGAATCTTTTCTAACTCTTTTATCTATCAAATTTTATTCCTCCTTTTCGCTTTTTGGTTATTTTTTATTAGTTATATATCTTCTTCTAAGTTGACCACATGCAGCGTCTATATCTGTCCCTTTTTCTCTCCTAATCTCATTTTCTATATTGTGTTTATCTAAAACTTCCTTGAATCTCTCTATTGCCCAATGGTGTGGTCTTTCAAATTTCAGTTCACCTGAAGATGGGACCGGATTTACCGGAATTAAATTCACATAGGCCCCCATTCCTTTGAGTAACTCAGCGAGTTTTTCAGCATCGTCGACGAAATCGTTAAATTCTCTTATAAGTATGTACTCAAACGTGACTCTATTCTTTGTTATCTTCTGATATTCTTTCGCTGATTGTATTATCTCTTCAACTGAGTATTTTTTGTTCATAGGCACAATAATATCTCTTTTATAATTATTTGGTGCATGTAAAGAAATTGCGAGTTTTACTTCTGGTAAATCTTGTGCGAGTTCAACAATTTTTTCGGGAATCCCAACTGTTGATATGGAAATCCTCCTCATGCTTATATTCTTACCTTTTTTATGATTCAACATTTTCACGCTTTTTACAACTTCTTTGTAGTTAAGTAATGGTTCACCCATTCCCATGTAAACGATATTCCCTATATTCACTTTTCTGTGTTTCTCCATAGCTATAATTTGTGATACTATTTCTCCTGCGGATAAGTTCCTAACAAATCCACTTTGCCCGGTTGCGCAAAACGCACATTTAGCTGGGCATCCGACTTGTGTTGATATACACGCTGTAATCCTATCTGGGTGGAAAAGTAAGACGGATTCTATCGTGTTATCATCTTCAAGTTTCCATAAGAATTTTGTTGTTTTATCTATTTGGGAAATCTGTATATCTAAAAGTTCAGGGACGTAAATATAAAACCTTTCAGAAAGAGTGTTTCTATGTTCTTTTGAAAGATTTGTCATTTTATCAAAATCGAATTCATGCTTTTTGTAAATCCAGTCCCAAACTTGGTCAACCCTAAATTTCTCCAACCCAATTTTTGAAAATTCGTCAACTAACTCTTCGTAACTAAAATCAAGAATATTCTTGCGCATAAACGCACCTCCAAGCTTATCTTTATCTATTCGATATTTTCAAATTACTAATTTTTATTGATAAAACGCACAACAACCGTCAAAAGCATAATTCTTATCAAAAGGTTTTACTATAAAATTTGCGTAATTTGACACAATTTCTTGTAATTTTTTTCTATAATCTCCTTTTGGTTGCATACAACCTAATGTTATTTTCTCAAACTTTTTTGAAGCCAAATCAAAAATTTTCTCCACCTCTTCAAGTAATGGTGGTTGGCAGTCACTGTATTTCGTACCGGTAGTTGGTATGAAAATGTTAAGAACAATTGAATTGAAATATTCAGAGAGAATATCTATAGCCTTTGGTTCATGTGTAATTTTACCACATATTACACCTATTGTTACATGCGGTACTTTTTTCACATTCAAAGGCAATATAGAATCCAATATTTCTTCAGGTGTTCTATCTATGCCGTAAAGTTCTTTAAGTACATCTTTATCGCCAAAGAAATCAAAACTAATAACATCGGCGATTCCCTCAAGTTCATATGGTGGATTTTTTGGAAATCCTATGTGAAAATTATATTTTAAATCATGAGTTTCTTTCAACTGGCGAAGTTTTTCAAGATAAGGCTTGAAAGGTATCTCACCACTTGGGAACATACCACCGCTTACAAGAAAAGAATTGTACCTGTCTAAATACTTTTCAATATCATCTATATGCACCATATGTTTTATATAATGCCCACCACAATGTCCACAATTCATAGGGCATGATTTTGTAACAGATATTGGAAGTGTGCTTGATGGGTCTATACCAATTGCTGATTTCATCACTTTTCACATCTCCAATCTATTGGAAAGGTTGTGACTCTTTCTTTTTCATCAAGTTGCATCCAACCATCCAGATCGAGTTCAATAAGTTTGTCAAGGGCATCTTCATACTCTTTTTTTGTTATTTTCCTTCCTATCAACGTATCATTCTTTGCCCCGAAATGTGGTATGTACTGAGACATCAAAGCTACTGGGATTCTCTTATCCAGATTCGCTATGAATTCTAAGGCTTTTTCGTGTCCACTTACTTTGTTTGGCGTAACAAGAATTCTTATTATGAGTCCTTTCATCTTTTCTTCATCAAATGGGCCGACTTGATTGTACATCTCTTCAATTGCTTTTTGAGCTATATCCCAATAATTTTCAACTTTTGAATATCTTAAACCATATGCGTTATCTGTGTAACGTATGTCAGCTAAATAGATATCTACATAACCAGATAGTTCTTTTAAAATTTCAACTCTTTCATAGCTTGACGTATTGTATACAACAGGGAGATTAAATCCGTTTTCTTTAGCTATGTCAAGAGCCATTAAAATCCAAGGGATATGAGGTGTTGGTGTAACTAAGTCGAGAGTTTTCGCTCCAGCCTGTTGAACTTTAAGAAAAGCATTCGCGAGTTCTTCTAAAGTTATCTCAAATCCTACACCTTTTTGAGAAAATCCCATATTTTGGCAGTAAATACATTTCATAGGACAACCAGAAAAGAAAACAGCACCTGCACCATTTTCGCCAGATAAAGGCGGTTCCTCGCCCTTATGTAAAACTATATTTGAAACTTTAGGTAGATAACCTACCGTACAAACACCTATTTTTTCTCTTCTATCTACTTTACACATCCTTGGGCACAATGTGCATTCATTTAATATATCAAGGGAGATACCCACTGTATTTTTTCCTCCTTTTTCAATTCTAAGAGTTTTCCAAATTATAATTATATCATTTGATAAACGAAAATAAATGTACTCTATGTATACATTGTTTTACATTCAATTACCTGTGAAGATAAAAGATAAAGTTGATATGTCTGAAACAAATTAAAAAATAGAAGAAATACCAAAGACTTTAACACTTAATGAATATTGAAGATTATAAAAAAAGTGTGGTATAATTTTAAAGTAAGTGTCTTCATCAAATTAGTAAAATAATGATGCAAAAATTTGGGGGTGTTTGGAAAATGGCAAAATCTATGAATCTAGCAGATTTGGTAAAAAGATTAACGATGGCGAAAAGTCCAAGTGGACGAGAGTCGGAAATTACGAACATTATTCTTGAAGAGCTTGAGGGGTACATCGATGGTTACAAAATAGACAAACTTGGAAACCTCATAGTATGGAAAAACGGAAAGAGCGATAAGAAAATATTACTCGATGCGCATATGGATGAAATAGGAGTTGTTGTGACAAACATTGACGACAGAGGCTTTTTAAAAATAGACAGGGTGGGTGGAGTTTCGCCTTATACAATTTACCAATCGAGATTAAGATTTGGAGATATTATAGGCATCGTAGGTGTTGAAGGCGAAACATCTGAAGAATTGCAATCTAATATTCAAAAGTTATCGTTTGAAAAGTTATTTGTTGACATAGGTGCAAAATCGAAAGAAGAAGCGGAAAAGATATGTCCAATAGGAACGTTTGGAACATTTGACAGCTATTTCTACAAGCAAGGCGAATACATGGTTAGTAAATCCATGGACGATAGGATAGGTTGCGCTGTTTTAATAGAGACATTTAGAAGGTTAAGCTCGCCGAAGAATACCATATATGGTGTATTCGCGGTACAAGAGGAAGTAGGGCTTATAGGTGCTTACGTTGCCGGTTACGATATAAATCCAGACGTAGCGATAGCTCTTGACGTTACCGCTGTTGGAGACACTCCAAAAGGTATGAAGAGAATACCAATGGAATTGGGTAAAGGCGCATGTATAAAGGTGAAAGACATGGCTTCTATAAGTAACAGACATATCGTTAACAAGCTCAAAGAAATTGCTGAAAAGTATAACATACCGCATCAAATGGAAGTACTGATATTTGGTGGAACTGACGCTGCTGGTTATCAAGCAACAAAAGCTGGTATTCCAAGCGCTACAATATCAATCCCAACAAGGTATATACATACACCAAGCGAAATGGTGTTTGAACCAGATGTGGAAGCCTCTATACAATTGACTATGAAATATTGTGAAGAGGGGCTTGAATAAAGGTGAAAAAGAATATTCCAGTTGGTCCAAAATTTAGCTCAAAAATCGGCTCGAGAAGATGGCGCGAAGTCACAGATTTTGACTTGAAAATTCTTTCTTGGATAATAATATTCTTCAGTTTGGCGACTATAACGTTAGCTTTGTACGCATTTTATCTTAAAATCCAAAAATCACAGGTGGAAGTTGTTGTTAAAGAGATAACACCAGAAAACAGACCACCTGTAGAAAAGGTAATTAACACTGCAACGGAAACAACCATAATACTTGAAAGTGCTTCAGATGTTACTAATAAATTTACAAATAGCGAAGCAACTATCACAGTATTTGAATCACCAACTGAGTCACCTGAGGAACCAAAAGAAAACCAACAAACATCAGAAATTAAAATACTGGTGACAAAGCCCAACAATGAAATTAGTGAAAATTCGAAATCAACAACATCAACAACGCCTGCAACAGAAGTATCGATGCAGACGGATAATCAGCAAAATCAAATTGCCCAGCCGGAAGAGAATAAGTATCTAAAAGATTTAACAAAATTTGACTATAATTTATTAGTTTCAAGGATGGCGGAGAATCTTCCTTCAACTGCGATGAGCAATGTGTATGTCTACAGTGTAGATGGAGAAAATGCTCTAAAAATAGCTAAATCAACTCAGAATTACGTTATAGATCAAGATAACAAATCATACGTTGTGTTGACATTGTCGAATGTTATGCCAGAGGTAAAACCTATGCAGAGTGCTTACACGGTAATAACTGAACCTATCAAAGATTCGAAGGAAGCGTTCAAATCTGTTGTTAATTTTAGAGCCCTTGGTATAAGCTCGTTTAGTATAAGTACAGCTAATGGATATGTTATTTGTTTAGGTGTTTTTACACGTGAAGACAAGGCGAAAAGCTTTTATTATTCTCAAGATTGGGTTGAACTTTCAAAATACGGATACGTAAAAGGTGCAAAAGTAACGAAAATAGGTAAATGATAAATCACAGAATCTATGGGGAGGATTTTTTAGTGGACTTTCTCAGGGGGATTTGGGAGAAAGTAAGAAGTATAAAAGATGAAAAAAGTTTCTTTATTTTGTTTGCATTGTTGATAGTTATCTTGAGTATATTTTATAGACCTTTTTATTATTCCAAAGTTTTGGCTCAGAAAGAACAACAAGTCAACACTTCTGTTAAAGAAGCGAATTTTCAAAAAAGAGAATACGCTTCACCAATTATTGATTTGAACACAGCCAGTGTTGAACAATTGCAGACACTTCCTGGAATAGGTCCTTCTAAAGCAAGAGCTATAGTTGAATATAGGGAAAAGCAACCGTTTTCTAAGCCAGAAGATATAATGAACGTATCAGGAATTGGTCCGAAGACATTCGAAAAAATAAAAGATAGGATAACTGTTAGCACGGTTAATACGGTTAATATGGCAAACAACACGCCAAGTACAACTCAAAGTACAACTCAAAATAATCAAAGCCAAAATGGCAACAAAAATATTTCACCAGAAAAGATTAATATAAACACAGCTAATTTAGAAGAATTACAAAAATTGCCTGGGATAGGTCCTTCCAAAGCCCAGGCAATTATTGATTATAGGGAAAAAGTTGGAGAGTTCAAATCGATTGAGGAGATTAAAAATGTAAAAGGCATTGGTGAAAAAACGTATGAAAAATTGAAGGAGTTAATAACTATTTATTGAAAATAAATTTTTCTTATTTCCTCGTACGAATCAAAGAACACCTTCACAACTTTTGGGTCAAATTTCTTTCCCACATTTTCCTTTATATACTTAACCACTTCTTCCTCTTTCCAAGCAGGCCTGTAAACCCTATCTGACAACAACGCGTCAAAGACATCTATCAAACTCACTATCCTTGCTTCCAAAGGAATTTCTTCGCCTTTTAAGCCATTTGGATATCCACTACCATCCCAATTTTCATGGTGGTAGAGCGCAACCGTACTTGCGAGTTGAAAAATTGGGTGTTCAATTACGGAAAGAATTCTATAGCCAATTAACGTGTGTGTTTTCATAATTTCGAATTCTTCTTTTGACAATTGCCCAGGCTTGTTAAGTATACTATCTGGAATACCTATCTTTCCAACATCATGGAGCATAGCCGCTATTTCAAACATACTCGCGACTTCGTTGCTGTACCCGAAAAATGGGATCAACATCTTTGCTATTTTGCCGATGCGTTGCACATGTTCTCCTGTTTCAGACGATCTTGTCTCTGTGACTTCTGAGATGATGTATACGATTTTGTAAAGTGTATTAATAAGGTCTTGGGTTAACAAATGGTTTTCCATTACAAGGACAAACTTTTCGAAGCACATCTCAATAAGATTTTTATATATTTCGTCGAACGGTTTTGAAAAATCGATAGATATTTTTATACGTTCGTTCATTTTAATTCTAAATTTCAAATTCAAAATCTTTTCAGAAACCCAAACAAGATGAGAATTTTTATTTAATTCTTTTTCGCTGTTTGACAAAAATTCATATGATAAACTAAAGTTATTATTTAATATCAACGAAACATTATCAACAGCTTCGTTTAGTATGTCTATAAACTCTTGTTCAGCTATCTGGTTAGAAAATCGAGAGGTGTAAAAATTTAACCTTTCAAGTAATTTCTTATGCGTCTCAAGAATTTTTATATATTTATATTCTCTAAGCTTAGAGACAATCAACGTGAAAAGAGCATTGCTTGAAAGTTCAGATTTCTCACGATAGTCATCTATATTGTACCTTAATATTATTTCCCTTGGAGGAGCGTAACCTGGTTGACCGGTTCTTATTACTAGCCGCATTTTCTTATTATCCAGTTCTTCCCTTATAAACTGAACTAACTTTAACCCAGAATCATCGCTTTCCATGACAACGTCTATCAGTGCGACGGCTATATCTTCAATATTTTTCAAAATTTCCATTGCTTCGGAAGCAGAGTAAGCACTGTATATTTTAACAGGGCGTGACTCGAAAATTATATCTTTGGCTATCAGAGACGTGACCGCGTGGATATCTGGTTCATCGTCTACAACAAGTATTTTCCAAGGCTCATTGTATATCTTTTGCTCAGCCTTTTTCTTTAAAAATTCCAACGCTAAGATTTATTCACCCCCTGTTAAAAATTCAGATTTTCAAATTTCACAGGGTACCAAAATCTTAAATGTTGTTCCCTTGCCTTCCTCACTTTCCAATGTTATTTCTCCTCTTAGTAACTCTGTCACAAGCTGATAAACGATACTTAAACCTAATCCACTACCTGAGAATGTGTCAGTTGTATAGAAAGGCTCAAACGCGCGTCTTTTTGTTTCTTCGTTCATACCTTTTCCATTGTCAGAGAAAATCATTAAAACCTTGCTATTAATTTTTTCGAACTTTACAACTATCTCTCCAGGATTATCGTATTCAAAACCGTGTATGATGGAATTATCGATTAAGTTCATCAATATCTGTGCCCATGCACCAGGAACGGTTTTCATCTCTAAATCATCTGATACGTCAACTTTTAACGATACCTTTGTTTTCCTTAATTTCGGATGCATAGCGTTTAGTACATCGTTAACAACATCTTTAATTTTTACGGTAGAAACAGTTTGGGTAAGCTCATTCACAGCTACTCTCTTCAGACTTTGAACAAGGTCTCTTATTCTTTGTGCATTTCTTATCATAATATCAACCAAGTCACCACAAACACTTAGGCATTCTTTTAACTCTTCTTCTGTCAATTCTTCACTGGTCAACTTTTCGGTAACCCTGTTGATTCTATCTTTGATATCTGTTAAAGAAGAATATATTATTCCTATTGGTGTATTGACATCATGTGCAATGTTTATCATCAATTTGCCAAGTACTGCCATTTTTTCAGAGTTTATAACCCTTTGCTGTGTTTCCTCAAGTTCGGATAAAGCTATCTCAAGTTCCGAATTTGCTTCGTTTAGTTCAGAGATAGCATTCTTAAGTCTTTCACTTTTTTCGGTGTTTTTCAAAAGCAAGAAGATTACGAAATAAAGTGCTATGAATATTATAGATATTATGAAGATTAATTTTGCAGGTTCAATATCCGAATATTCAAAAACAACTTTCCCAGCAAGGAAACCCTTATAATCCATCCAATATTCTTTGAATTTTGCGTGAAGATTGAATATTGAATGAAGTATTGTTATATTTTCTGGTTTTGATATTTCCCCAAGAACTTCTCCTTTATCATCGTAGACAGTAATTGAGATTATTTCTTTCTTCTTTATCATAGTATTTAAGGCCATTTCAACAAGATTTTTATTCAAAGTCCAAGAAGGATATGTAAGTGCTTTGGTGAATGATTCAAAAACACTGTAAAGTTCCTTTTTCCAAGATTTAATGTAAGAAAAGGTTATGAACAAAAATGATACTATTAACACAACGGCGGATAAAGAATTTAAAATATAAAATTTCTTTTTATTAGAATTGGTATTTATTTTTGTTTCTTTCACAATTCCAACCTCCTGAAATTAGAAAATGAAAATTAAAATTGTAAATCCTTCAACGTCAAACCATATTTCTTAAGTATGTTTTCATAGTCCGAGGATTTTTTAAATTTTTGGAGTTCAGGTGTGAATATTTCGCTTAAGTATGTACCATGGAAATTCTTTGAAAAAGCTACGTAATAAATCATCTTCTCACTGAAAATTTTTGAATATTCAACATCGTTTTCTATGCCAAGGTCTTTTGCTATTGACTTGCCGACCAAAAGATTGCATACGAACAGATCTATTCTACCATTTTTTAAAAGCTCAAACCCCGTAACATCATCTACTACTGGTTCTTTTCTGAATTTAGCATTCCAAAACCAATCACCGTAGGCGTATCCAGAGGAATATCCACAAGTGACATTGCTAGGTATGTTTTCCAATGTAGAGATATCTATATTTTTGCTTTTCATTTTAAAGAGCAAATCGTAACCAGTACTGAGTGGTTCGTCAGGAAATACAAGGTAAGTTTTTCTCTCATCGTTAATTCTCAGCGACATTATACCATCGTATGCTGAATTGCTCATTGCGTCCAAGCATCTTTCCCAAGGGAGTGTCCGGAAAACTACTTTGTAACCTAATTTTTCAAAAACCTTTGTAACGGTATCAACATCGAATCCTTTCCAGATTTTTTCTTTTTCATCGTACCATTCGTACGGTTTCCAATCAACTGTTAGTATTTCGACAACATTTCCCGGTAAGACATAATCTTGCAATTTGTACTTATTTATCAAAGATGCTATTGTACCTTTTTTGTGAAAGCTTTTAATAGCTTCTTCTATTTTTTGAGATACGTAATTGTTAACTTTTTTGCTGAGTACAATGTAATGATAGTACTTTTCGTCCACCAAATTTAGCTTCTCATATTTATTTGGATTTTGGCTTAAGATATATCCAAGTACGATAGAAGAATAGAATAAGGCGTCTATTTTGTTTTCATCCAAGGCTTTTAATGCTTCCTCTATATTTTTAAACGCTATTATTTCAGATTTACTGAATATATTCGGCATACTTTGGGAAGTTACCGTACTTCCTATAACACCTATTCTTGCTAATGAACTAAATTGAACAATATCCGATTTTCCCTTTCTGACAATAAACATTTCTCTTAATCCATACAGTGGCGTTTTTACATACTGCACTTTATCTTTTCTATCTTCGGAATATGCAGCTCCGATGAAGATATCTATCTCATTTTTTTCAAGTGCGTTAAATATCTCGCTTATAGTTGAAAGATTTTTAGATTTATATTCGATTTTTATACTTTCCTTTGAAAGTTCCATATTTAAAGCTTCGATTATATCTTTACACAAGCCAGTTAACGTATTTCCCAATTTGAAATACTTAGGGATGGCGTTTTGTGGATATGTGTATAAAGTTATGCCGAATATCGAATATGTACCAAAGATTAGAAGAAATAAAAACAGTATACTCATTTTTACTTTCATTTTTCCACGCCCTTTTTAATATGACGTTTTTATTTAAACTGTTTATGAGGTTTTTTAAGAAGAAAAATATTAAAGACTTTATAGGTTCCTATTGAAACAATTACAAGAATCATTCCAAAGATTGAGCCTGATATGTCTATAAAAACGTCGTTCAGTGAAGAACCTCGGTTATAGAACAACTGGTTGTATTCATCGAGTACCGCGAAAAGTGCTGGTAGAGAAACTCCAATAATCGATGAGACTATAATGTCTGATTTCCAAATATAAAAGAATATCGTCGTGATACTACCAAATATAAAATACAAGCCAAAATGCGCAGTCTTCCTTATGAGCATTTCAGCAGGTACGTATTCCGTTTTAAACCAAATCATCTTTAATTTCCTTTCCATTCTTTGAAATATCGCTGTATTTGAAAAATCAATTACACTATCAACTTTTTTTAAGAGTTTGTACACAAAATGCGACTGCATCGAAGATTCTGTTGGCGGTTTTGAAGAAAAGTAGAAAATCAAAAATATCCAAAGCGAAAATATTATTCCAAAGATGATTATTAAAGATAACTTTTTTTGTCTTTTATCAAATTTACGATTTTTTCTCATATCTCTCTCCTTTTTATTCTTTATTAATATTAAAAAATTATCTCTAAAATATTAGACAACTTTTTATTTAATTTCGATTAGTTTTCTTTAATAAAATTATACCACTATCTTTCAAAAAACAAAAAGCGGGCATATTCCCAACGCCCGCTTTCTGGTATCTTTTTCTTTATTTAAATTTATATTTTAATCTATGCATTTCCAGCTATATCAAGTTCACTTATTAGAACAGATGGTACAATCATTCCATTCATACCGATAAAGCCCCTCAAATCGTTTCCAACTTCTTCAATTTTGTGCATTATTTCAAGGAAGTTACCAGAAATTGTTATCTGTTCAACTCCATGAACAATTTTACCATTTTCCACTTTCAGTCCTTTTGCTCCTAAGGAGAAATTACCCGATATCGGATTTGCACCAGAGTGCATACCTTCAACTTCGATGATTATTATTCCATTATCAAGGGTTTTGAGGAGCTCTTCAAAATTCTTTTCCCCAGGTTCGACGTAAAGATTTATAGGTGCTATACTTGTCCCATATGCGTTTCCCGTTGGCTCAACGTTATCTTTTTTGGCTGTTTTTAGATTATGGAGGAATGTCTTAAACACTCCATTTTCAATAATAACTTTTTCTTTTGTGGGTACACCTTGTGAGTCAAATGGTGCTGCGACAATGCTCAGGTTGTGGATTGGTAAATCTTTTACAGTAAACTTTTCGGAAGCGATTTTTTCGCCAATTTTACCTTTGAGTGGTGACAAGTTTTTATGCGCATTATCAGCATTTATCATAGACACAAGCATGCCTAAAATGTCGGAAAATACGTCGTTTCTTAGTATAACTCTGTACTTTCCACTCTTTACCGATTTCGAACCGATTAAAGTGATTGCTTCATCTTTTGCTCTCTCGCCAACGTGCGTGGGATTTATTTCTTCTGGTTTTTTACCAATAGCAAATTCAAAAGCGGATCTTGGTGATACATCTTTTGCCACAGCCATTGCGTACATAAACCCTCCACCACTGACGAATGAAACATTAAGTCCAAGGGTATTTACTATCTTTGATTCACTCATTTGGTCTCCGTATACAGCCATGTCATTTATAATTCTTTCGTCTTCTCTAATTTTCTTGTGAGTTATCTCGACGTAATTCAATCTTTCTTTGACAGAGAGATTTTCAAAAACTCCGTTGTAAGGCTCAATTTTTGGATACACACCTTTTCCGTTGTAAAAGTATTCGATATCTTCTGTATCTACAATCGAAATATTTTCGTACGCGTCCATAAAGACTTTTTCTGGATCATCGAGAGTTTCCGTGTAAGACATTCCGATTTTCCCATCTTTAAGGACTTGAACGTTTATCCTGAACTTTTCCGCATCTGTATATTGGTCCATCTCACCGTTTTGGTATCTCACTTGGAAATTCCTTGATTTTGAATAACTGATCTGCACCTCTACAACTTTTCCCTTTGCAAGAGCAAATATTTTTTCTTTGAATTCTTCAAAATTTATTGATCTCATTTATTTCGCCCCCCAACAATTATTTCACGTACCTTTATCGTTGGCTGACCAACGTCTGCTGGTATTGAGCCACTGTAAGAACCGCACATACCTTGTCCTCTTGCAACATCGTTACCAACCATTTCTATTCTTTGAATAATTTCGTACCCTTTTCCTATGAGTGTTGCACCTTTAACTGGCTTAGTTATTTTTCCTTTTTCAATTAAGTATCCCTCGTTCACTGCAAAATTAAATTCACCAGTTGCCGGATTGACGGAACCGCCTCCCATGGTCTTTGCATACAAACCGTAATCGACGGATGCTATGATTTCTTCGGGATGATAATCTCCAGGAAGAATAAATGTATTACTCATTCTTGACGTTGGCGCGAATGTGTAATCTTGTCTTCTTCCACTACCTGTTGAAGGCATTCCCATTCTTCTTGAGCCTAATTTATCTATCATATATCCTTTCAATATGCCTTTCTCAATTAAAGTGATTCTCTGTGTAGGTGTTCCTTCGTCATCTACATTTGCGCTTCCCCAAGCATTTGGTATTGTTGCATCGTCAACAGCGCTTACACACTCTGCTGCGACTTGCTGCCCTAGTTTACCAGCAAAAACAGACATGCCACGCGCAACTGAACTTGCTTCAAGAGCATGCCCAACAGCTTCGTGGAAAATAACCCCACCGAATTCGTTGGATATCACAACGGTCATCTTACCAGCTGGCGCTGGTTCCGCATCGACCATTCTTGTTGCTATTCTTGCTGCTCTAATTCCAGCTTGCTCAACATCAATCTTATCTAAAAATTCAAATCCCATTGCTGCGCCTGGCCCATAGAAACCAGATTCCATCTGCCCATCTTTCATCGCGACAGCATTAATCATGAGCCTTGTTCTAACACGGTTATCGGTTACGTAAACACCTTCAGAATTTCCGATTAAGACATTTTGATTGTAATCCCAGTAATTCACAACAACTTGTGCGATTAGAGAAGAATAATTCTTTGCAGCTTCGTAAGCACGCTTCATATAACCAACCTTTATATCTTTTCTCACTTCTTCTGGTTTGAGTAGTATAAAGTGCCTGTTGTTTAATTCTTTCTTTCTTAAATCAAAACTTGTTCCAGATAGTTTTACCTCTCCTAAAGCTTCACCGACTCTCTTTGCGACAGATAAAACACTTTCTTTTGACAAATCATTGGTGTAAGCGTATATAGCCTTATCACCCAAAAATCCCCTAATACCTATTCCAAACATTCTTCCAGTTTGCGCGTTTTCAACTTTACCATTCTTAAGTGAAATATTTGTTGAATACCTATCCTCAACAAACACTTCGGCGAAATCTCCGCCATACTTTAGTACAGTTCCTAAAATTTCCTCAACAAATACTTTATCAAACCTATCAATCACCTTTATCCCTCCCTTGTGAACAGAAAAGCGTGTAATATAATTCGTTATACGAACAATTTTACACCTTTGAATTATACAAAGTCAATAGTGATATTTTATAAAAATAACCAAAAAATAACTAAATTCTTTCAAAAAAACTATCAAGCTGTGAGAATGATAATTTCATCATTATTGGTCTTCCATGGGGACAAGTTAGTAGATTTTTACTTTTTATTTCTTTTATTATTTGCTGTACTTCATCGTGAGAGAGTTTATCTCCGGTTTTTACGGCGGATTTGCAAGCTTTGGAAGCAAGAACATACGTTAAGCCTTTTGGCTTTTCGAAAGGAATTCTGTATTCCTCTAAGATTTCAAGAAAAACATTTGAGGCGTCTGTGACTTTTAAAATTGATGGGATCTGCTTTATTACAACCTCGCCATTTCCGTCTTCTAACGTTTTTATTTCAAAGTCAAAACCGTATTTCTTGAATTCATCTGTCAATTGTCGCGATAACTGTAGAAAGCTTTTTCCAAGTTTTATTTGTAATGGTATAAGCAATTGTACAGTTTCGAATTTATTTTCTTTGAGTTGTTCGTATATTATTCGCTCATGAGCTGCATGAAAATCAATGATAACCAATCCATCTAAATCTTCAAAGACAATGTATCTATCTTTAAGTATGATAAATTCTCTTGGGAGAGATTTTTCGTTTAATTGTGGGAGTAATAAATTTTGTGATATAGAAGATGATGGTTCGTATGGTCTGTATGTTTGAGGAGTTTCTTTTTGGTACAAATTTTTAAATTGATTTGGATACCATTCAGAATCTGTGTGTTGGTAATTTTCAGCCTTTAAATTTTGATTTGAAATTTCACTTGAATATTTTTCTTCTTCCTCTGAATTTTTTGATATAGACATCTGAAAAAAGCTGAATTTCCTCAAAGTTGTTCTAACAGTTCTTGCTATCTCGTTATACACATTTTGTGGGTCGGAGAATTTTACTTGGAGTTTTTGAGGGTGTATATTAACATCTATTTTATCTGGTAGAAAGTCCAAGAAAATCACACCATACGGATGTTCACCTTGTGCTAAAGCTTCACCATATCCGCGCTCAAATGAAAGATTAAGCAAATTGTCCATTACAAAGCGTTTGTTGACAAAAAAAATCTGTCCAGAACGGTTTCTTCTTGTATACTGTGGAGAGGAAATTATACCCGAAATCTGCATTATCTCACTTTGAAAAGGTTCAATTAAGCTGAATTCTTTTACCTCCGGAAATATAAGAGAAAATCTATCTTCCAAGCTTCCTTTTGACGCATTGTAAACTATTTCATCTTCTATCTTAAAAACAAAACTTACACTTGGTTGTACCAACATAAATTTCTCAATAATTTCGGTTACCATCCGAGTTTCCACTTTTTCTGAAGAGAGAAATTTTCTCCTCGCTGGGATATTGAAAAACAAGTCGTAAACCTCAACAGTTGTACCTCTTTCTCTGTGAGTTTCCGTAATTTTTATAATTTTTCCGCCGATTACCTCCAACCTGTGTGCGATATCTCCATCCGAAGATATGATAATCAAGCGTGATACTTCGGCAATTGAGGAGAGTGCTTCGCCACGAAAACCGTAAGAATATATATTATATATATCTTCTAAAGCGGCTATCTTACTTGTTGTAAATCTATCGATTGCGATGAGCATATCATCTTTTGACATACCTATACCGTTGTCTGAAACCTTTATATATGACTTTCCACCATTTCTAATTTGTACTTCTATGCTTGTTGCGTTCGCATCTAAACTATTTTCAACAAGTTCCTTTACAACGGAAGCTGGATTAATAACAACCTCTCCAGCGGCGATTTTTGAAACAACTTCCTGAGGGAGTTTTTTAATAACCGACAAAATACCACCTCCTGTTTTTTCTATTATATCACTAAAAAAAGGCATCCTGCTTTTAAGCAGGATGCCTTCTATGGAATTATTTAAAACAAGAAGTTAGAAACAAAGATTACAGTCCACCTGAAAAAGTGAATGCGATACCAATTCCCGGCGTAGTTTGACCAATAGGGATAAATTGGTCAGTTGTTGCTGTTAGTTTCAAATCGGCATTTGCAAAGAACAAATTAAAACCAAAACCAATCGTGTGGGCATATCCTGCTGGATTCATTCCAAGCATGTAGTATAGCTTTAAAAGTCCAAGGTTGAAACCAGCATAACCTTTTGCCATCCAATTCCCATCAAGCCAATAACTACCTGCAACACCCCACATTAATGGGTTTTGCCCTTTGAAATAGCCGGTTATTTGTATTGGTGGTATAACATTGACAGGTTCGGTCAAATAAGATAATGGAGAATTATAAATGTTGTAAGTTGCATCGAGTGTCAAATTTGTACCTTCTGCTGTGTAATTTACTTTTCCATCGGATCTAATAGCTATAACATATGTTGCTTTTGCGGGTGATATTGTTATATTTCTGACTGCAATTCCAAAATTATCAGTTCCAAAGCCGAGTTCCAAAGATATACCCGAATTCTGGAAATTGAATATCTCATTTTCAATATTATTAAGATTATAACTGCTCAAAATACGTGCTTGAGCTTGGATATTTAGTTCGGCGTAAGACGGTGATGCTGAAGAGGTGTAATATGCATAAGCGTATGTAGAATTTTGGTCAGAAAAAGCTATTGGTGAATAAAGATTTACACCGACGTAGAATTTTTCGAAAACTATTGAACTTCCAAGGTTCATAGTAATATTTGTCTTAAGGAAATTTGTTACAGTTGACTCATTTGTTTCACCTATGTTCGTTTCACCGAATAGAATATTTGAAACAGTTTTTGGAATTGATAAACTTAAATTACCATCTATTCTTAAGTATGGAACAAACCTAAAACCAAACAAATTTAAATGAGCGTAAGTACCAGCGTTTGCGTTAAAAAACGCTTTTAAACCATTATTTATAGCTGATTTCATTGTTTCAGTGTTGATTATTAATTCCTCTTCGTTCAATAAAGCATTTAAATTATCCATTGTCAAAAAATTTTGAGATAGTTCAATATCAGCAAATGCTCCAACTTTAAGTAAAGCAGTCATATCTTCTTTTACAAGTACGACATTTCCGTAAGAGCTGAATGGTTGAATAATCATTGAAAAAGACAAAACAGATATTAAAGAGAGAACCGTGATTGTCAAAATTTTATTTTTCATATCTTATCACCTCACTTAATTTGACTTCAAACTAACGCTGGTTGCAACTTCAAGTTCAACTGCCAGGTATGGCGCTATGCTCAAAACTCCATTGTAATTCAAAGATACAGTTTTACCTTCTGGAACTATTATCTCCCAAGGTGTGGAAGATGTAGCTAGTGCTTGCAACTTTTCTTTTGGAATATCTATAACTGTATCTCTGTTATCACCCGGTTTAAGTTCTACGGATACTATTGGTTCATTGTTTTGATCTTTACCTAAATATAGTTTCCCTACAATTCCAGTAGTATTATTGAAGCTACCAAACTTTAATTTAACAGATTTTATTATATCTTTTAATCTGCCAAGTTCTGACAAATTAACATTTTCGCTCTTAATTTTGACATCTTTTGTTGCGGTTATCTTTAAAGGAATATCCATATCTAATGAAAACACTATTTCGCTGTCATTACTCAATTCACCGCCTCCTGTGTTCATTTTAACACTCAAACTTAAAATTTGCTCATTTTTTATAATGTTCTTTAAAATATAGCTTATATTTTTTTGCTCACCTTTTGTTAAATGCACAGGATTTTCTGATATTGTTATTGTTACTTGAGGATTTATTGTGGAATTAATAACATTAAATGATACAGTAGCGTTTGGTGTAATATCAAAATCCTTTAAGAACGCAAAATCACCTGTGAATAGGTTGGAAAAATCATATAAATTATTAAAAGTCTGTGTAAATGTAGTGCTTTTTAGATTTATTTTAGATATCTCAAATTGTTTTATTTCAGGTGTAATTGAAAGACTTATACCGTCTTTTAATGGAACGTTTGTAACGGTTATAGGTGTTGATAATGTAGGTGTTATTTTCAAGTAGAATTGATTGAATGTAGTAAAATCGATATTTTTATTTAAAGCCTTAAGGGATATGGTTCCACTACCACTGAGTGTGTGTTCGCCTTCACCTTCCGTAAGGAAATTCGATTCAATATTCATTTTGACTTGTGATGTTATATTTGAAACGTTGTAATTTAAGTTAACGATTAGATTAATTAAAGCGCTATTTGCAAGGTCTTTTACGAAATCTGGAATGTCTTGAGTAATTTCAATTGGATTCAGCGCGTTTGGTGGGTTAATTGACGCTGAGCGAATAAAAGTATCATTGGAAATAGTTGAGCTGTAACTTACAGTACTTCCAGTTACGGTGCCAGTTATTAAAATGTTGACATCTGCTGGTATGTCTACATCTTGAAGATTTACTAATATTTTAGAATCATCAGATAATGAAACTTGTTTACCCCCAAATGTTCCTGAAACATTTGTTGGTGTCAAACCATTAAATGATAAACTAACTGTTCCAGCGCTAAATTCGATAGAATTTACATTTGGTATTGTTATAGTTAGCTTCAATGGGAAGTCCTTCACAGCCGTAACGTTGACCGATGGTGTGACTTTTATTTTTGGATTTTGTGTTCTAAAATCAAAGTTTACTATTCCCGTAAGTGTTATAGTTCCTTCAATGTTTATTCCATCGCTCAATTTGAAATAGTTTGTGCCAGGAAGGTTTATCGATGCTGTTTTTCCGGTTCCATTGCCACTTCCGATTTCTGTTCCTCCGGATTTCAATTTGATATTTTGAGATATCGTTCCACTTATATTGGCGACTATCTCCTCATTAATGGTTCCGGAGAGTTTAATTTGGTAATCTTGTTGGTAATCTTGTGGGAATGTGAAGACTGTTTCGTTTATGTTTATCTCTATTTTTTTTGAATTAAGCTTGCTTGTATCGAAATCTTTCGCATAGTTTACCAATGGATCTACAAATTTGAAAGTTACTTGCGCCATACCGCTTGCGCTTGAGTTGAACCTGAGTTGTAGACTTGAAGATTTTTTGACTAACAAGTTAGATACCGTTACTTCTTGATTGTTGCTGAGATTAACGGTTCTACCATCTAATACCATTGAGATATTAGATACTGTTACGTTGGAAATTTTTACGTAAATTCTTACATTTTTTAAATTCGCTTCGGTGAAATTAAAAAGGCTTTCGAGTGTGCTTACAGGAATTTCAAACGAGTTTGTACCACTTGATACAGGAATATTTTCATCGTCTAAAAATGTTATACTATTGATATAAATTTCCGTAGCTGATTGGGGTATTTCTAATTCACTTTGGGATAACGTCGGCAATGGGATTGTTCCAGAGAGCATATTTGCGAAACTTGAAGTGTCGATTGTTATGTTGAAATTCTCAGATAATTTTGCAAGTTCATCTTTAAGCTTATTTTCTAAATCTTTCAATAACGTTTTTGGTGAATACTCTACTTGTGTTGCCAAGCTTAACTCAAGCGGATCCGTTTTTTCAAGTGTCAAAGAACCAGAGATGTTGTTTTCAAGTGGAGATATAAAATCTTTGATTCTTAAGTTGGAGGTTGTTATAGGGAATTCCAAATACTTTGTGTATTTAACATTCACCTTTTCAGGCGCTTTTTGCGGAATTCTTAACCCACAAGAAAAAATGAGTGAAAGTGTTAGAATGAGTATTAGAACCCATAATATCTTAATTTTTTTAATACCTTTCATACTACTACCACCTCCCAATTTTTTCTATTATATACTTTTAGACAATCTAAACGTTGATAAGTTCAAAAAATAAAAAATAAAAATGGCTTGTAGGAATTATACATTTTATGGTAGAATATCTAAATAGAAAAAGGTTAAAATTAATTATACTACTATACCATTATACCATATTCTGGCTTTAAACACTTTTCTATTATTTAGGAGGAAAAAGTTATGGGTAATTCAATCTTCAATTCCAATTTTGATACACTCAAGACGGCTCTTGACGTTCAAATGAAAAGACAAGAAATACATGCCCAGAATATTGCTAATGCGGAAACGCCTGGGTACAAAAGAAAATACATAGCATTTGAAGAATATCTTCAAGAATCGAAGATGAAATTACAAATTGCAAGAACAAGTGAAAAACACCTTCCATCATCAATAAAAACTATAACAGCAAAACAAGTTACGGTAAAAAATACAACTTTGACAAACGACAAAAACAACGTTGATATCGATATGGAAATGACAGAGATGGTTAAAGATGCGCTTAGATACCAAGTTCTTTCAAGGCTTATGAGTGCAAATATAGATAGGTACAACACTGTCTTAAGGAATACAAGATAATAATGGAGAAAAATATTAGCGTAGATTGAGAAATTATAAATATAGAGAAATGAGGTGCATTTGCTATGCAAAGTGAATTCAACATAATGAACATATCTGCCACAGGTTTGTCAGCCCAGAGGTTTAGAATAGAGGTAATTTCTACAAATATAGCGAATTCTGAGACAACAAGAACGGAAAACGGTGGACCATATAGGAGAAAAGTGCCTATTTTTCAAGAGGTTTTAAGAAATATAAAGGGTAATCAAGAAAATGGTGGAGTTATGGTGAAAAGTATATACGAAGACCCTTCTGAGTTCAGGATAGTGTATGACCCAACTCATCCAGATGCAGATGAAAATGGTTATGTAAAATTACCGAACGTCAACATTGTCCGTGAAATGGTTGATATGATTAACGCACAAAGAGCATACGAAGCGAATGCGACAGCAATTAACACAACAAAAGCTATGATAAACGCAGCCCTTCAAATCGGGAGGTGATGCTAAATGATAGAAAGAATAAATGGGGTTAACAACCAAATTCAAAATATTTCCAACACTCAATCTAAGTCAGGCAATAGTGAATTTAGTAAAATTCTCTCCGATGCGTTACAATCTGTCAATGAACAACAGAAAAATGTTGAGCAGATGAGTGATGATTTTGCCAAGGGGAAGATAAGCAATATTCACGAACTAGTTGTAGAAGCAGAAAAAGCTTCGATATCTTTGAGACTTACCGTTGAAGTTAGAAATAGGATAGTTGATGCTTATAGAGAGATAATGAGAATGCAATTCTAATTTTTTCCAAAGTAAATAAAAAGCGGGAGCGAATGCTCCCGCTTTTTTGTATAGTTTGTATAAACACTAAACTATTTTTCAAATTTTCAAATTATTTTGCAATCGAAAACACAACTGCAACTACTCCCAAAATAATGCCAAACCATGCTATTGTATTTACATTGTTCAATTTTTCATCGAATTTCTTTTCG
>NZ_LNGG01000006.1:0-153997 GCF_011057735.1 Fervidobacterium sp. 2310opik-2 | reverse complement strand
CGAATTTCTTTTCGGAATCACTAAGCATTTTCTTTACTTCCTCTCTTGTTGCACAATTTTCAAGTGCGGTTTCAATTTGTTCCACACGTTCATTATCTGCTTTTATACTTAATGTATCATAAATCATATTTGCATATTCTTCAAGTAATTCAATTCTGTTAAATACAGTGTCTAAAACATTTTCAAGTTCGTCTATTTGTTCTCTGTCTGCTTTTTGTGAGAGATTGTCGTAAATATTTACAATATCTTGATCATGCATGTCAACTTTGAGTGTTAGTGTTTCTATTGCTTCTGGATCGATAATTTTTTCTTCAAGTGCTGCGATTTGGTCGGACAGTGTGCCAAGTGTTTCGTAAATCTTTAATATGTCGTTGTCGTGGATGTCAAGGGTAACCTTTATATCTTCTAAAGCTGTTTCAAAGTCATTATTTGGTGCCTCAGTGGTTATTCCTTCTTTAACCATTTCTTCTTTTAGAGAATTTATTGATACTTCAATATATGATGTAAGTCTTTCTTCCAGTGCAGCCAAATTGTCTGAAAGTTCGTATAACATGTCTCTAAGAGCTGGTAAACCTGTATCAATAGTATTTTTTATATTCAAAATATCTGTTTCAACAGCTGAAATTCTTTCGTCGTATGCTTGCTGATTTTTAGCGTATTCTTCTAATTTAGAGTTAAAATCTTTTTGGGTATTTTCAATCTGCTTTCTGAGCAAATAGTCTGTGTCGCCAATTTGTGCAGCAAGACCTGTGAGAATTTCATTTAATCCATCGATCGAATCGTAAAGCTCCGTGACAGATGCCTCTAATAAACTTACCTTTTCCAAATCTGCTTTTGTGCCAACGGTGTTGGACTGTGCAAAAACCATTAAACCGAAAAGAACGACCGCAAGAAGAATCCCCAACTTTCTCATAATGTTCCCTCCTTTTTTAAAGTGTGATTAAAGGGTAGAAAAACTCGCACATATGAATTATATAACATTCTTTACAATTAACAAAATACATAAATTATCCCAAAAAATATTATATCACTTTTAATAACGGTTTTGCAAACATTTTTTTAGTTTTTTCAAAGTAATTTACTAAGTTAACTTTCTTATTCGAATTTTTATAGCCTCCGAAATACTTTAAAACCAATATTATCTTGACAAATTGAATTTCTTGGTATATTATAATTTCTGCCCTTGCTCAGTTGTGGGTGAGATTCCCCTACTTGGCAAGTGGACAAATTCTATGGAGGTGTAAAAGGATGAACAAAGAGGACATCATCAAGGAATTTCAAATTCATGACACTGACACAGGCAGCACAGCTGTCCAGATTGCCCTTTTGACAGCACGCATCAGACATCTTACAGAACACCTTAAGAACCATCCAAAAGATTTCCACTCAAGACGTGGACTTATGAAAATGGTTGGAAGAAGAAGAAAAATGTTGAAGTACTTGATGAAAAAGGATCCAGAACTTTACAAACAACTTCTCGAAAAACTCTCATTAAGAAAGTAAGAATAAAATTTATTAACATAATGGGCGGGTAACCGCCCGTTATTTTTAGATAATTTATGCAAGAGGTGAGTTTATCATGGACAATGTCAACAATAATTCTCAACTTTACAACCTTGAAGCATATGATTATTACCTTCCAGAAGAGTTAATCGCACAATCGCCTGCTGAACCAAGGGATAGCTCAAGATTGATGGTTCTGGACAAAACAACGGGGGAAATACATCATAGGATATTTAGAGATATAAAAGAATATATTCATGAAGGAGATTTATTGGTTTTTAATACGACTAAAGTCATTCCTGCAAGATTGTTCGGTAAAAAGACAACCGGCGCTAATATCGAAATTCTTCTACTTGAGAAGTTAGGATTAGGCATTTGGAAGTGCCTTGTTAAACCCGGTAAAGTTGTAAAAGAAGGGACGGAAATAATTTTTGAAAATACAAATATGAAAATGTATGGTAAATGCCTTTCAAGAGCAGAAGAAGGTACAAGAGTTATCGAATTTTCGGAAAAAGAAGATGAAAAGATATTCTCTTTTGGAAGCGTTCCATTGCCACACTATATAAAAAATCATAACGTTAATATAGATAGGTATCAAACTGTTTATGCAAAACATGAAGGAAGCGTAGCAGCACCAACGGCGGGGTTACATTTTACAACAGAGCTACTTAACGAGCTAAAAAACAAAGGTGTTAAAACAGCGGAAGTTGTCTTACACGTTGGAATTGGGACTTTTAGGCCTGTTAAAGTTGGAGACATAAGACAACATAAAATGCATGAGGAGTATTACATTGTTTCTGGAGAAACCATAAGTGCTATTAATGAAGTTAAAGCCTCTGGTAAAAGAGTTATAGCTGTTGGAACAACTACTGTCAGAACACTTGAAACAATAGCTAGACTTCCAAAGAGTAATTCTTACTCTGGAAAAACCGATATATTCATATACCCTCCATTTGAATTTAAAATTGTGGACGCGTTAATAACTAATTTTCACTTGCCGAAATCTTCATTAATAATGCTTGTTAGTGCATTCGCTGGTTATGATTTAACGATGAGAGCGTATAGGATAGCTGTGCAGGAAAGGTATAGATTTTTCTCATTTGGTGATGCGATGTTTATTTTTTAAGTTAACAATGTTAACATTCGAAATTGTAACCGACGAAAAAAGAAAAATAGAGTACAATTATCAAAATCAGCGGGGTGCATTATGCGCATTCTTGGTATAGATCCAGGTTATGGTATTGTTGGTTACGGCGTCGTTGAAAAATTAGGTAACAAAATAACTTATGTTGGTCATGGGGCAATAACAACAGAAAAAGGTGAACATTTTGAAGATAGACTTGATTACATATACAGTCAAGTAAATGAGATTATAGAAAAATACAATCCTGAGCTTGTGGCTGTTGAAAGTCTTTACTTTTATAAGAATGTTAAAACGGCTATCTATGTTGGTGAGGCTCGTGGGGTTATCCTTCTTGCGATTAAACATTCCAATATCCCATTTGTTGAATTCACACCACACCAGGTTAAACTTACAGTAACAGGCTATGGAAGAGCGGAGAAAACGCAAATACAGAAAGTTATGAAAATCCTTCTTAAACTCGATGAAATACCAAAACCAGATGACGCGGCTGACGCGCTTGCTATCGCTTGGTGCGCGGCGGTGAGTGGTTCTGATTATTCTTCGCAAAAGAAAAACACAAAATAAGTTGATAAATAGGATCAAATCGATAGTAATTATATGTGTTGTCATTTGTGTTGTCATTGTTATGGAGGTGTAATGATGATCCACGTCTTTGATGTCCAGCGTCCAATAGAAAATATAGCTCAAAAGCTTGGAATAAATGCCAGTGGTATTTTAAAAAAGGTTATTTACGATAAAAAAAGAGAAGCTGTTACTTTTGTTATAGAAAATTTTTCAGGAGATTCTGAATACTTTAAAAATGCTCTTAGTGAGTTCATAGGAGTGCACATAGATATTACTTTTGAAAACACGATTAATGAATCAAGTCAAAATATAGAAGAATTTGTTTACAAACAGTTGAATGGCTCTGGAAAATATATAGAGAGGATAGAAATCGTTGGTAAAAGCTTAAAAATATACACAATTGGTGAGTTCGCAAAATCTCATGTCATGAACAGAATAAAAAAGGTAAAAAGCACATTACCTTTTCAAGAATATATTATTGAGACTGTGCAGGAAAGTATACAACATTCAGAACAGTTGACTCAAAATACAGAGATTGTTCAGAACGTAGAACAAAGAAATTCTGAATTTAATAGTATAAAAGGCGATGTCGAGGAGAACAATAAAATCGAAAAAAATGATGAAAACGAACTAAAAAAAGTTTTAAGCTCAATATACTCTCCATCTACATTGGTTCTATTACTAAATTCTAAGAGGCAGATAAAAGTTTATGGTAAAGTGTTTAAATTCGAGAAAATAAACGATGATTTATCAACAATATATATAACAGACAAGAAAGATTCGACCATTTTAAAAGTTTTCGATTCCAGAAAATTGGCAGTAGAAGAAAAAGTTAATGTAGGAAGTTGGTATATATTCACAGGTAAAGTTCTTGTAGACAAGAACAATTCCCCATTTTTAAAAGTGGAGAATATTACAGAAATTCCATCTTTAGATAGGGTTGACAACGCTATAGAGAAAAGAGTAGAACTCCACGCACATACAAAAATGAGCGATCTTGATAGTGTAATGGACATCTCAGAGTACGTGAGCACAGCAAAAAAATGGGGATGGGAAGCTATTGCAGTTACCGACCACGGTAATGTCCAAGCCATCCCAGAGTTTTTTGATATTGCAAAATCAGCGGGTTTAAAACCAATATTTGGCTCTGAACTTTACTTAGCTAATGACCCAAAAAGGATAATGATGAACGAAATAGAAGGCAACGTTGACGATTATACTTATGTTGTACTTGATTTGGAGACAACAGGCTTAAACCCTCGTTCTGACGAAATAATGGAGATTGGTGCAGTCAAAACAAGAGATGGAAAAGTTATAGATGAATACCACACATTTGTTAAACCAAATAAATTAAATAAGAAAAGTCTTAATATAACAGGTATTACAGAAGATATGCTAAAAGATGCTCCTGATATAACACAAGTCTTACCAAAACTATTAGAATTTATAAAAGACAGCATATTAGTTGCTCATAACGCTGATTTCGACATGACGTTTTTAAAGAATATCCTTTCAAAAAGTGGAATTGAATTTAACCCGCCGTATATAGATACTCTCAGACTCTCGCAAGCATTACTTAGGAATAAAATTAAATCATTCTCTCTTGATAAACTTGTTGACCATTTTGGGTTAGGTGCTTTCCAACATCACAGGGCGTTAGACGATGCCAGGGTAACCGTAAATGTTTTTTGGAAATTAATAGAATTGGCTAAGAAAAAATCGATAACAACATTTGAAAAATTGAACAAATTAGTTGAAAATATAAATCCACTTGTAAAACATCCTCAGCATGTGACCGTTCTTGTCCAAAACAAAACAGGGCTTAAGAATTTGTATAAGTTAATCTCAAAAGCTCATACAGAGACATTTTTTGTGGTCCCTCAAGTGTTGAAATCTGAGCTTGAAAAACACAGAGAAGGATTGCTTATAGGTACTGGGTGCGCAAACTCAGAGATATTTGAGCTTGCCCTCCAAAAAGACACAGGAGCGTTGACAGAAGCACTTAAATTTTACGATTACATCGAAATAATGCCTCTTGATACTATAAATTCCGAAGAATTTACCAGAGAGGAAGCTAAAGAAGCTTATAAATTACTTTATCAGGTTGGTAAAGAATTAAACATGCCTGTTGTAATGGTTTCAAACGCTCATTTTATCGATCCGGAGGATATAAAGGCACGTAAAGTATTGCTTGCACCTCAGAGTAATATAGAAGATGAAGAGGCAAACTATTATCTTAGAACAACGCAGGAAATGATAGATGCCGCTTTAGAAATTTTTGAAGATGAACAAATTGCTAAAGAAGTTGTTGTCGATAATCCAAAGAAGATTGCAAATATGATAGATACAATTCAACCACTTGAAAAGAAACTTCATCCACCAAAGATAGAAGGCGCAGAGGAAAAACTTCGAACAATGACTTACGAAAAAGCTTATCAACTATATGGGAACCCGCTTCCGGAAATCGTTGAGAAGAGAATTGAAAAAGAACTTAACAGCATAATTGGACATGGATATGCCGTTTTGTATATGATAGCTCATCTCATAGTCAAAAAAGCTGGTGAAGACGGTTATGTTGTTGGTTCTCGAGGGTCCGTTGGTTCTTCATTGGTTGCACACCTTGTTGGAATAACGGAAGTAAATCCTTTACCGGCGCACTACAGATGCCCAGATTGTAAATATTTTGAATTACACGAAGAGTTTGGCTCAGGTTACGATTTGCCAGACAAACTTTGTCCAAAATGTGGCGCAAAACTTGAAAAAGTTGGGCAAGACATACCATTTGAAGTTTTCATGGGATTTGAAGGAGACAAAGTGCCTGATATAGACTTAAATTTCTCTGGCGAATATCAAGAAAGAGCGCATAAGTTTATAGAAGAATTATTTGGAAAATCAAAAGTTTTCCGCGCTGGAACAATAAGTACCATAGCTGATAGGAGCGCTATAGGTTACGTTAAAGCCTATATGGAAGACAAAAATGGAAATATAGTTAATCCGTTAAATCCTGCAGAACAAGAACGACTTGCAATGTATGTAACGGGTGTAAAGAGAACAACAGGACAACACCCCGGTGGATTGATGATAGTTCCAAATGAGTACGAAATATATGACTTTACGCCATTCCAACATCCGGCGAACGACAAAAAATCAGGAGTATATACCACGCACTTTGCTTACGAATTTATTCATGATGATTTAATAAAATTGGACGCGCTTGGTCACGATGACCCTACGATGATTCGTTTACTTTACGAATACAGCGGAATAGACCCCATGACAATACCTATGGATGATAAAAAGACTATAAGCATATTCTCATCGACAAAAGCTTTGGGAGTTGATCCAGAAGAACTTGGAACAGACGTAGGAACTATAGGCATTCCGGAATTTGGCACAGATTTTGTTATGGGCATGCTCAGAGAAACAAGGCCAAAGACATTCGCTGAACTTGTTAGAATATCAGGACTTTCTCACGGAACAGATGTTTGGCTTGGTAATGCGCAGACACTTATCAACAAAAAAATAGCGACACTGTCTGATGTCATATCCTGTCGTGATGATATAATGATTTATCTTATTCACAAAGGGGTACCGCATTCAAATGCATTTAAGATAATGGAAAATGTTAGAAAGGGGAAAGGATTGAAAGAAGAAGAAATAAATATAATGAAAGAACACAATGTACCGGATTGGTTCATTGAGTCGTGCCAAAAGATAAAGTATCTTTTCCCAAAAGCACACGCAGTTGCTTATGTAAGTATGGCGTTTAGAATTGCGTACTTTAAAGTTCACTACCCATTGGCATTTTATGCGGCGTATTTTTCAACTAAAGGTGATGAATTCGATGCAGAGCTCATTTTAAAAGGCAAGGAGGCTATAAAGAAAAGACTCGTCGAATTGGCAGCTAGTATGAAGAAGGACGTTAAAGAAAAAAATGAAGAAAAAGTCTTACAAGCAGCACTTGAAATGCTATTGCGTGGGTATGGATTTAAGAAACCTGACTTGAAACGTAGCGACGCGAAAAGATTTATAATAGACGGCAAAGATTTACTCATACCGTTCAACAAAATACACGGAATAGGCGAAAACGTTGCAAACTCTATTGTAGAAAAACGCGCAGAAAAACCGTACACATCTATTGAAGATTTAATGAATCGTGCACGTGTTACAAAAGCACAAGTCGAGGTATTAAAAAGAATAGGAGTATTAGATGGACTTCCAGAAACTGACCAAACTATGCTGTTTTAGTTTGAAAGCTAGAAATACAATCTTTGAATTAATGAAAACTTATTGCATAAATTCAAAAACATATGGTATAATAACTTTTGATTATTATATGATTGAAGTACAAATCGGAGGTGTAGCGAGATGTTGGGAGTTGTATTAATTGTTGTACACACGATTATCGCAGCGGGACTCATTTGGATGGTATTGCAAGAAATGAGTAAGTTCGCAGAACTTGGTGGTGCATTTGGTAGTGGAGCAGCTTATACCATGTTTGGAAGAAAAAAGGGGTTAGATACATCTGGTAAAATAACAGTCGCTCTCGCAGTTGCGTTCTTTGTTATGTGCTTCTTAACATCATGGGTTTTATCAAGATAATATTTTTATTATCACCCTATTACGAAGTTAAAACATTTGGAGGGTCATGAATGCACCTTAGTCCTGAAGAACAACTTAAGATATTGAAGAAAAACTGTGTTGATTTAGTTTCCGAAGAAGAATTATTAGAAAGATTGAAAGAAGGTAAACCTTTAAGAGTTAAGTTGGGTGTAGATCCATCAAGACCGGATTTACATTTAGGGCATGCTGTTGTTTTGAAAAAACTCAAACAATTTCAAGACCTTGGGCATCAGGTTATCCTTATCATCGGTGATTTTACAGCAATGATAGGTGATCCATCTGGTAGAAACACAACTAGACCGATGCTCTCAAGGGAAGAAGTTGTTGAAAACGCAAAAAGCTATGCTGAACAAGCCTTTATGATTCTTGACAAAGAAAAAACAATAATAAGATACAATAACGAATGGCTTGGTGCGATGACATTTGCGGATGTTGTAAAACTTGCAGGAAAATACACAGTTGCCAGAATGCTCGAAAGGGAAGATTTTGCAAAAAGGTACGCGGAAGGTACACCAATAAGTGTCGCAGAGTTTTTGTATCCGTTAGCTCAAGCGTACGATTCAGTTGCTATTCAAGCAGATGTAGAACTTGGTGGAACTGACCAACTCTTCAATCTTATGGTTGGTAGAAAAATACAGGAAGAATATGGATTAAGACCGCAGATAGTCATGACAATGCCTATAATCGAAGGAACAGATGGAAAATTGAAGATGAGCAAAAGTTACAACAACTACATAGGCTTTACAGATGAGCCAAGAGATATGTACGGAAAAGTAATGTCTATACCTGACGAATTAATAGTAAAATACGCAAAATTACTTACAGACGTTGATGATGAAGTGTTGAGAAAAATGGAGAAAGAAATAAACGAAAAAGCTGTAAACCCAAGAGATTACAAAATGTGGCTTGCAAAAGAAATTGTTAGACAATTCCACGGCGAAGAGAAAGCAAAAGATGCTGAGGAATATTTTATAACAGTTTTCCAACGTAAAGAGATTCCCGAAGAAATGCCAGAAGTGAAAATTCAAGCAGGTGTTTACAACATCGTTGACCTTCTTGAAACATTGAAAATTGGTTCGAGGAGTGAAATAAAAAGACTCATAACTCAAGGTGGAGTGTACTTCGACAACAACAGAATTGACAATTTTAAAGCAAATGTTGAAATAAGCAAAGAACACATACTAAGAGTTGGAAAAAGACAATTTATAAAGCTTTTAGCAATTTAATGTTTTAAAATATCTTTGGAAAATTATCAAATTGTATTTTGCTTTACGTACTAAATGTGTTATAATTTTTTTGTAAGTATTTTATATTCTAAAAACTAAAAAGGGGGTAGTTATTTATGAAAAAATTTTTAACAGTTATTAGCATTTTGAGTTTCATTGTCACAGCTATGGCAGCTTTCAGAGATATTCCAAAAGGCCACTGGGCTGAGAATTACGTTGAAAGGCTTGAGCAGATAGGTATAGTTACAGGTTTCCCAGATGGAACATACCGTGGTGACGAAGCAGTAACAAGATATCAAATCGCTTTGTTTATTTCCCGCACACTTGACTATGTTGAGCAATCACTTTCTTCTTTGAAAACACAATTGAACGAAAACAAAGGGAACATTGAAAATTTGGAAAATACCATTCAAGATATGAAACTTACACTCGAACTTCACGATCAAGATATTATAAAACTTTACGACCTTGTTACACAGCTTGGAGATAAATTCGTTTATACAGACGAAGAAGGCAATCAACAAGAAATTAATCTCGTAGAATTGAAAGAAGATATAGCAAGCATAAGTGACATCCTCAATGGTCTTGCGGCTCAACTTGGTGATGTTGATTATCTTTTGAGAAAGGCAATTGAAGATTTAGATAAGAAAACATCGGCAAAAGATGATGAACTTTCCAACTCAATATCAGATTTAACAGAGAAAACAGATGAACTTGAGACAAGAGTTCTCAATATAGAAAATACACTTGAAACAGGATTACCAGTATTAAGAGACGCGATTTACGGACTTTCAGAAGACTTGGCAAACGCTCAAGAAGCACTGAAAACTTACACAGATGTAATTGCTGAAAATTTACAAAATCAAATTGACGAACACGCACAAGCAAATGATGAGGAATTCGCTAAAGTTTATGAAGCGATTAACAACCTTCAAGACATGTTGTCAAGTGCTATCCTTGGACAACTTGACGAACACGCACAAGCAAATGATGAGGAATTCGCTAAAGTTTATGAAGCGATTAACAACCTTCAAGACATGTTGTCAAGTGCTATCCTTGGACAACAGGAAGAAATAGCCGGTTTGAGTACCCAACTTGACAAGCTAAATGAACTTGTGGTAAACTTTAATAGCGAAACTAACGAAAAGATATCTGTTCTTGATGAGAGATTAGGCCTTTTAGAAAATCAAGTTGCAAGCTTAAGCCAGGTGGTTGAAGAAGTAAAAGCAGATAAATCTGATGTTGAAGAAATTAACAAAGAGCTCGCGAAGAAAGCAACAAAGGAAGAACTCGAACAAGCAAAAACGATAGCAACTTGGGGTGTAGTTACCGGTGTCAGTGGGCTTTTAATAGGCATAATAGCGTTAGGAAAAGCTTTTGGATGGTTCTAATTTATTTAAGTTTGGTAGTTTTATCGATATGAAATTTTATTATTTCTGCAAAGGGGGGATGATAAAGAGAAAGTTAAAAAATAAAGAAAGCTTAACATTTTAACTATATTATTTTTTACCTAAACTCACAGGAGGAGGGAGAAGTATTATGAAAAAGTTTTTAGTGGTATTAGCGGCAGTTTTGATGTTAGTCAACGCTTTTGCGGCATTCACACTTGGTACAGTAAGTTACAGTGGTTACGCCTATTTTAGCTTGACAGCAGAAAAAGACACAGGAATAGACCTTTACGGTGAAACTTACTTTTCAATAACACTTCCAACTGGAACTGACTCAAGCTTTGGATTATCATTCTATTGTAATCCAGATGAAACAACTGCAAAATTGGCTTCAATATCATTCCAAACACCATACTTTGGAGCACTTTATTCAACAGATATGGTGTTCGTAAGCCACTACTTCGCGGGTAAGAATACAAATGGTAAACCTGTAAATGCTATGGTTGACTTTGCAAGTTATCTCAAGCTTACATTCCCAGTAGTTAAAGACTTAGAAGTTTATTATTTCGACAAAAAAGATGAAGGGGAAAACGCATGGTTCAGCGATATGTTGCTTGCAAAATACGCAGTTGCAGGTTGGACAGTCGTTGGTGGTATATATAACACAGGTGATACAGATAAATACGAATATGGTGTAGCAGCAAATGGTTCTGTTGACCTTGGTGTAGTAAAGCCATCTGTACAAGCATTCGCAGGTATGGTTCAAGGTACATCAGAAATGGAAATGGCATACGATTTCAAACTTTCAGCTACATACAAACCAGTTGCATTCTTAACACTTGACCCAGAAGTGAGATTTGCAGAAAATGTTAGTAAACTTGATTACAAATCAGTAGATCGTTTTGTTAAAGATCAAAAATACGTAAAGCTTGGTGTAACATACGAACAAACATTCGCACCTGTAACAGTAAAAGCACAAGTTACACCAACATATGATGTTTCAAGCCAAGTATTTAATCTCTATTTGCAAGGTAACTTAAAAACAGAACAATTTGGTGTTACAGCAGAAGCAAACTGGCTAAATATACAAGAATTTGATAATTATCAGTACATTCGTTTCATAGCAAACGCAAATGTTGTTAAAGACCTTACACTTACTGCAAAATACAGAATGGAACCTGGTGATAAATGGGGTTACAACGTAATTGCTAATTACGCATTTTCGGATACAGTAACACTTGAAGCATTATACGGAACACTCGATAAATGGGCTACAACAATTTCCTCAGATCCAACATGGAAAGTTGCAGTCGAATACTCCGCAGAATTCTAATATTTAGCATTTAAACAAAAAACGGAGGGGCTTTAAAGCCTCTCCGTTTTTATTTTGGTTTTATAAATAAAAAAACGGGAAGGTTATTTTCAACCTTCCCGTTTTGTTTTTTTATTTTATTTGTATTTATCTTTTTATGCTGTAAAACGCGCTTAATCCTTTGTAAATGGCAGAATCGCCGAGTTCTTCCTCAATTCTGAGTAATTGATTGTATTTTGCGATTCTTTCGCTTCTTGATAGTGAACCTGTCTTTATCATTCCGGCATTTGTTGCCACCGCGAGGTCAGCTATGAATGTATCTTCTGTTTCTCCACTTCTATGGCTGATTACGTTTGTCATCCCAGCTGTCTTCGCCATTTCGATAGCATCCAATGTTTCTGTGACAGAACCAATTTGGTTGAGCTTTATGAGTATCGAATTTGTTGCAAATAGTTCGATACCTTTAGCTAATCTTTTGACGTTTGTCACGTAAAGGTCGTCTCCGACGATTTGGACTTTTCCGCCAACTTTTTGTGTGAATTTGATGTATGTATCCCAATCTTCTTGCTCAAATGGGTCTTCGATGGAGATTATAACAGGCCAGTATTTGTCTATTAGCATTGAATAGTACTCAATCAACTCTTCACCTGTTTTTTCTGTGCCATCGATGTTGTACTTCCCTGTTTCTTCGTTGTAGAACTCGCTCGCTGCACAATCAAGGGCAATGAATATGTCTTTTCCTGGCTCATAACCAGCTTTTTTAATCGCTTCGATAAGTATTTGAATTGCTTCTTCGTTAGATTTAAGGTTTGGCGCGAATCCACCTTCGTCACCAACGGCTGTTACGTGTCCTGCATCTTTCAATATTTTCTTCAATGTGTGGAAGACTTCGGCACCATATCTGAGCGCTTCCCTGAACGATGGTGCACCTGCTGGGACAAGCATGAATTCTTGGATATCAAGGCTGTTATCTGCATGTGCTCCACCGTTTATAACATTCATGAATGGAACGGGCAACACTTTTGCATTTGCGCCACCTAAGTATTTGTAAAGTGGAAGTCCAGCGCTTTCTGCCGCCGCCCTTGCAACTGCCATGGAAACTCCTAAAATAGCGTTTGCACCAAGATTTGACTTGTTTTCCGTACCATCAAGCTCAAGAAGAACTTTGTCGATGTAAACTTGGTCAAAGGCGTTGAGTCCTGCTATCCTTGGCGCGATAATTTCGTTTACGTGTTGGACGGCTTTGCTCACACCTTTTCCCATGTATCTTTTCTTATCCCCATCTCTAAGCTCAAGTGCTTCAAATTTACCAGTTGATGCGCCACTTGGAACGATAGCCCTTCCAAAGCTTCCATCTTCAAGCAAAACTTCAACTTCAACTGTAGGATTTCCGCGGGAATCAAGTACCTCACGTGCCCTAACATCGATAATTTCTACGTACATGCTTACACCTCCATCTTTTGAGTAATGAACGAATTTCTGCAAAATTTTAAAAATATAACCAAAACAAACAGAAATTGAGTGAAAAGTTTCACTTTTTTAATTATACCACTTAAATTTCTCTTTTACAACTTGATATTTGTTTATTTTTGCTTATTATACCATATCACATTATCTTTACTTCGTATGGTTTTAAAGATACACCTTCATGTGATTCATGATGACCTGAGATGTTCACGTAGACTCTGATGCCGTTTATTCCATCGGTTACCGTGTAAGCTATTGTGAATGTATTGTGAGTTACATTCTCAATCCAAGCGTTTTCAAGCCATTCGTTTTCTTTTCTAAATTTCGTCCAATTGATTACTTCCTTTAAAAGACTATTTTCTCTGCTTAGTTGTTCTTCAACGGAAGCACCTGTAAATGCTCTGTTGAACCTTACGGCTTTCCAGAAAGATTGTCCTTCACCAGATAAAGAGGCATACCAAGGGAACGGTTCTATAACATCTTCTGTGAATGTTGAGTCGTACATACCTTTCATCCCTAGTTCGTCTCCATAGTAAATAAACGGTACGCCTGGTGTGGTCATTAACAAGCCGAAGAATACTTTTCTCTGTTCTTCTTGTGGAAGCATTTGCGCAAGTCTGTGCATATCGTGGTTGCCTGTGAAATTACTCGGTTTGTAAGGTTTTTTAGTGAGCGTTCTTTGGAAGCAGTCAACGATTTTGTACACTGTACCGTGTTGCATTGATTCACGTATCGCTTCCGTAAAATAGAAATTAAAAGAGCATCCTATCGTCTTTGCGTATCTGTCAACTATCTCTGGATCGTCCCAAACTTCCGTAACCGCAAATACATTCCCACCTTTGACACTTCTTGCTTTATCCATTACCAATTGCCAGTATATAACATTTTTATCATGGTCGTATCTAAAGCGCCCTTCTTTTACGTCGTAATCGTAAATGTGTTTTGCTGCGTCGAATCTAAATCCATCAACACCTTGTTTAAGCCAGAATTCGACAATTTCTAACGATTTTTCAACTACTTCAGGATTTTCGTAATTCAAATCTGGTGAGGAGCCACCAAAGACACCGTAATACACTTTACCGTTTCTATTGTGCCAAAGTAATTCTTCATCCCAGTGCCTTTTTTCCAAAAGATTGAAATGTGGCTGTGCCCAGAGGAAGTAATCGACGTACGGTTTTTCACCTTCCATAGCTGCTTTGAACCAAGGATGTCTATCAGATACATGGTTTAGTGGTAAGTCTATAACAACTCTTATACCATTTTCATGGAGTGTTTCCACCATGTACCTGAAATCTTCAAGAGTGCCAAAAGAAGAATTTGTGTCGAAATAATCGATAATATCGTAACCATGATAACTTGGAGATTTAAAGTGCGGTGTTAGCCAAATTAAATCGATGTTAAGCATTTTGAAGTAATCTACTTTCTTTGCGATACCTCGGAAATCACCTATCCCATCATCATTTGAATCAGCAAACGACCTTATAAATATTTCATAGCCAATCACTTTCTTTGCCTCCTTTTATTCAACTGTGATTTAAAATTGAATTTATTACCTTTGCATCAATTTTTTCACTATCTCTTTGAAATGATTACCTCTTTCCTCGAAGTTTTTATATGCATCATAACTTGCTCCTGCAGGTCCAAGGAGTACGTAATCTCCTTCTTTTGCTATTTTGCTTATTTCAACAACGGCTTCTTCGATGTTTGAAAATCTTTTGTAATTGACATTCCTTTCTTTTAAATAGGGTTCCACTGCATCGGAAATCGGTCCGACGATGGCAACGAATTTACATTTTTTTGATATCTCGTCAGCCAACTTTGTGTAATCCTCGTTCTTTCCTTTTCCTGCTATTATGAGATACAAATTATTATCGAAGTTCTCAAGCGCTTTAACAACAGCGGCTGCGTTTGTTGCTTTTGAGTCGTTATAATAATGTGCGCCGTTTATTGTACCGCAGTATTCCATTCTGTGTGGTAACGGAGTGAAATCTTCCAGCATGCTCATTGAGAAAGGTAATCCAAGTACTTTCAATACAGTCTTTGCAGCGGCGATATTTTCCATATTTTGTTTTGTTCGTATATGGAACGGTATCTCTTCGAATTTAAAATCAACGGTGAATGGAACTCTCTTCGCTTGGACAAGGGCTAATCTTTTGAATGTTTCCATATCTTTTGGGTTGTAAACAAAGTGGTCTTCGTTATCTTGGAATTTCGTTATTTTGAATTTCGAATCAACATAATGCTCCATACTTGGATGCCAGTCTAGGTGGTTGGGGTAAATATTGGTAATAACCGCGACGTTTGGCTTAAAAAACGGAGTCCAATAGAGTTGGAAACTGCTTATTTCTACTACTATGTATTCCGGTTTCTTGCCTTCCAAAAGCACCTGAGCAATGGGGATCCCAAAGTTTCCAGAAATTTGGGATGATGCTGATTTCGAAATGAGGTGGTTAATCATCGCTACAGTTGTACTCTTACCGACTGAGCCTGTCACAGCTATTATTTTCGGTTTCCAATCGAGAAATTTCATGAAGTAGGTTATTTCGGTATCGACATATTTGCCCATCTGTTGAGCCTTTAAAAGAATTGGATGGTTGTGTGGAACGCTCGGACTTGTGAGTATAACATCGGCTTCTAATATTTTCTCAGAATTTACTCCTTCCTCGTATGGTATGTTGTTTTCTTCCAAAAATGCCTTATCTTCACTGGAAAGCTTTCCAGATTCGCTTACAAAAATCTTTTCTCCTAATTTCAAAAGAAACTTCGCAGCATACTTATTACTCAACCCCAAACCGAGCAGTGCGTACTGCATTTAAATGCCTCCTTTTAATCGTTTTAGCTTATCGACCTAATAAATTATATCACAACGGAATAAAACATATTTTAATAAGCTGTTATTTTTCAAATAATTTCCACAAAAATAATTTGAATATGAAAACTAATGAAAACAAAAAACGGCATCCTAAATTGGATGCCGTTTGTATTTTTGGTCGGGGTGACTGGACTTGAACCAGCGACCTCTTGCGCCCCATGCAAGCGCGCTAGCCACCTGCGCTACACCCCGACACAATTCAATTATAATTATCTCACAGCATTATGAATTTTATCATGTGTAAGAATAAAAATCAAGTGTGAAAACAAAACTGAGATTTGTAAATTGTGTATATTATAATTTTTTTGCTATCTTTACGAATTTACACAATAATTTTACTTTTGATTTTGAATTTTTAAAATAAAGTGGTAAAATATCAATTAGCCTTACGCAAAGGGAGGGGATAGAATGCTAAGAAGGTTGCTGTTAGTGTTTGTTGTTTTGGCTGCTGTTTCAATATTTGCCGCTTTTGATCCGACAATTTACGTATCAGTTGGTGTGGGAGAACCTGACACACTCGATATTCACCAAGCGTATGATACTGTAAGTGGGGAGGTTATTTATAACGTATACGAAAGTTTGATAGCTTACAAAAAGAGTAGTTTAACGGAATTTGAGCCAAGGCTTGCCACAGAAGTACCATCTGTGAAAAACGGACTTATTAAAGATGGTGGGAAAACTTATGTGTTTCCAATAAGAAAAAGTGTCAAATTCCACAACGGTTCTGACCTGACACCAGAAGATGTTGAATACTCTTTTGAAAGAGGGCTTTTGTATGATCCAGCAGGCGGACCTATGTGGATGCTCTGGAATGCGATATTTGGTGTTAACTCACTGAACGAGATGATAGAAAAGTACGTTGGGAAGCCAGTATCAGAAATATTTAAAGACGGAGAGCCATTACCACAGTATAAAGATAAACTTGTTGAGATGTACAAAAACGTTATAGACCCAGCGATAGAGGTTGACGGAAATAATGTTGTTTTTAAACTTGTAAGGCCATACGGTCCATTCTTAACGATTATGGCACATACCGTTGGTTGGTCCGCTGTTTTGGATAAGGAGACGTCTATAAAACTTGGTTTGTGGGATGGTAAACCTGATACATGGTGGAAATATAGGAATATCGCAAAAGAGAAATCACCAATTTATGCCACAGCTATAGGTACAGGACCGTATAAACTTGTCGAATGGGATAGAACTAATAGAAAAGTTTTGTTGGAAGCAAATAAAGATTACTGGAGAGGCGAACCAAGGATTAAGAAAGTAGTTATAATGACGGTTAGCGAGTGGGGAACAAGAAAATTAATGCTTGAAAAAGGCGATGCAGATGATATAGCGATTGTGCTCGAATACCTTGACCAAATTAGAGGAAATAAAGACATCCAGATAATTGAGAATATTCCTTCACTTTCTGTAACGGTAGTTGGATTTTCTTGGTCTGTTTCACCAAATAGTAAGTATATTGGCAGTGGAAAGTGGGACGGGAATGGAATGCCACCTGATTTCTTCAGCGATATAAATGCAAGAAAGGCAATATCTTACGTTATAAACTACGATGCAGTTGTTAGAGATGTTTTAAAAGGTTATGGAATAAGAGTTCCTGCTGCTTTGCCAAATACCTTGCTCGGTTTTGACCCTACACTCCCACTTTACAAATTTAACGTTACAGAGGCAAGAAAAGCTCTTGAAAAAGCGTGGGATGGGAAGGCTCTCAAAGTTGGTTTAAAATTCTCAATTGCTTACAACACAGGTAACATGATGAGGCAAAGAATTGCGGAAATGATAAAGACGTATCTTGAAATGATTGGATCGGGTAAGATAAAAGTTGATGTTGTTGCACTCAACTGGCCGAGCTATCTTGATGCGATGAGAAAAGCAGAACTTCCAATGCCTATATTCAACTGGTTAGCTGACTTCCCAGACCCAGATAACTTTATATTCACATTCTACCATTCGGCAGGTACATACGCACCAAGGCAAGGCGAAAACTTCAAGAAATTTGTCAGTGCACCTCGAAAAGAACTTGGTGGAAAGAGTCTTGATGAACTTATCGAAGCCGCGAGGAATTCTTCAGACCCAGATGAAAGAAAGAAGCTTTACGTACAAATTCAAAAATTTGCAATTGACAACTATATAAGCATTCCAGTTTATCAACCAGTTGGAGTTAGAGTCCAGAGGGCATGGGTAAAAGGTTGGTATGAAAATCCAATGAGGCCGGGAAATGATTACTTTGAATTGTATAAGCAGCAATAACAATTGAATAAAAATCCAACAAAAAAGCCCCCGTATGGGGGCTTAAATTTTCAAATAACATTAAACACATATTTTGTTGATTTTCATATAAATAAGTGATAAACTAATTTATATGGAGGTGAGATTATGAGAAAACGTGAAAGCCACAAAGAAGAATATCAAAACATTACGCTTTCAATTCCTAAAAATCTTATTTTGCAAGTAAAGCATATAGCTGTTGAAAGAAATACATCAATTTCGGCTTTGGTTAAAGGTTTTTTAGAAGAGCTTGTAAAAAAAGAGAGTTTGTATCAAAAAGTTCAACAGAGAGCCCTTAAACTTTTGGAGAAAGGATTTGACTTAGGAACAGAAGGGAACACATCTTGGAAGAGAGAGGATTTGCATGAAAGAGTATAAAGAAACAAAATATGAATTCGTTGATACTAACATTTTGGTATATGCGTACGATGAATCGGCCGGTCAAAAACATATTACAGCCAAGCGCATTTTAGAGAATTTATGGAAAAAAGGAAATGGAGCATTAAGTACTCAAGTTTTTCAAGAGTTTTTTGTTGTTGTGACAAAGAAAGTTAAAAATCCTTTAGATTACAACACCGCAGCTCAAATCATATCGGATTTAAGTTTTTGGAAGGTATACACAATAGAAGTTAGTGATATTTTGGAAGCTATCAAAATTTCACAAAGATATAAAATTTCATTTTGGGACTCTTTGATAATTTGTAGTGCTAAAAATTTAGGATGTTCAATATTGTGGAGTGAGGATTTGAATTCAGGTCAATACTTTGGTAAGTTAAAAGTATTAAATCCTTTTTTACAGAGTTGAACTTATAAAAAATAGCAAAAAAGCCCCCGTATGGGGGCTTGATTATCCTCTTAGCTATTATTTTACTAATTTAACGTTTGCTGCTTGAGGACCTTTTTGTCCGTTTTGGATGTCGAATTCGACTTTGTCGCCTTCTTTGAGTGTTTTAAAACCATCCATTTGAATGGCGCTGAAGTGAACAAAAACGTCTTGTCCGTTCTCTCCTGTGATGAATCCGTAACCCTTTGAAGAATCAAACCACTTAACTGTACCTTTCATGTGTACTGCCTCCTAAAATCTTTTTTGCTTTTTTCACTTTGCTTTTCCCCTCGCAACGTGATGATTCATTATACACCTCTACGGAAAAAAAGTCAATAGATTATTTTTGTGGTATAATCTTTTTGGCTAAATTAATAACTAAGTATGCGGGGGAAGGACTGTGGAGAATTTGGAAAATAAAAAAATAGCTTTTCAGAATTTTTATTCCATCCTAAAGGGAATTCACGGATCTTTGGGGAAATGGTGGCCTGGAGAACGTGAAGAAATAATTGTATCTGCTGTTCTTACTCAGAATACGAATTGGAAGAACGTCGAAAGGGCTTTAAATAATATAAAAGAAGTGTGTTCAGGTGATATATTAATTTGTTTACACAACCTTCCAGATGAGCAGTTAACTAATTTAATACGCCCTGCGGGGTTTTACAATATAAAGGCTAAAAGGTTGAGACAATTATTAAATTGGCTTGCAAATTACGAATTTAAATTAGACAAAATCGCTGAGAAAGATGCCTTTGAATTGAGAAAAGAATTACTGGAAATTAACGGAATAGGCAAAGAAACTGCCGATTCAATAATTCTTTATGCATTCGAGAAACCTATATTTGTTATAGACGCTTATACAAAAAGATTACTCAAACGGATTTTTGGTATAGAATTTAACGATTACGATGAATACAGAGAATTTTTCGAGGATAATTATAAAAAAACCGTGGAGCTCTATCAAGAGTTCCACGGCCTTATTGTTGAACACGCTAAATTATACTGCACAAGTAAACCAAAATGCGATATTTGCCCAATTGATTTTTGCTTGTTTAACCACCAAGATAAGCCTTTCTAACGCGTTCGTCTTCTAATAGGTCTTTTCCTGTACCTTCAAGTACGATTCTACCAGTTTCAAGTACGTAAGCGTAATCAGCAAGTTTAAGCGCTTCAAAAGCGTTCTGCTCAACTAAGAAAATCGTAACACCTTCACTGTGAATTCTCTTTATCAATTTGAAAACTTCTTTAACTATAACAGGGGCAAGTCCAAGAGATGGTTCATCAAAGAGTAATAGCTTTGGTCTAGACATAAGGGCTCTTCCTATTGCTAACATCTGCTGTTCTCCACCAGATAGTGTTCCAGCTCTCTGGTTCATTCTTTCTTTTAATCTTGGGAATAGATCGAAAACGTATTCTATATCTTTTTTTATTCCATCTTTATCTTTTCTTAGATAAGCTCCAGCTAACAAATTTTCATATACTGTAAGGTTTGAAAAGACTCTTCTGCCTTCAGGTACCATAGTTATCCCAAGTTTTACAATTTCACTTGTATCGAGTTTTGTCAATTCTTTACCGTTGTATTTTATGCTTCCTCTTGAAGCTTCCTTCAAACCACATATGGTTCTAAGCGTCGTGGATTTTCCAGCACCGTTTGCGCCAATAAGTGAAATAATCTTTCCTTCTTCGACTTTCATCGTTATACCTTTTATAGCATGTATACCACCGTAGTAAACATGAAGGTCATTAATCTCAAGCATCTTCATCACCTGCGCCTAAGTAAGCTTTTATAACTTCTGGGTTATTTTGTATCTGTTCAGGTGTTCCTTCCGCTATCGTCACACCATGGTCAAGCACTATGATTCTCTCACATATGTTCATTATAACTTTCATATCGTGTTCAATTACAATTATTGTCAATTTATATTTTTCTCTTATTCTCAAAATCAATTGGTTCAGCTCAAGGGTTTCATCAGGGTTCATACCAGCTGCTGGCTCGTCTAACAATAAAAGTTTTGGATTGGTTGCAAGCGCCCTTGCTATTTCTAATTTTCTTTGTAAACCGTATGGGAGTGAGCTTGATTTGTAATCTGCAAGATGCTCAATTCCAACTTCTTTCATTAGCTCATATGTTTTCTCTTGTATATATTCTTCTTCTTTTTGATACTTCGGTAGAAAACCTATCGCGGTAAATAAATCTGATTTAAGATGCGCATGGAATGCAGTCATTATGTTTTCTTTAACAGTCATATTAACGAAAAGCCTTATATTTTGGAATGTTCTCGCAACTCCCATTCGTATTATTCTATCTGTTGTTGATTTAGTAATGTCCTTCCCTAAAAACTCTATTTTACCTTCACTGACCGGGAAGACATGTGTTATCAAGTTGAATATTGTCGTTTTTCCAGCACCGTTTGGACCTATTAAACCTAACAATTCCCCTTCTTTCAAATCTAGGTTAAAATCGGAAACAGCGGTAAGACCGCCAAAACGCTTCGTAACATGTTCCATTTTCAAGACAGTATTTTTCATTGTTTGGTCACCTTCTTTCTATTAAACAAGCGTGCGACTGCTTCCCAACTGAATTCTCTTTGACCAAACAATCCTTGCCTAAAGAATAGGATAGTAATCATAAGTAAGATAGAGAAGATAAGCATGCGCATACCTAATATACCTGGTATTGTTATACCGAATATTTTCATAGGCATTTCGACAAACCTTAGACCTTCCATCAAGAATGCAAAACCTATACCAACGATAACACTTCCAGTGATGTTACCAAGTCCACCAAGAAGTATTATTGTGATAATTTGATATGTGAATAATATACTGAAAGAGTTCGGGTCAATTGTCATAAGTAAACTGCCAAGCAATCCGCCAGCAATACCAGCGAAGAATGCTCCAACAACAAACGCAAGGACTTTGTGTTTAAAGAGATTTATTCCAAGGTTTTCTGCCGCAACCTCGTCGTCGCGAATGGCTTTTAACGCTCTTCCATAAGAACTATCAACAATTCGTCTGATAACAATTACAGTGATTATTGCCCAGCTAACTGTCCACCATAGATTTGTGTGAGTTGGGAGCCCTTTTAAACCAAGTGGACCGTTTGTTATGTTTTGGAGGTTATTGAAAAGTGATCTAATTATTTCTGAGAATCCATACGTAACAATAGCGAGATAGTCACCTTTAACTCTCAAACACGGCGCACCAACGATAAAACCGGCAAGAGCTGCCATCAAGCCACCAACGATTATTGCCCAGAAGAACGGTATTTGAATTTTATCAAGTGGTGATATGAGTGGTTCCATAAAGAAGTTAGATAGCTTATTTTCGGGTGACATATAAAGCAAAGCAGAAGTGTAAGCACCTATTGCCATAAAACCGGCATGACCAAGTGAGAATTGACCTGTAAACCCGTTGATTAAATTCAGACTAACGGCTAATATAACGTATATAAAACCGGTATTCAAAATACGTTTAATGAATGGATCCATATATTTTTCTGCAAAGAAGACAAATACATAGATAAAAATTATGAGCATAACACTAAGCACGACTCTCTTTGTTCGACTCATGCTTTTTCACCTGCCTCCTGGCCAAATAGACCATTTGGCTTGAAGATTAAAACTAAAACTAATAATGCAAATATAAACGCTTCTCTATAGCCAGAATACTCTGGGAAAAACGCTGGAAGAAGAACTGTTAACACCCCAAGTACAAATCCACCGATGAGCGCGCCTTTTAAACTGCCGATACCACCAACAACGGCAGCTATAAACGCACGGCTTCCTGGGTATTGACCCATAAATGGGAATATTTGCGGATACCTAAGTGCCCAAAATACGGCACTAACAGCTGCGAGTGCGGAACCAAGAGCAAATGTAAATGAAATCGTTTTGTTAACATTTATTCCCATCAGTCTAGCTGTATCAAAATCTCTTGAGAGGATACGCATCGCAAGACCTATTTTTGTTTTTTGTAATATGAAGGTTAGTATTAAAACTACTACTATCGAGAATATAATAGTATAAATAGAAACTGCTTGGACACGAACTTCACCGAATATTAGTGTTTTTTTCATCGGTTCAGGAACAGGGAAAGACCTCTGTATTCCACCAAAAACAACAACTGCGAAATTTTGAAGTAAGAAAGACATGCCTATTGATGAAACAAGTGAGTTAATTCTTGGATATTTTCTTAATGGTTTGTAAGCTACTTTTTCAATCCCAACGCCGAGTAGTGAGGTGAGAACAATACCGATTATAACCGCGCTGAGCCATGGTGCACCAAATATGAGAGAAGTATAAAACATAAAATACGCAGCCATCATAAATACGTCACCGTGCGCGAAATTAACAAGTTTTACAACACCATAAACAAGTGCGTAACCTACTGCAACAAGTCCAAAGACAAAACCTAATGAAATCGCATTGACCATATGTTGCATAAATAAACTCCAATCCATTACAGCACCTCCCAAAAGTTCGAAGACTCAGAAGATAAAAAAGTGAAAAATAAATATTATTTGAATATTATTTGAAAGGGCGGCCGATATCACTATCGACCGCCAGATATTTTATTGATGTCATTAATCTCCTTTGATTACGGTAACAAATTCAAATTTTCCGTTCTTTATTGTTTTTATGACAGCATCTTTTATAGCATCTCTATTTTGGTCAAATCTGATTCTTCCAGATACACCTATATAATCCGTAGTGAGCAACGCTCTTCTTATATCTTCTGGTTTATCTGATTTTGCTCTTTGGATGGCATCAATTAAAACCATGTACGCATCGTACGCAAGAGCTGGTAAGTAACCAGGATCTTCATTGTATTTCTTCCTATACTTTTCAACAAATGGTCTTGTTTTATCTGAAAGCTCTGCTTTCACATCAAACATGGTGCTGTAGTATGCGCCTTCTACAGCTGGACCACCAATTTCTATAAGTTGTGGTAAGTCCCAAGTGTCTCCACCTAGTAGTGGTTGTTTTAATCCAAGTTCTCTCGCTTGTTTTGCAATTAATGCGGCATCGCCAACAATGCCCGCTGGAACAAATATGACATCAGGATTAGCTTTTTTAATTGCCGTTAATTGTGCTGTGAAATCTTGGTCACCACCTTGATAAGCTATGTACACTTTAACAGATTTTGGATCTCCTGTAAGTTTTATAAATGCGTCTCGGAAGTAATAAGCAAGACCAACCGAATAATCGTTTGAGACATCGTAAATTACTGCTGCAGTCTTTGCTTTCAGATTTTTTACGGCAAATTTTGCCATAACTGTACCTTGGAATGGATCAATGAAACAAACTCTGAAGACATATGGTTTGTCTTTTGTGACGAGTGGGTTTGTATTTGATGGTGCGATATAGACCACTTTATTTTTGTTTGCTATCTCAGCCCCTGGTATACCAAGAGCACTTGAATATGTTCCAAGTATAGCAACAACTTTAAATTGTTCAATTAATCTTGTCACAACATTTGCTGCTTCGATTTTGTCACTCTTATTGTCTAATGTTACAAGCTTTATAGGTCTTCCAAGAACAGTTGGAACTTCTTCGTAAGCCATTTCTATTCCTCTCATTCCAAGCTGTCCGCCCATTGCATAATTTCCTGTTAATGGTTGTGTGACACCTATAACAATTTCATTTGCAGCAAAAATCAAAGATATAAATAATACTGACATCATCAAAGCTAATAATTTTCTCATTTTTTTCACCCCTTCAGTTAATTTTTTATTTCTTGCTGATTTTAAACTATAATAGTGAAGAAATTTATGGTTTAACAACAGTGACAAATTTGAAAGCGCCTTTTTCTATCTTCTTAACTATAGCATCTTTAATAGCGTCTCCGTTTTCATCAAGTGTTATCACACCGGTTGCGCCTTGGAACCCTTTTGTTGTTTCTAGAGATTCCTTTATTGCTTCTGGTTTTGAAGATTTTGCTCTGGTTATTGCATCAAGGATAAGTAAATAAGCGTCAAACCCAAGAGCTGCAAATGCATTTGGTTCTGTGTTGTACTTCTTTCTGTATGCTTCAACAAATTTCTTTGTCATCTCAGTTGTCATTACTTTTTCATCAAAGTGAGTGCTAAAATATGCGCCTTCGGCTGCATCGCCAGCAACTTCTATTATCTCAGGAACTTCCCAGGTATCTCCACCAAGGAACGTTGCTTTGATTCCCATTTCTCTTGCCTGTTTCATTATAAGTGCAGCGTCACCATAAGAACCAGCTGGTATAAAGAGAACGTCTGGATTCTTTGCTTTGGCGAGTGTTAACTGTGCTGTGAAATCTTGGTCCCCACCTTGATAAGATGCAACACCAAGTACTGATTTGCTATCTTTTGTAAATTCAATGAATGCGTTTCTAAAGTAATGAGCAAGACCAACTGAGTAGTCTGAAGATATATCTTGGATTATGTAGGCTGTTTTTGCTTTTAACGTCTCAACCGCAAATTTCGCCATAACCCTTCCTTGGAATGGGTCAATGAAACAAACTCTGAAGACATAAGGTTTGTCTTTTGTGACAAGTGGATTCGTTGGAGAACACCCGACCATAGGTACTTTCATCTTATTTGCAACTTCGCTACCAGGAATTGCCAAAGAACTTCCATAGCTACCTATGATAGCACTGACGTTGTAAACTTGTATTAACCTTGTTACAGCATTCGCTGCCTCTACTTTGTCTGTTTTGTTGTCTAAAATTATCAATTCGACCTTTTGATTCAAGACTGTTGGGAATAATTCGTTGGCGAGTTTAATACCGTTTACTGTCAACTGACCTCCTGCAGCAAATGCTCCTGTGAGTGGTTCGAAAACGCCAATCCTTATAGCAGGAAAAACGGCAATACTAAGAATCAAAAAGGTGAGCAGAAAAACTTTTTTCACAGCAACCCCTCCCTTTGAAGTGTGGTGCAAATTTTAATTGCTTACTATTATTAATTTGTTACAAAGGAGTTGTTTTTGATGATAGCTGTTACATTGGTAAAATATTTCTTAAATTTTATAACAAAATATTTGGAATAACCAAACCCATATTTTGATTGTTTTTTTATATATAATCTCTTCTAAAAGAAAATTTTTGTATAAAAAGCAAGCTTTGACATATTTTTCTAAACATTGCTCTGATACTTATTTTTCCATTTTTGAAATTCTGATAATTCACATTTTTTTAAATTCACAAAAATGCTTATCAGTTATTGAAAAAAGATATTTATATGTGAAATGTTTTCAGTTGAGAATTGGTATAATGCTTCTTTTAAAAAATATTAAAGATTGTAAAGAAAAACAAAAGCCCTCATTGGATAATGAGGGCTTTTGCTGTGGTTTTTCTAGCTAAGTTGGTTTTAAAATGGGTAAAATCCTAAATCAAGGTGATTTTTCTCGATTATATAATTCATCTGCTCTTCGATGATTTTTTTGTGACCTTCTTCCCACTTGGCTAATATCTCAAGTATTTCTTTTACTTTTTCGTTTTTCTCACTTTGTGCGGCTTTCGTGTAAAATTCCATGAAGTCTTTTTCAATTAGATACGCCATTCTTAATACTGAAAGGTCGGCTATATCGTCTTCTTGGGATGTCTCAGAAAGCCTTTGGGATTCGTACCTTTCTTTGAAAAATTTTGTATCTTGCTGCGGTATTTTTTCTATCTCTCGTCCTTCTTCCAAACTTTTCATTAATCCTCTAATGAATTCCGTGTGTTCTTTTTCCATATTTGCAAGGTATTCAAATATTTCCGTTATCGCTTTGCTTTTTACTTCTGTTGCTTTGCTTTTATAGAATTTGTAACCTTCTATTTCGAAACTTTCGGCTAACTTTAGGACATCGTACATATTCTCCCCCCTTTTGTTTTGCTGTTGGAATTTTATTGATTACTTAAATACTGGTCGATACCTCTTGCTGCCCAATAACCATCCGCTACAGCATGGATTATATCAGGACCGTTGACGATATCTCCACCCGCAAATAGCCAAGGTATCTGTGTTTGTCTTAAGTTATTGGTAAGAATCCTTGGACCTGCAAATTGGAGTTTTGATTTCCATTCTTCTGGCAAGAATGAGTAATCTGGCGCTTGCCCGATAGCTTCTATTATCATATCGCCGTCGTAGTAACAAATTTCTGTTTCATCAAATTTTGGGTTGAATTTTCTATTTTCGTCGAATACTTCAGTACATTTTACGCACTTAACTCCCTTGATTTTATCTTCGTTAGGGTAGAAAATAACTTCACGTGGTCCCCAACCTGGATATATCTTCACACCTTCTTCTTGCGCTTCTTCAATTTCTTCCATATCCGCAGGCATTTCGTCAAATGTTCTTTCAAGACAAGTTACAGTGACGTTTACTTCTCCGTATTTCATCTTCTGTAATCTTGCCAAGCTTCTTGCTATATCCATTGCCACATTTCCACCACCAATTACAACAACGCGCCTTGCGATTTTTGGTTCTGGTCCTTCGCCACGTAGATAATCTCTGATTTCCCTTAACAATGGTAATGCTTGGACTACGTCAGGATGGTCGGAACCTGGCATCCTTGTTGACCTACCTAAAGTAAGACCTGTTGATACGAAAATCGCATCGTACTTTTGTCTAAATTCTTCGAAGGGTATATCTTTTCCAACGGTTACTCCTGTGTAAATTCTAACACCAAGTGATTCAATGAATGCGATATCTTTATCTAGAGCTTCATCTGGCAGTCTGTATCTTGGAATACCGTACCTCATAACACCACCGGGGCGATTGAGCGATTCGTAAATATCAACTTCGTAACCCATTGTTGCAAGGAAGTACGCTGCGGATAATCCAGCAGGACCGCTACCAATAATTCCAACTTTTTTGTTCTTCTTAGGTGATTCAAATTTGACAATGTCACTCCATTGGTTTGCTGGCACGTTATCAACAATGTACCTTTTCAACCATCTAATTGCTATAGCTTCTCCACGATGTGAAATGGCACAGACTTCCTCACATCTATGTGTACATACCCTACCACATACACCTGATAGCGGGTTAGCGCCAAAGTTATTTTGCTCTTCAACACCTTTCAAGAGCCACTTTAGTGCGTCTTTCAAATCATCTTTCCATATAGATTTTATGTATTGTGGTATTTGCATATGCTCTGGACATCTATCAACACATATAGCGCATTCAACACACCTTGCCGCTTCCTTAATTGCTTCTTCTTTACTGTACGCTTTAACAAATTCGACAAATGAATCAACTCTTTCTTCAGCTGGCATGTGCTCAGGTACAACTCTGTCTAAATCAAGTAAGTCGTTTGTATCTTCTCTTGTCCAACCTATCTTGATTTCTGATGGTTCCTTCTTGAGTATTCCTTTTTCAGTTGGAGCATAGTAAAAATCTTCTGGATTTGGTGATACGAATATGTATTCTCTGGTCATTTGTAATGAGCCTGTTGTACATATATCAACGCACATTGCACAGAAGCTACATCTTCCGTAATCAATAGCTGGTCTTTGTGGTTTCATACCGTACTCTTGCTTCATATCTGGGACTTCAACCATTGTTATTGCATCGGTTGGACATATTTTCGCACAAGTACCACAACCGATACATTTATTCCAATCATTTATGTGAAATCCCCTGTATCTCTCTGCGGCTTCTCTTTTTTCCTTTGGGACTCTTATTGTTACTGGCTTTTCAAACAAATTTTTCCATGCTATCAAAGGAGCGAAAAAACTCTTTTCAGCCATTTGAACACCTCCCAACTTTACCTATCGATTTCTGGAGCGCAGACGCCCATTGTGTCAAGCCAAATTGGAACATCATCGATTCTTGTACCTGGTAAGAAGTGTTCAACACCGTAAAGCCCTTGAGGATACGAAGCACCACGCACCGCTACTCTGTACGGTGTTTCTCCACCATCTGATACAACAAGATAACCATACTCACCACGAGTAGATTCTACACGTGCGTATGCCATACCTTTTGGTACTCTTATCCTTAAACCGTTGCCATCGGATATTCTCACATTAACAGGTCCGGTAGGCATCTTCTCGAGGATTTGCCTTATAATCCTTATACTCTGTCTGATTTCCTTTGGTTTCAAGCTTATTCTTGCGTAAGCGTCTCCTTCTGTTGCTGTTGGGATATCAAATTCAACTTTATCGTAGAATAGATACGGATCAACTTTCCTTATATCGTAAGGTACACCAGTTGCTCTAAGACCTATACCTGTAACACCGATTTTGAGACATGTCTCTGTATCTATCTTTGCTATACCTTTGAGCCTTGTATGGAGTATTCTATTTTTCAATATGAACGTTTCGTATTCAGGTAATTTTTCTTCTATGTAATCCATAAGTTTTCTGATTTTATCTTCCAATCCTGGTGTCAAATCTTTTCTAACACCACCAGGTATTATGTACATGTGGTATATCCTTGCTCCAGTCAATTCTTCGAATATATCGAGCACCCTGTCCCTATCACTAACAGACCAGAACATGCTTGTGTACATACCAAGTGCTCCACCAATTCCTCCAAAACTCCACAGGTGATTTGCAATTCTTGCCAATTCTAAGACAAGCATCCTTATCCATTGCGCACGTTCAGGTACCTCAACTTTTGCAATCTTTTCTATTGCCATAGCGTAACATGCTTCGTTTATATCAGGTTCAGGAACACAAATTCTCGGTATAAGCGCTAAATTTTGATACCAGAGTCTTCTTTCCATAAGTTTTTCAAAACCTCTGTGCAAAAAGCCTGGAAGAGGTCTTGCCTTTACAACTATATCTCCTTCAACGTACATGTGTACGCTGAAATTACCGTGCATTCCAGGGTGGTTAGGTCCAAAGAATAGTTTTACTTCACCCATTTAACTCGCCCCCTGTTTGTTTTTCAATATCAGCTCTGATAATCTTTGCTTCGTGTATGACATCTTTTTCGTATTCTCTATCTGGATAATGCTCTTTTGAGTATTTCAATGGGTCGAAATCTTTTCTCAAAGGTGGTAAGTCGTTCCATACTTCTAATATCATCGGTTTTTTGCAGTTTTCGTTACCTTCAAATTCGACACCAAAGAACTCATGAACATCTCTTTCATACCATTCTGCTGTTGGCCACATATCTTTTACTGTTGTGAATACAGGGTTATCCCTATCTATGAACGTTGATACAAGGAATGTGACGCCATTCGACCAGTTCATGAGTATGTATACCAACTCAAATTTCTTTTGTTCTATCCAGTCAACGCATGTGAGAATAGATAAATGTGAATAACCTTGTGATTTCAGATGCGTAAGTAATGGTATAGTCTTTTCTGGTTGAGATATTATTTTGTATTGTCTTGTGTCGATTTGTAATATTTCAACACCGTAAGCATTTTTAATACTTTCAAGTATTTCTTGAACATTATTCATGGAATTCGTCATGTACAATCACCTCACCGAGACTCCTTATTTGGTTCTGCTTGTACCATTCGTAATTTTCTTTGTATCTCTTCCAGCCATTTGCTTCGCCTTTTCTAATCATCTCCATCAATTGGTTGAATGCGTTGAGTATCGCTTCAGGTCTTGGCATACAACCTGCAATGTACAAGTCAACTGGAATGTAATAATCGAGTCTATTTATCGTTGAGTAGGAGTCGTAGTATATACCACCGTTGATTGTACATGAACCAAAACCGATGACGTATTTTGGGTCAGCCATTTTTTCGTATGTGTATATAACTCTCCTGAGTGTCTTTGCACTTAGGTAACCAGTGATTAAAAAGATATCGGCTTGTCTTGGCGTTGCCATTGGGCCCATGCCTAATCGTTCCATATCAAATCTCGAAGTCATTGATGGTGGAAGTTCTACTGCACCACAACCTGTACAGTAATGCAACATCCACATTGAACGACTTCTGAGTTGGTCTGCTATCTTCTCCCAAACACTTCTTTCGTCTATCTTTGACATTCATTACACCTCCCGATTTGTTGATGTTTCATTTTAGATTAACTACGATAAATGCTTGGACAAATGCCAAAATTATAGGTACAGTCCAGTAGAATGCAACTGCTTGCTCTATCCTGAAGCGTGGTAATACCGAGGATATCATAACTGCCAGAATCCAAACGATTAAATACTTCAAAAGGAACACAAAGTACGTTCCGCCACCAAGGAAGAAATCAACAAAGAGACTGATTTCAACAAATTCCATGAATGAGTTCATGAGCATGAGAAGTCCCATGTATTTCGCTGAAAGTTCAACCATCGGACCTGACGCGATTTCCGATGGAGCGATTGGTGCTTCGAATGGTTCTTTGCCAAGCATGCCTTGGAGTGAAATAAACGCTACTAGTGCACCAATTGGGAATTTGAAAAGGTTCCATCCATCAGCTTGAGCTTGTATTATCGCAGTTATGTTTGATGTTCTGTAGAAATACAAAAGTGAAGTTATTGTTATTAAGTAAGGTACTTCGTATCCAAGCATCAATGTAAGTGCCCTTGCGACACCTATGGAAGCCCATGGATTGCCTGTACCGACCATACCCATAGCCATACCAAGTGCACCTACTGTGAATAAGTAGACTATAACGAAGAAGTTATCAAGCCCAGGAAATGCGACGAGATTTCCAAGTGGTACAAAGGAAAGCGTAGCGATGACTCCACCGAGAGCCATTAAAACACCAAAATCAAATATCCAACCATGTGTCCAGCCATGTTTTGTGAGTGTTTTGAACAAATCTATAAAGTTTTGATACCATGGTGGTCCATATCTTTTTTGAATTCTTGCGGTGACTTTTCTACCTATACCTTCGAATGTAATTCCAAAGAAGAACGCTGTTAATAAAACTCCGGCGACTCTAACTGCTGTCATGGTTACCACCTCACCCACAATAGTAATGCGAGAACGACCGCTGTCCAGAATAAGTAAGCGGAAGCAGTTCTACGTGCGAAGTAATCGATGCCTTTTCCTATCGCTTTCAATACGTTGACAAAAGACATATACAGATTTTCGAATGAAGGATGCCCTTCGTATTCTCTTTCCAAGAAAGCATAGAACTTTGTTGCATAATGGTACAGATCGAAATTGTGTAAAAATTCTCCAGATGTGTACTGGTCTTCGAGAGGGATTTTCTTACCCTTTGGCATGAGTACGTATATGACTGCCGCGATTATGAATCCAACAGCAAACATTACAAAGACTGTCCAAGTATCCCAATAGCCCATGCTTGTGTACAGTTTTGTGCCTTCGAATTTAAATGGTTCCATGCCAAATTCTTTTTGGATGTCTGTTATCCATATAAGCACTTGCTGTGGGAGTATACCCCAAAGAACCGTTAAAATAACCAATATAATCATTGGGATTGTCATAAATATCGGTGCTTCTTTTACTTCTTTATGGGCACTTTTTAGCTGACCGAGAAATACGCCCGCGAGTGGTCTAAAAACATACAAGAAAGAACCAATGCTACCTATAAAAACAAACATCTCGGTTACAAACATGCCTCTTGAGACAAGTGATTGGAAAATCATCCACTTTGATATAAACCCACTTGTCGGCGGGATTCCAGCTAAGGAGATAATACCAACAAGGTATGTAACAAACGTTATCGGCATTCTGTGGATAAGTCCACCTAATTCGTCTATCTTTGTTGTGCCGGTTCTATAAACAACTGCTGCAAAGGATAAAAATATCATCGTTGCTGCAAGGGCGTGGTTGATAACGTGGAACAAACCACCTGCGTATCCTACATTATCAAGTGTCGCGAGACCTATGAGTATATATCCGCCATTTGCTACTGTTGAATATGCAATGAGCATCTTCATATCGTTCTGTTTTATTGCCATAAGTGTTCCTATGAGTATAGACAGATTGCCAAGCCAGATGAGTATGTAAGAGAGTAAATTAACTCCATTGTAGAACTGGCTGAACATGGAAGCTATTGGGAAAACAGTGAGAACAAGTGCGAGGATGTATGACCCCATCTTCACAAGCTGGCCAGAGAGCACAGCACTGAATGTATCAGGCGCATTGCCGTGCACATTCCTAAGCCAAGTGTGGAGTGGAAATATACCACTCTTTGCTATACCAGCACTTAACAACAAAATAACTACTGCCCATCTGAAACCTAATGATGTATTTTGTAATTCATTTCCGATTTCAAATATGTTGAATGTACCGAATTTTGAGTAAAGTAAAAATGCACCGTACAGGAACATATAAGTACCAATCGCACTTATAACAACGTACCATATTGTTGCTTTCCTTGACTCTTCTTTACCCATCGGAACAATGAAAAGTGAGCCTAAAACAGCAATTTCCCAGAAGATGTAAAGCACTATCAAATGTGAGGAAAAAAATACTCCAATTGTACCAAGCATGGTTATTACCGAAAGAGCGTTAAACGCATGTGGATTTTTTGCTTTTGAAATCCAAGAAATGTTAAAGAACGAAAAATTTGCAAAGACGATTAGTGATAGTATTGCAAAGTACTTTCCCATTGCTGTAAGTTGCAAAACGTTTTCAAAACCAAAAAGTGATTCTACCGTATTTGTCGGCATATTCCAAAGACTTATAAGAGCGTATATAGAAAGCGCAAACATTACAACAGGGCCGATGTGTTTATTTATCTTTGAAAGCAAAAAGCTAACTAACGAACCGATTGCCATATAAAGTATAAGTGTTTGCATTATCACATACCCCCTTTCAATATAACGTCCATGTATGTTTTTGCGTCAAGGACATGAGTTGCTATGCTATTTGTCTGGGAGTAAATAATATCTGGTAAGAATCCAACTAAAACAAGCACCATTGCTAATAACAACAAGACAAGCTGGCCCGCAAATGGTATGTAATTTTCTTCTTCACTTTCTTGAGCTTTATGCTCTTTATACCAAAGGTCGACATTCCACTTAATAAGATATCCGGCTTCGATGATTGTTGATATTAATATAACTGCTGGAAGAACATAATTTTCTGTTTCGAATAACGCTTTAATCAAATAGAACTTTGCCCAAAAACCCGTAAAGAGTGGGAATCCTATCAAAGAGAGCGAAGCGATTGTGAATATAATGCCTGTTGTCTTATCATTTTTAAATCCCCTATGACCTGTGTAAGCGAATACTGTAAAGAGTATTATCTTTGAGATAGCATCGTTGAATAGATAAAAGTAAGAAGCTGATATAACTTCTTCGTTTGCTGTTGCCAAACCTGCGACAACAACGCTTACCCCAGCGATAGCTGCAAAAGCAAGAGCCCTTCCAAGATTTTTCTGCTTTAAAGCACCAAGTTGAGCTATTATTATAGAAACCATAGCAAGTATACTTACTAATTTTGTATGCTCAAATCCAAGGACATTAAAAAATATCCTTGAGAAAAGATAGACCATAGACACTGTGACAGCGCTACCAAGTACAACAGGGGTGATTGAGCTACCATTAGAATATACATCCGGAGCCCATAAACCAAGCGGTAAGACTTTTAATTCTATTAAGAGAGCTATCAAGAAAAACACAGTTATAACTGGAACCACAGAAGGATCGATGATAAACCCAGCGTATGCCATATTCAAAGTTCCAGCTTTTATGTACGTCATAACCGCGCCGATTAGGTAAAGTGTTCCACCTACGCCACCGAAAATCAAGTATTTAAATGCACCGTAAGAATTATTCTTGTGACTTGCAATTATATAAGCGACTGCAGCAATTATTTCAAAGAAAACGAACGAATTGAAAAAGTCGCCAGTGAGAATAATACCATTCAAAGCAGCTGTTAGAACAAGCATTAAGGTGCCGTATTTTTCCTCAAGGTTTGCTGTCAAAGAAATAACTAACAAGATAGCGTTTACAAATATTAAAAATGGATAACTGACACTATCAAGTACGAGTGCGATACCGTATGCAGCACTCCATCCGCCAATTTCAACTAATTGCGTAGGTTTCAAGTAAAGCAAAAGTGCCAATATATTGAACAACGTTACGAACGTGAAGAAGTAATTTCCTAACTTTTTGTGTGGTAAACTTGCAAATGCGAAAGCCAACGGAACAGCGATAAGTAATGCGCTCATTCTATCACTTCCCTTGCTGCGCGAATTTCATCAGCGTTTAGACAACCATATTCCTCTTTCAAATGTACTAAAAGCATTGAGCCAATTGCCAATGTTCCAACACCTATAACGATGGCGGTTAAGATAAGTGCTTGTGGTAATGGGTCAACAAATTTTGCTGTTGGAGTGACCATTGAATATATTGGTGCTTCCATGCCTTCCAAATAACCAAGTGAAATCACAAAGATGTTTACAGCAGTATCAATGATTGAAAGAGAAATGAGCTGTTTAAACATGTTTTTCTGTGAAACTATACCGTATATACCAATTCCCATTATTATAAATGTAATGTAGTATATCATGTCTCATCCCTCCTTCATTTCAGAGACTATACTTGAGAGTTCAGCGCCAACTTTGAAACCGATAATTACGTATACGATAGGAACAACACCTGCGCTAAACAAGTTCCCAACAACACCTGTTGGTAAGAAATTCATCAAGAACACCCCACCAAACGCCATTCCCAAAAGACCAACGATAACGTATCCTGCACCGGCTGATTGTTCGATATGTTTCGCAACGCCTGTGACTTTGAATTCATTATCAGCCAACATGAGTAGTAAAACACCTAAAGCTATAACTGTTCCACCAGGGAATCCTCCACCAGGTGTCAAATGCCCGTGGATAAATATGTAAGCGCCAAATAATAAAATCAAAGGAAAAACTATACCAGTTGACACTTTTAGAACAAAGTGATCTTCAAACTCCAATTTGTTCTTTCTTCTTAAGAAAGAACTGAGTATTCCAACACCTAAAGCTGCGGTGAAAAGGACTGTTACCTCGCCCAATGTATCGAAAGATCTGTAATTTACGACAATTGATGTGACAACATTGGCACTTCCTTCTTCGAGATTTGCGGATTTTTTGAACTCAACAGGAGAATATCCTGATTTCGTTGATTTACTTATGTAATCAAATGAAACCCTTGTGAACATATCGAAGTTACCAAAGTCTGGAACGATTGGTAAGAGTTCACCTATTAGAAAGTAAAGGAAGATACTAGCAATAAGGATGGCCCATACTCTTCTCATTTCTTTTCACCTGCCTTTATCTTCCAAAGCGCAAAGAGCATAACTGCGCTAGCAAGACCAGAGCCAACAGCGGCTTCCGTAATTGCCACATCAGGCGCTTTAAGAACAATGAAAATCAACACTGAAAGCAAACTAACTGCGGAAAGGGCAATCAGAGCATCTAATATCTTCTTTGTCTCTACTGCAAAGATAGAGAATACAATCATCAAAACACCGACTAAAAAGGAGACAGTGTTTGTTAAACTTGAAAACACATCGGAAAAGAAATTATAGATGCTTGTCATTTAGCATCACCACCATTTGTGCTTGTTACTTCCTTTATCTCATCAACAACTGTCTCTTCACATTTTGGAGCGTTATTTTTGTAAGCAGCTCTTGTCATGAGAGAAGCCGCAACTGGGTTTGTGAGAGCGACAAAGACGATGACCAAAATTGCTTTTCCGAAAAACGAGAAATCCAGTATACCAACACCAAGAGCTATTGAAAACGTACCCAAAGTTGTTGCTTTTGTAGAAGCTTGTAGCTTTGTGTAAATGTCAGGCATTTTTAAAAGACCAAGACCAGCTAAGAAATAAAATAGCGACCCTAATCCTATCAAAACATATCCAACCATTTCTCTTATCATCTCTATCATCTTTTACCACCACACTTATCCGTCTGGCTTTCGAGATACCTTGCGAAGACGACAGTTTCAATAAATGCCAAAAGTCCGTAAAGAATAGCTATATCCATATACATGGAGTTTTTGAACATAAAAGATATAAGAACAATGATGCCAATAAACATTACATTCATCATATCAACTGCTGCGAGTCTTTCGAAAGAAGTTGGCCCAAGCAAAAATCTGAGAAGAGAGAAGAAAATACCGAAACCAGTTAATCCGAAAACTATTAAGTCAATAATCAATGAGCCACTCATTCGTACACCCCCTTCAAAATTTTTTCAAACTTGCCGTAAAAAGATTTCTTACTTTCTTCATCTGTACCTGCGACATCGATCCAGTGTACGTAAAGTTCATCATCAACAACATCAAAAGTGATTGTTCCAGGGGTGAGAGTGATTGAATTTGCGAGAGTAAGTTTAGCAACATCGCCTTTTAAAGCCGTTTTAACCTTGACAAAACCAGGCTTTACATTTCTTCCTGGGACAAGAACTCTGGAAGCAACATCCAAATTAGCTTTAATCATTTCCCAAACAAAAACAGGTATATAGACAAACAAAAACTTAAAAAGACCAGGTATAAACTTACCGTTGAACTTGATTCGATAATACTTGGTAAAGATAAGAGAGATAACAAGAGAAACAACTAAACCTATAACCACTTCCTGCCACTCGACTGACCAAGTTAACAATAGCCAAGTGAAAAAACTCACAATAAAAACAGAAAAACTCATAAAAAGCCCTCCCTTCTTTAAATTAAATTATCTTTTAAAACCAGGACTATTAGAAAAATATGGAATTTTTTAGTTTGTTTAAGATTTCACAAATAATTCAAACAAAAGACAAATTAGACAAACTGAATCTAATTTACATGTTTATTGTACCAAATAATTTTGTTTTTTACAATAACAAAAATAGACAAGATAAATCTAAAAATGAAAAAAATTACACTCAATGAATAATCAAGCGATGTATTTTATGAATTTTTGGAATTTCCAGCTACTGAAATTATATCAAAATTTATACTTATAACAAAATTAATCATAAAAGTTTCATGCAAAAATTGTGTATGAAAAAACCACGCCCTCTTGGGCGTGGTTTTCTGTAATTTGTAAAATTTATATTTAAAATCCAGAAGCATTTTTCAGTGAGAATAAATTATCTAAATAGCTCACATAGTATATCAATTTCATACCTGGTGTTAAATTCGAATCTTTTATGTTATTCCATTTTATAAGTTCATTAGTTGAGACTCCTAAATTTTTTGCAATGCTTTCTAATGTGTCGCCTTCTTTAACTGTGTATTCGTATTGCACTACTGCCTTCCAGTTGTTATCAACGGTTGCTTCTATGACTTTATTTTCAAGCACATAGTCCGCCATTAATTCTGCTACTTCTATCATTACTTCTCTTACAACTGGTTTGCCTTTGAACATGTTGTATCCTCCACCGCCACCCGCACGGTAGTTGTTTAAGACTATTTCGTATTCCGCATCCATATCGATTGGTTTTCCTTCAAACTCGAGATCTACTATTCTATCACCTGAAGGCCTGTTTAAAACTATTTTGTATGTTATTCCTTCCCACATGTCATAATTATAATGTTTGGGCTTTGGCTCAATCCAAGTCTTATTTACATCGACTTTGTTGTTTTCATAAACAAAGTAATCCGCGCTGAGTTCTAAGGCGTCTTTAATGTCTTTTCCTTTTACTTTTATAACTTTAAGAGTGTTAGCGTATATATATACTCCATAGATGTCTCTTAAGGATACAGGTCCTTCTTTCCATCCTTTTATGTCGTTGGTAAATAAAGCTGTAGATGATATTTTCGCTCCACTATAGTGCATTTGGACTTTATTAACAAACTCTATCAAAGCATTATCTTTTAATCTTGCAAATAATGGATTTTCAACCCAGAAATCTCCTTTTGCGTACCCAACAGGTTGGTCAAGCCATGCTTGGACTTTATCTTCGTATTTCTTTGCTAATGAAAGTATTTCTTCATCTGGTTGAACACCTTTTACCGAAAGTGTTTCTACTTTGCTATCAATAATTTTCCAATTGTCTTCTTCTTTTTCAAGTTTTAAAGTAACTTGACCAAGGTATGAACCCCAATTTCCTGGCATAGATACAGGTATGTTGTTTATTTTTGTTGCGATAACCCTATGCTGATGACCTAATAATAGGACATCTATATTTGGGACATTGCTTAAGATTTCATAAGCTTGGTCTTCGCCTGTTAATTCCTCAGTTGGTTGGCCAGTTTGTGGATCTCTTTCTAATCCACCATGATAGACAGCTATAACAATATCAACTTTTTCTTGATTTTTTAGAATGTTAACATATTCTTTGGCTACTTCTACAGGATCCAAAAAATCAAGCCCTTCTATGTTTTTTGGATCTTCCCAGTTGGGTATAAATTTTGTTGTGAGACCTAAGATCCCTATTTTAACACCATCTACGGTTACAATATGATAAGGTTTGAATGCAGGTTCTTTTGTGCCTTTCTTAACTATATTTGCACTTAAAGCTGGAAATTGTGCTTCAGATATTGCTTTGTTTAATATTTTTAGTCCATAGTTGAATTCGTGGTTACCCAAGGTCCATGCCGAATAACCAAGTTTGTTCATTACCAAAATCATGGGATCGATAGGTTCGTTGTCAACTTTTGCGTGGTAGTATTCTAGAGGTGTACCTTGAATTAAGTCACCTGAATCAATCAGAATAACGTTTTTGAATTTGCTTTTTATTTGCTTTATCAGTGTGGCAACTTTGGCTAGCCCAACATCGGAAGGTTGATTGGTAGCATAGTTGATCGGATATATGTTACCGTGAAGGTCTGTTGTGTGCAAAATAGCAATTTCAACCGTTTCTGCAAAAACTATCAATATGAAACTCAAAACAAGTAAAAGTGTAAGAAACTTTTTCATACCTTAAATTCCCCCTTTTCGATATGGTGAAAAGTTAGTATTTTATTAGATTCACAAAAAATTATACAATAAAAATTTGTTCAAGGTGCAGTGAATTATAAAAAAACCTACCACCGGAAAACCGGTGGTAGGTTTTTGCTTATTTTCTATATTCTTCAACCATTTTTATAAAGTATTCGTGCACCCTTGTGTCATCTGTAAGTTCTGGGTGGAATGAGGTGACAAGTACATTTTTCTGTCTAAGCATTATTGGGTGATTATCTAATGTTGATAACACATCAACTTCTGGTCCCCATCCATCAACCCTTGGTGCCCTTATGAATATCGCTTTGAACGGTTTGTTGAATCCTTTAATTTCTACCATTTCATCAAAACTGTCAACTTGTCTGCCGTATGCGTTTCTCATTACTTTTATATCTATGACCCCCAACGACTCTTGCGGGTAGTTTTCGATTTCTTTAGCAAGAACAATTAATCCAGCGCATGTGCCGTATACAGGTAGTCCGTTAAGTATTTTTTCTTTCAATTTTTCGAATAACCCTATTCGTTTCATTATGCGAATCATTGTTGTTGATTCGCCACCAGGGATTATTAGCCCGTCAACTTTCTCCAAATCCTCTGGTGTGCGAACAACGTATGATTCGTGTCCAAGTTTTTCTATCATCCATTTGTGTTCTCTAAAGTCACCTTGTATTCCCGAAACTCCTATTATCATTTTTTACCATCCTCTTTCTTGAAGTCTGACTTCTAATGTCTCAATTTCCAATCCTTCCATTGGCTCGCCAATATCTTCGGAAATTTTCAGGAGCATTTCTGGGTCGTTCCAATATGTTACAGCCATAACTATTGCTTTAGCCATTTTCATTGGGTCTTTTGATTTGAATATTCCGCTTCCTACAAATACACCGTCTGCGCCAAGCATCATCATTAATGCGGCATCTGCTGGTGTTGCTACTCCACCTGCCGCGAAGTTGACAACCGGTAATCTACCGAGTTCTTTAACTTGCAATACTAATTCAACAGGTGCGCCTATTTCTTTAGCGTATGTCACTATTTCTTCATACGGCAAGTTTTGAACTTTTCTTATCTCCGACATGACTGTTCTCATGTGTTTTACGGCTTCTACAACGTTTCCTGTTCCAGCTTCTCCTTTTGTTCTTATCATTGCAGCGCCTTCGGATATTCTTCTTAATGCTTCTCCGAGGTTTCTTGCACCACATACGAATGGTACTTTGAATTCATGTTTGTTGATATGGTATTTGTCATCCGCTGGTGTTAAAACTTCTGATTCGTCTATGAAGTCAACACCAAGCGCTTCGAGTATCCTTGCTTCCGCAATGTGACCAATTCTCACTTTTGCCATTACTGGTATGGATACTGCTTCCATTATTTCTTTTATTTTTGCGATGCTTGCCATTCTCGCAACTCCACCAGCTTTTCTTATATCCGCTGGTACTCTTTCCAGTGCCATGACGGCAACTGCTCCTGCTTCTTCTGCAATTTTTGCTTGCTCTGCTGTGGTAACATCCATAATGACGCCACCTTTGAACATTTCAGCAAAGCCTTTTTTGATTTCAAATGTACCCTTTTCCATGTTTATACGCCTCCTTTTAATCAATTAATTAATTTATTTTTAAACTATGACTGTTTCAGTGTATTCTCCGAATACTTCCCTTAATGCGTTGCTTATTTCTCCAACGGTGGCATATGCTTTTACTGCTTCAAGTACGTATGGGAAGAGATTTTCATCTGTTGCTGCTACTTCTTTTATTTTATTGAGGAGTTTCTTTACTTTTTCATTGTCTCTTTTTTCTTTGAGTTTTTTGAGTCTTTCTTTTTGTTTTTGTTCAAGTTCTGGGTCGACTTTTAAAACTTCTTTTTGTTTTAAATCCTCTTTTATTGTGAATTTGTTTACTCCAACGATTATTTCTTCACCTTTCTCTACTGCAAGTTGGTGTTTGTATGCACTTTCGTGGATTTCTTTTTGTACATATCCCATTTCTATGGCTTTAACCATTCCACCAAGTTGGTCTATTTTTTCGATGTATTCCATGGCTCTCTTTTCTATCTCGTTTGTCATAGCTTCTATTACGTATGAACCCGCTAATGGGTCAATTGTATCAGCAACACCTGATTCGTAGGCGATTATCTGTTGTGTTCTGAGAGCAATTCTTGCTGATTCTTCGGTTGGTAGAGCTAATGCTTCGTCATAGCTGTTTGTATGTAACGATTGCGTACCACCGAGAACGGCGGCAAGTGCTTGGATTGTGACCCTTATTATGTTGTTCATTGGTTGTTGTGCTGTAAGTGTGGAACCACCCGTTTGAGTATGGAAGCGGAGTTTCATTGCTTCTGGGTCAGTTACACCAAATCTATTTTTCATAATTTTTGCCCATAGTCTTCTTGCGGCTCTGAATTTCGCTATTTCTTCTAAGAAGTTGTTGTGCGCAGCGAAGAAGAATGAGAGCCTCTTACCAAATACGTTTGGATCCAGTCCTTTTTTGACTGCTGATTCAACGTATGTTATTCCATCTGCCAATGTGAAGGCTACTTCTTGCACGGCTGTTGAACCTGCTTCTCTTATATGGTACCCACTTATGCTTATTGGGTTCCATTTTGGCATGTATTTTGAACAGTATTCAAATATATCTGTAATTAGTCTCATTGATGGTTCTGGTGGGTATATGTATGTGCCACGTGCGATGTATTCTTTGAGGATATCGTTTTGGATTGTTCCACTGAGTTTTTCCTGTGATACGCCCTGTTTTTCAGCAACTGCTATGTACATCGAAAGTAATATCATCGCGGTGCTATTTATGGTCATTGATGTACTTACTTGGTCTAATGGTATACCATCAAAGAGTATTTCCATATCTTCGAGTGAATCTATTGCAACGCCAACTCTTCCGACTTCGCCTTCTGCCATGGGGTCGTCTGAGTCATAGCCTATCTGTGTTGGAAGGTCGAATGCAACAGAAAGTCCCGTTTGCCCTTGCTCAAGTAGATATTTGTAGCGTTTATTTGATTCTTCCGCGGTACCAAACCCGGCGTATTGTCTCATCGTCCAGTGCCTTGCACGGTACATTGTTGGTTGAACACCACGTGTAAATGGGTATTCACCAGGGAAACCTAGGTCTTCAACATAATCAAGGTTGGTTATATCTTCAGGCGTGTATAGCCTTTTTATTTCATATCCTGATGTTGAATAGAAAGTTTCTTTTCTTTCAGGAACTTTTGATATTGATTTTTTAACGACCTCTTCATATCTTTTTTTTGCTTGTTCGAATTTTTCATCCATAGTATAATAGTCCCCCTTTCAAATTTTCTCGTTGATTAAGGTTTATCCTTGTCTGTTTAATATCTGACCTTTATCATCCTGTTGTATGTACGATTGGACCATACGTTTGCCATCTTCAATGTTTTTAGTTAGGCTTTTTAGTTCTTCGAATTTTTGTTTTAGATTTTCTTGACGTTTTAAATCTCTTTCGTAGATTTCTCGTAGTGTATTTTCGGGTAATATAGGGAGTAACTTTTCTCTTTGATCGAGTAATGTGTTAAGCTTTTCGTAATCTTCATCTTCTATCGCCAGATCTATTTGTTTTTCTATTTCAAGAATATCTAATGTTTCTTGTGTCTCATTTTTTGCGTTTTTGTCTTCCACGAAGCTCACCTCTGAGGCTTCTAATTTTTTCTAAAATTCATCGATTTTCTTAAGTAATATTGGATGAACGAAATTTGGCGCTATTTCTTTCATTGGGTTTATGAAGAAGTCTCTATTTTGAAAGTCATAATGTGGGACAGTTAATAATTCGTTTCTTATGACAAGATTGCCGTAAAAGAGTATGTCTAAGTCTATTATTCTCGGTCCCCATTTTTCTGTTCTGACGCGTCCTAATTTTTTCTCGATTTCAAGTAGTGTTTCCATTAATTTATCAGGTGGAAGTTCCGTATCGATTTCAACAACGCAATTTAAAAAATCTGGTTGGTCTGTTTTTCCGTAAGGTTTTGTTTCTATTATACTTGATATTTTAACTATTTTTGAGATATATTCAAGTTCTTTTATAGCTTTTTTTATGTTATTTTCTCTATCCCCAAGATTAGTTCCAATCGCTAAAAATATTTTTCCTTGCTCTTTCTCAAGTATGGTATTCGCTATCGCAAATTTGTCATGTGAGAGTGTTATGTGCACGAAGTTGTAAGTGCCAAATTTTGCTGCATGATATCTGTGTATTTTTATGTATAAACTTCCGTCTTCTCTATTTAGAAAAGATATGTCCTTAAAAGAATGTCCGTTTAATCCTGTGCCAATTGCTTTAAAAAGGCTTTCTTTTAGCGCAAATCGTCCGGCTATGTACTCTTGGGTTACTTTATTTTTGTTTGTTTTTTCTTCCTCAGTTAGTATTCTTCCCGCAAGTTTCAGGTCAATTCTTGATATATCGACTATGTCATTTCCAATTCCAATAATCAAACTGGATAACCTCCTTCAAAGTTTTCGACTAATGTCCAATCAACCTGTATTTTCTCGTCGTATTTTTTCTTGAGGTATTGTTTTCCAACTTCACCAAGTATGGCATATATCAATAGTTCTTCATCTGTTTCAGCTAAAACGCCTATTTCTTTTCTGCGTTTTTCAAGTTCCGGTTCTATGTAATCGGCTGGTCTGCCTTCTATTGGTCTTTCATCACCGAGTATTTTTTGTATGAGTTCTTCGTTGATTGGAGCGGGTGGTTTTCCATACAAACCCTTTACGTAATCTTTTACTTCTCTTGTAACTTTTGCGTATCTCTCACCTGTCATAACGTTTAAAACTGCTTGGACACCAACGATTTGGCTTGTAGGGGTAACAAGTGGTGGATAGCCAAGGTCGGCGCGAACTTTAGGTATTTCTTCAAGTACGGCATCTAATTTGTGGAGCAGTTTTTGCTCAGATAATTGTTTGACAAGGTTTGAGTACATGCCGCCAGGTACCTGCGATGTTATTATTCTGTGGTCTATACTGTACATTTTCACATCATAGTTTTCGTGTTTTTTCCTTACATCCCATAAGTATTTTACTATTTTGTCGATCTTTTTCCAATCTATTTCCGGTAATTTTTTGTATTCTGAGAATGAATAATATATAGCTTCAAACGCTGGTTGACTTGTTGTCATTCCAAAAGGAGATATCGCTGTATCAACTATATCAGCACCAGCAAGAAAAGCTGATAAATAAGCAAGTTCTCCCAGTCCCGCTGTTGCATGAGTGTGAACTTCAACTGGTAAGTCAAATTTTTTCTTTAATTGACTGACAAGTTCACCTGCCATCTTTGGTGTCAAAAGTCCCGCCATATCTTTTATACATAATGAATTTACACCTCTATCAACAAGCTGTTGTGCGTAGTCTAAATAGTATTCGACGGTGTGGACAGGACTTGTTGTATACGAAATTGCTCCTTGAACGTGTGCTCCACATTTTAGAGCTACCTCTATGCTTTTTTCCAAATTTCTTATATCATTTAACGCATCGAATATTCTTATTACTTGTACACCATTTTCAATGGCTTTTTTGACGAAAAGTTCAACTACATCATCGGCATAATGCCTGTAGCCAACTAAATTTTGACCTCTAAGTAGCATCTGGGCTTTTCCGTTTTTTAACCTTTTTCTTATTTCCCTTATTCTCTCCCATGGGTCTTCGTTTAGAAACCTTACACAGACGTCGAATGTTGCTCCACCCCAGACTTCAAACGCTTGGAAACCTATGCTATCTACTTCTTCGATTATGCCAAGTATTTCTGAAGTTTTCATACGTGTTGCTATAAGTGATTGGTGTCCATCTCTAAATGTTGTATCTGTAAACATGCTAAGCATTTGATAACACCACCTTTTGTATATTTAATGTTTTTTGAATATCAATTTTAATTATACCACCTATCTAAGAATTGTTAAATTTGCTAAAAGCCTAAATCCACCAAATTGGTATTTGAAAGTTTGAGAATTCCTTACTTTGTGTTTAAAAGCTTATGTTTATAAAAAATCATGGTATAATTGGTATGCATTATTTATATAAAGCTTTTTAGATACTCGAGGAGGTTGAACCATGCAGGTAGATAAATTGGTCGAAAAACGTGAAAAACATGTAATTGCAAGAGGCGATTTAGCAAGAAAAAGGGTTGAGATAGGCAAAGGCGAATACCTTTTTTTGATATTAGTTGGATTTATAACTTTTGTTTTTGGGTTTATTTCTTTGGCAGTTTATGTCGGTGTTATGTATTTAGCACCAATTGTCTCTAATTTGACTGGTTTGACTTTTCTTGATTCAAGATTTCTGTTGTTTGTTTTAATAGCAATTACAGTAAGTGGTTTTTTCACAAGTACTTATCCTTTTTCTAAAGCGATTGGTGGGAATGCTTCTTTTCACATAATTTTAGCGTTTATGATTTCAGCTGCGGCTTTGGGTGTCCAAGTTTACAAGCTTGCTTTCACAGGTCCTACATGGATAGGCATAGATCTTTTAGGCGAACATGGAAATAATATTCAAATGATGTATCTCTCAGCTATTTATTTTGCGTACAATTTGATATTGCTTGCTTTGCAATTTACAGTGTTAAGAAAAGAATTTTCGCACCAGGAGTAAAACAGTATGAGAGTACTTGGAATAGTTGTAGAGTATAATCCATTTCATTTTGGACACTTGCATCATCTTGAAGAAGCAAAAAAGCTTATAAATCCAGATTATGTTGTTGCGGTGATGAGTGGCAACTTTTGCCAACGTGGTGAACCCGCGATTGTAAATAAATTTGCACGAACAGAAATTGCTTTGAAAAATGGTGTTGACGTTGTTTTTGAGTTGCCTGTTGTTTATGCTATTCAAGATGCTGGTGGTTTCGCTTTGGGCTCAGTCGGCGTTTTAGATAGAACAGGGGTTGTTACCGATATAGTCTTCGGTAGTGAGAGTGGAGATGTAACTTTTCTTAGAAAAGTTGCTAATCTTCTCACTAACCAAACACCTGAGTTTGAGAAAACTTTTAAGAGACATTTGAAGATGGGATATTCGTATCCAAACGCAAGAAAGTACGCTTTGATGGATGTTTTGAGTAACGATGTTGAGAAATTGTCAAAATCTAACGATATACTGGGAATAGAATACATCAAAGCCTTAATAAAGTATTCCAGTGATATCCAGCCGCATGTTATCAAAAGAATTGGTGCTGACTACAATGATGAGCAATTTAAAGGGAAATTTTCATCTGCGAGCGCGGTGAGAAAGGCTATAAAAGAGAATAAATTTGAACAAACGAAAGAAGCTTTACCGGAATGGACCTTCAAAATTCTTGAGCGAGAGTTTTCTGAAGGTAGGGGGCCAGTTTTCCTTGAATATTTTGATTTTGTTATAGCGATGTTTAGGAAATTAAAACGCGAAGATTTTGAAAGGATTTATAGTTTTAACGAAGGACTCGATTTGAGGTTTTACGAAAGCGCAAGAGAAAGCGGAAACTTGCAAGATTTTGTTGAAAGAGTGAAAGCTAAAAGATTTACATATTCACGCATTAGAAGAGCTATTTTTCATGTGTTGTTTGACATGGAAAAGTCTTTTGTTGAGTTAAGTAACGAAAAAGGACCACAGTATTTGAGGGTCCTTGGTTTTACCAAAAGGGGAAGAGAGTTGTTGAAAGCGATGAAAAAAAATTCAAAGGTGCCAATTATTTCAACTGCGTCTTTGTATAGAAACGTGCTTGAAGAAGCAAAGAAGAAAATTGCCGAAGGAAAGGTTAGCTGGGAAATCGATGAGTCGTTATACATTTGGCAATTTGAGAGAGATTTGCTTGCAAGTGATATATATACGTTTTTGTATCCAAATAAGTTTCAGCGGAAAGCTGGCATGGATTTTGAATACAAAGTTATTGAGATGTTAGGGTGATTCTTTTGTCAAACGAAATTTTGATTGTACCGAGTGAAAAAGAAACTAACATAGAAGGTTACTATTACATACCTGATTACGATGTCCTACCATATGAAAATCTAAGACCTTCCTGGTATGTCCGTTCAAGAAGAATTTACGCGCTTTATCTTGCTGTCCAGGGTAAACTCAAAGGTATTGCAACGTTGAGGTCTTTACTCCATTATGTTATGAAACCTTCAGAGTTTAAGAAGTATGTCTATCATTTGAAACCTGGTGATGAGCTCTCGTCACCAGAAGAATTATTTGCAAAACTTGGTTATGAAAGGGTTTTTAATGTACGTGAAGGTGGCACATTTTCCATTCGTGGCGAAATAATAGATTACCTTGGACCAGATAATATGCCCGTGAGAATTGAATTGTACGGTAATTTAATTGAAGAAATTAAAAGGTTTGATTTGAAAACACAACGAAGCCAAGAAAAGCTTGAAAGTGCGTTACTTTTGCCGGCAAGAGAATTTGTTGTTGAAGAATTCAAAAAAATAGAAAAATTAGAGCCTATAGATGAGCAGTTAACTGGAAAATACTGCGATGGTACGTTTTTGGATTACAATGTTAATTTTTATATATACAATAAGAAATCTGTTATCGAGCATTTTTCATCTTTTGAAAGGGAATTGAGAAATTCTATACAGGATATATATCAAAAAGACGAATACAAAAAATTTGGAATAGTAAGCTACGAAGATATTCTTTTGAAGGCTCAAGAAATTGAGCTAAAACAGCCAATAACTCAAGAAAAGTTATTGATAGAAGAAGAGTATATTCCTTCAGCTCCTGTTTTATCTGAAGATGAGCTTCAGGTTGGTGATTTGGTAGTTCACAAGAGATATGGAATTGCCCGCTTTACAGAAATAAAGAAGGTTGAAACGATTTCTGGTGCAAAGGAGTTTCTTGTTTTGAATTTTGCAGATTCGACTTTGTACGTTCCAATAGAGAGAATCGATTTGATAGATAAATATATCGGCGATGATGTAAATGTTAAGTTGGATTCTTTAAAGAAAGGAACATGGTCAAAGAAGGTATCAAAAGCGAAAAGAAATATAGAGACGATTGTAAGGGATATGCTTTTAATACATTATATTAGAAATAATACAACTGGAGTTGCTTTGCCTGGTGACTCTGAGCTCGAAAGTGAGTTTGCGAAGACGTTTCCGTATATAGAAACGGAGGACCAGTTAAAAGCTATACAAGATGTTTTTGAAGATCTTGTAAGTGGAAAACCTATGGATAGGTTACTTGTTGGTGACGCCGGATATGGAAAGACGGAAGTAGCAATTAGAGCTATATTTCGAGCAATTGTCTCAGGTAAACAAGCGGCATTGTTAGCTCCAACAACTGTTCTTGCAAGACAACATTACGAAAATATCGCTGAAAGATTTAAACCCTTTGGCATAAAAGTTGCGCTGCTTGATAGATTTGTGACAAAGAAGGAAAGAGAAGAAATATTGCGTGATGTGAAAAACGGAAAGATAGATTTACTCATTGGCACGCATAGTATCTTAAATAACGTGGTTTTCGCTGATTTAGGGCTTGTTGTAATTGACGAAGAGCAAAAATTTGGTGTTGAACAGAAAGAGAAGTTCAAAAAGCTTAGAGTAAATGTCCATGTTTTATCTATGAGTGCTACGCCGATACCAAGGACACTTCACATGGCACTCTCTGAATTGAAAGAATTTTCTGAAATTAAAACACCTCCATTTGGAAGAAAGGAAGTGCAGGTACATATTGGACCTTTCGACGATAGGATTGTTAGGATAGCGATACTTCGTGAAATAAACAGAGGTGGACAAGTGATTTATGTACACAATAGAGTGAATACGATATACGATGTGTACGAAAGGTTAAAAGAGCTTTTACCTGAGGTATCGATAGTCATTGGTCACGGTCAACAATCTAAAAGCGAATTGAAGAGGGCAATCGATATGTTTTTCCATGGTAAGGCGGACGTTCTTTTGTGTACTACAATAGTTGAAAATGGCGTTGATGTACCAAACGCAAATACGTTGATAGTTGATGATGCTCACAGATATGGACTTGCTCAGTTATACCAGCTTAGGGGAAGAGTTGGAAGGAGTGATAAGATATCTTTTGCGTACTTTTTCCATCCAAAGCATGTTAACGATAAGGTACTTGAAAGGTTGTACGCGATAAAGTCTTACGTTGGACCTGGAAGTGGATTGAAGATAGCGATGAGAGATATGGAAATTCGGGGTATTGGTGCAGTATTTGGACTTGAACAACATGGTTATATTAACGATATCGGTTTGAATTATTATCTTGAATTGCTTGATGAAACAATAAAAGAAAGCAAAGGTGAATTGATTAGCAAGGTAGATACGGAGTTAGAAGGTATACCTGGTAGTATAATAATACCAGAAGCCTATATATACGATCCCTTCGAACGTATGAGGTTTTACAGAAGAATAGCTTCAGCAACAAGTATTGATGAATTAATGGATATAAAACTTGAGTTAGAAGATAGATTTGGGAAGATTCCAAACAGTGTCGAAAACCTTTTGAAGTATGGAATGTTACGTGTACTGTTATGGAAAATGGGAGTTAAAAAGGCAACTATTGGAGATTCCACGATAGTCGTTGAATTTAAGAATGGATTTTTTGAAAAAATTTCTGAAAGGTATATATACAACGAAAAGGAAGATAGCTACATATTTTTCTGTGAGGTCGAAGAGGTATTGGAAAAGTTCTCAACGGTTTATGCTAAATGATTAGTCAAATATATAGATAGAGTTTAGTAAAGTGTAAATTTGGAGGTTTAAATATCAGATGAGAGCCTATGGATTTGTGCTTGAATCCTATGGAAAGTATGTAAAGGTAAGAACAAAAGATGGAGAGTTTATAGTAAAGAGTGATAAGAAACCTCCAAAGGAAGGAACAAAGATTGAAGTTAAGGACTTTGGAAAAGGTGATTATTTGGCGAAAGTTGTTGCCAAAAAACCCGGTGAGTTTGAAGAACTTCCTAATGTAAAGTTTGTCGAGATTTCCGAAAGAATTACTTCTGGTTTGAAGTTTAAGCACATGAATACGATTTCTGTAGCCGTTGCTTTGTTTCTTGAAGAAATATCAAAGAGAATAGAAATAAGCAATCCATTTATTTTGAGAATTCAAAAGCTTCTTTCCGGTAAAGATTTGGATGATGAAGATAGAAAATTTGAAAGATATTTGAATGTGTTGTCTGGTAGGTACGGTTTGAAAAGTGATAGTGGAACAATAATCTTTATGGATAGAAAAACCAGTACATTTCATGTTTTTTTAGAAGCCAACAAAATTTTTGGTAAGGTTGAAGACGGTATTCAAAATTCCGTGGTTTTGTATTTTGAAAAATTTCCAGAAAATGTACAGTATCTGGAAGAATCTTTGAGAAAACATTTTCAGATAGTGTCTATAAAACTTGAAGGTTTTTCAGAGGGAGCGTATGTGTGAGTATGAGTACAGATATGAATTCGAAAGATGATTGCACGGAGAAGTTAGCCGTTGCTTTAAAATATCAAATGGGGAAGGATTTTGCTCCCTTTGTTGTAGCTAAAGGGAGGTGTCAGTTGGCCGAGGCTATAGTAAAGAAAGCAGAAGAGAACAATGTTCCGATCGTTAAATCACCAGATTTGGTTGAAGAACTTTTCAGGCTTGATATATTGGAGATGATACCATCAAAATTATATGTTGCAGTTGCTGAGGTACTCGCATTCGTACAATTACAAAATAGAAAATAATAAATATTATTTCCAGGAGGTGATATTTATGAAAAAGATATTTACGATTATTATTTCGATTACTTTGCTTGCGGGTGTATTTGCTCAATTCAGTTTTCAAATAATCATCGGTTTTGGAAACACTCCAACACCTAACATAGATAGTTTAGGAGATTACTCAGTAATTATATACACAGGAGAACCATTCGCAACAGTTTATATAGATGAGGCTTTTGCGGGAAAGACAGATACTTTTGGAAAGCTTGTTGTTCAATTTTCTTCAGAAGGTTATCACACTGTATGGGTTGTAAGTTCAAATCAGTACATAACATATGAAAGGGTTATTTTTAAAGTTGAAAAACAACCAAAGTACGTTTATGTTTTTGGTACGGGTCTTGGAAAGCTAACAGTGTTTTCAAACGTTTACCCTGTGTATGTTTACACACTTGATGGAAAAGGAGCCGGTGTTATCGAAAAACGCGGCGATAGTTTGTTAGTACCTACTGGAAATTATAAAATCAGGCTTGAATCACCTGGATATGAAACATTGGAAAGCCAAGTGTCAATTGCGTACGCTAAAGAGACGCCAATTTGGGTTGAGTTTAAGCCATTACCGTTTAATTTGGAACTTATAGTAAAACCTGAAAAATTCTCACCGAATGGTGATTGGAAAGATGATGAGTGTTACATTAAGATTTATTCTTCAAGAAGTGCAGAAGGGACACTTCAAATAACTGATTTTTCTGGTAAAATAGTATTAGAAAAAAGTTTGACTGTTAAACCCGGAACAACTGAGATAAAATGGGACGGTGGAGGAAATAAGGACGGTACATATACCGTCAGTGTTTTGTTATCTGATGGTATCAACCGAGTTGAAAAGAAAGCTAATGTAATTATAGACACAAGCACGTATACATACACAAAAGAGATTACTTTGACTTTTTTGGCTGTATTTTTGGCGATAATGGGATACCTGATTTATACAAGTGTAAAATAACGGATAGTGATGGTAAAGTTGGAGGTGTAAGTTGTGATTACTTATGAGATGAAACAACGAATCGATGAGCTTAAGAAGAAGTATGATGATATTATCGAAGTTTTTCACCCTGAAAATAAGAAGGAAAAGCTCAAAGAACTTGAATCAGAGACGTTAAAACCAGATTTTTGGAACGACCAAAAGAAAGCTCAGCAGATAAATAGAGAAATTCAGAGGATTAGAAGGATAGTCGAAGACATGGAAAAGATTAAAGTTTTGTTTGAAGATATTGAAGTTGGTATTGAACTTGCCGAAGAAGATCCTTCTATGCAAGAGCATCTGGAACAAATAGTTGATGAAGTTGGTGAAAAGATAAGGGAATTTGAATTAGCTTTGATACTTAATGGAAAATTCGATGGTTCTAATGCGTATCTTTCTATACACCCAGGTGCTGGGGGTACCGAATCGCAAGACTGGGCATCTATGCTTTTAAGGATGTACATGCGTTGGGCAGAAAGAAAAGGTTTTTCTGTAGAATTGGTTGATTATCAAGAAGGCGAAGAAGCGGGTATAAAGAGTGCGACGCTGTATATAAAAGGTGATTTTGCTTATGGATATCTTAAGTACGAACGTGGTGTACATAGGCTTGTGCGTATTTCACCTTTTGATGCAAATAAGAGAAGGCATACGTCTTTTGCTTCTGTAAACGTACTCCCTGAAATAGAGGATGATATAGATATAGAAATTAGACCAGAGGATTTAAGAGTTGATACGTACAGAGCAAGTGGTGCAGGTGGACAATACGTTAACAAAACGGAGTCTGCGATAAGGATTACTCACTTGCCAACAGGTATAGTTGTTACATGTCAAACGGAACGTTCGCAGTTGCAAAATAGAGAAACAGCTATGAAGATGTTAAAAGCACGGTTATACCAACTTGAACTTGAAAAGAGAAGAAAACAGATTGAGCAAATTCAAGGAGAGTTAAGGGATATCAGCTGGGGAAATCAGATTCGCTCTTATGTCTTCCAGCCGTACACTATGGTTAAAGACCATAGAACAGATGTTGAAACTGGAAACATCGAAGCTGTGATGGACGGAGAAATTGACATGTTCATCGAAGCAGAATTAGTTTACTATGCTAAGCTTGGAATAAACGAGTAAATTACGGGGAGTGGGATGTGATGGCGGGTAAACAGAAAGTATTTGTTGTAACTTCCGGTAAGGGTGGAGTCGGTAAAACGACTTTCACTTCTAATTTAGGTTGCACACTCGCGAAAATGGGTGAGAAAGTTTGTCTTATAGATGCTGATATAGGTCTTAAGAATCTTGACGTTGTTTTAGGTTTGGAAAACAGGATTATATACACATCGTTCGATGTTGTCAATGGTACTGTTTCGGCAAAAGAAGCTCTTGTAAGACATAAGCAATTGAAAAATCTATATCTTCTTGCAGCATCACAAGTTGCAACTAAAGAGATGATGTCTCCAGAAGATATGAAGAGGATCGTTCAAGAGCTTTACGATGATTTTGATTACATACTTATAGATTCTCCTGCCGGTATTGAAAGGGGATTCAGGAACTCCGTTGCACCTGCAGAGGCTGCATTTATTGTTACGACTCCAGAATTACCTGCAATCTCTGATGCCGATAGAGTTATTGGATTACTTGAGAATTATGGATTCTCCGAAGATAGAATGTATATTGTCTTAAATAAATTTAAACCACACATGGCAAAACGTGGAGAAATGTTGGATAAAACAGATGTTGAAAAAGCTCTTGCAATGAGGATTATCGGTGTAATTCCTGATTCGGAAGAAGTTATTATCGCAACGAACAAAGGAATTCCTGCTGTACTTGAAGATGGGGTTGTAATAGGAAAGAGTTTTGAGAATATAGTGAAGAGGGTTAAGGGGGAAGACATACCAATAGAAGAAGACCTCAAAGGTGTTTCCAAAGGATTTCTCTCTTCATTACTTTCTGTATTTAAGAAGAGGTGAGAGCGATGTGGATTATCGATATATTCAAGAAGAAAAAACACAAAAATATAAAATCTCCAAAAGAGGAAGCTGCTGAAAGACTTGAAACAATGCTTACAAGAAGAAGAGAGATAGTGAGAATGATACCCGTTGAAGAGTTTGAAGCTAATTCCGAAGAGATAAAATACGCAGTGATCGAAACAATAGCAAGAAAATTCAACATACCACCAGAAAAGGTTAAGGTGGATTACCACGAACAAAATGGTTACGTTGTAATCGTAACAAACGTTAATTTCAAATGATTAAATATAATTAAATCAACTAAGAAAGAGGTTGAGAGAATTTGAGAAGAATAGTTGTTCTTTTATCTATTATTGTTATAGTTCTGGTTTTGTTCAGCAGCTGTGGTTTTTTACTGAGTCAACTGATTACAGGAACTAATCAAAGACAGTATAATGTACAATTTTTTATTAACGGTTTGCCAAGAGAATTCTTAAATTCCGGTATCAGTGAATTTCAAGATGTAAAATTTCAAGATGTAAAAATCGATGAAACACGTATAGAGATTAAAATCTCTATAGGAGGTGTTGATTACAGTATCTCTGAAACTAAAATTTCGTCATTTGTTAATGGATTTGGTGGTACTTTTAATGCTCAAGAGTCTAAAAACATAAGTATCGAAGGAACTGTCACTATCAGATACAGTACTGATACTTCTTTTGAATCAACGGAAGTAAGATTGAGCTTTCCTAAAAGTACTTATACTATTCCAAATAACTCAAAGAATTTTTACGTAGTTTTTGACGTTCCGTATAATAGCAATGTTCCAACGATAAGAATTATCGATTATCCGTATACTTACAGATTCATTCTTGTTACCTCAGATGAGGAATTTGTTAAAATAACAGATGGAACAAATGAATACAAATTATTCACAAACGAACTCTCTGGAAAAAAGCAATGTACTTTTGTTACTGAAAGAGGAACGACAAAAATTTATACTTTTGAATCTGAAAAAGGAGTTTTAAAATCAGGGACTCCTAAACAGGTTGGCATTACACCAGACTATGAAGAAATTGATTTGAAATAGTTTTGAAAACACAAAGAGGTGTCCTAAATGTGAGATTAAAAGAAAAAAAACAAAGAAAGCAGTTGAATATCATTATACTTTTCTATATTGTTGTGTTTATAGTATTCCTTGGTTACTTTCTCACAAGTTATCTTAGGTATAAGGCTATACTTGAAGAATATAGAACTATAAAAGAAGCTTACGAGAAAGAAAAAAAGGAACTGAAAGACAAAGAAGAAACTTTAAGAAAATTGGAAAGTATCATCAAGGCACTCGAAGAAAAGGAGGCAAGTAATACAAGCAATGAAATATCACAATCAACAGATACATCAAATAACATTCCATCAGACTCAAAAATATACTAATAAAGTAGTTATAACTACATCGCATAAGGCATCAAATGAAGCTGTCGGACTTGCAAAGTTTTTATCAAAAGAATTTTCCATACCTTACTATAATAGAAGGCATGTCGCGGAAAGAGTTAAAAACGGAGAAATTGATTTTTATTATGTTGTTGATAATAATCTTAATCTTTCGATTCATATAGGTGATCAGAAACTTTTCTTTCATCCAGGTATAGCAAAGATAAGGATGGAGAATTATAAAAGAGATGGTAGAGATTATCTCATAGAAGCTTTAAAACCTGATGAAAACGATGTCGTTTACGATGGAACATTTGGGCTTGGTATGGATGCGGTATTTATGGCATATTTTGTAAAAAAGGTTGTTGGGACAGAAGTCTCACCACATATATTTAGGGTTGTTTCCTATGGCCTCAAGAAATACGTTTCAAAGGAAAATTGGATAAATGAATCAATTAAAAAGATAGAACTTTACAACGAAGATATGAAGGAATTTATCAAAAAACAACCAGATAAGTCATTTGATATTGTTTATTGCGATCCAATGTTTGAAAATCCTGTTTTTGAAAGTTCTTCACTCAATCCTATAAGACCTTTCGCAAGCTATGATACGATAAATGATGAAACAATTCAGGAAATGATTAGAATAGCACGTAAGAGAGTTGTAATAAAATCCTTAGAAAGGGATAGATTAATTGATAAATTGAATATTAATTTTAGTAGAATAATTATGAGTAGGAAGAATGGTCTAGTGTTTGCATGTTTGGATCTTTAACGTTTTTATATTTTTCATATTTCGGATTTTGGAGGTGTCAATTGTGGGTTTTTTCGATAAGCTAAGAGACGGACTCAAGAAAAGTAGAGAAAGTTTTTTTAACAAGATAGGACAAATATTGAAATTTAAAAAGTTTGATAAGGAAACAAGAGAAGAGATAGAAGAATTACTTATACTTGCAGATGTTGGTGTTGAAGCAACGGAGTATATCATTGAAAAACTTGAAGAGATGAAACCAGAGGATGCTTTTAGCGCGTTGAAAGAAATACTAGTTGGTATATTGAAAGGTAAAAACGAATTGAATGTGCCATCTGAAAAACCTTTTGTGATAAGTCTTGTAGGTGTGAACGGTTCTGGTAAGACAACAACTTGTGGAAAATTGGCATCGATGTTTAGAGGTGAAGGTAAACAGGTAGTTATAGGTGCGTGTGATACATTTAGGGCAGCAGCGATTGACCAATTAAGAGTTTGGGCAGATAGGTCTGGCGCGACTTTTATAGCACATATGGAAGGAGCCGATGCTGCTGCAGTCGCGTATGATGCTGTTAATCATGCGATTTCAAAAGGAAAAGATGTCGTACTTTTAGATACAGCAGGAAGGCTGCATAATAAAAAGCATTTGATGGATGAACTTCAGAAAGTAAACAGAGTTATTCAAAAGTTAATGCCGAATGCTCCTCATGAAGTATTGCTTGTACTGGATGCAGTTACAGGGCAAAATGGTCTCCAGCAGGCTAAAATATTTAAGGAAGTTGTTAATGTAACAGGAATTGTTCTGACAAAACTTGATGGTACGGCAAAAGGCGGTATTGCTATTGCAATTGCGAAAGAATTAGGAATACCAATCAAATTTATAGGCGTTGGAGAAGGGATAGATGACCTTAAACCGTTTGACCCTGTGGCTTTTGTTGAAGCCCTTATGGCAGGGGATGAAAACGATGCCGGATCTTTGGGATAAAAAGTACGTTTGCCCAATTTGTGGGAGTCAGGTTGCGAGTAAGAAAGTTTTTACAGATAAGGTGAGGATAAAAGAATACGATCCAGATATGAAACCAAATTACGAAGGTGTTAATGTACTTTTATACTCTGTGGTTGTATGTAATCAGTGTCATTATGCGGCACTTGATACCGAGTTTGAGAATCATGTTTCGCCGATTTATCTTGACCAAATAAGGGAGATACAAAGGAAGATTAAAATACCAGACAATGTATCTTTTTCTGCTGAACGTGACCACAGAGCAGCTATTTTATCTTATGCTCTTGCAGCGTTATTTTACGAAGCAAAAAAGCAACCGTGCAGAACTGCAGAGATGTATTTACGAATCGCATGGCTTTATAGGGAACTAAAAGATAAAGAAAATGAATACAAAGCTTTAGCAAGGTCATTATTGAGCTTTGAAGAATGTTATTCTAAAGCAAATATATCTGAAGAGAAAGAACCAATGGTGCTATTTTACCTCGGAGAGCTTTCTTACAGACTTGGTAAGATGGAAGATGCAAGAAGGTGGTTTTCTATATTGATTAATAAATATAGAAATTCTAATTCATATTATGTTAAGGCAGGGAGAGATAGATGGCAAGAAATAAAAGAGTAGGTATTTTAAAAACGATGATTCTTTTCCTTCTTTTCATTATATTTTTATTGCTTTATGGCTGTTTCCCTCTAGGAAATTATTTTGAGCTCTCCATGAGAATTGAAGAATTAGAGAGTAGGGTTGATAATATAGAACAATCCTATGGCCAGAGTGTTTCTGATAAGATAAAAGGAGATAAGGAGATTGTTGGGATAAAAAATAACATTTCTGAAATTAAATCAAATGTAGAGATGATTGATAAAAAAGTTGTAAATTTAAACTCTCAAGTTATTAATTTGAATGATAAGGTTTCAAGCTTGCAAAAGGATGTATCCGCCATAAAAGCAGATTTACCTAATGTGAAAGCCAATTTGAGTGACCTTGAAAAGAAATTAACTTCGACCAATAATTCTATGACAAAATTAAGTAATCAAGTAAGTGATTTGGACAAAAGGTTGGGTAATTTGGAAAATAAAACGGTTAGTGATATATCCACTCTGTCTAAGAGAATTACTACACTTGAAAACAATAACTCTTCAATAAATACTAAGCTATTCTCAATAGAAAATCAGTTCAAAGTTATTGATAATATTAAAAAGGATTTAGATGTCTTAAGCGCCCAAATAAGGGAATTAAAAAGTCTTAGTCAGCTAAGTATTCAACAGAGCGATATAGAGTTTATTAAACAGCTTCAGCAAGAAATTCAAGATTTGAAAAGTACTATTCAATCAATGTCGATAGAGGAACTTTTAAAGATAAAAGAAGGGTATATATACTATTTAGTTAAATCCGGTGATACTTTGAGTAGTATAGCCAATGCGTACGGTGTTAAAGTTGACGCTCTTTCTCAAGTTAATAATATTACAGATCCCTCAAAGATAGCTATTGGGCAATTGATAAAAATTCCTGTTAATGACCCTTCTAAATATTATAGAGTGCCTGTTAAAATAGTACCCTCTGATATTTTAAAGTATCATGGTCAAGAAGTAAATGGGAATAAAACTGTAGGTATCGATATATACGCTAGAGGTCAAGATGTTTATCCAATTCTTCCAGGTAAAGTTATAAGTGTAGATAGTTACAGAGTAACCATAGATCATGGAAATATGATTATGGCTGTTTACGATGGTATCAACACAACGGTTAAACAAGGAACCTTTGTCACAAATAACAAACCACTTGGTCAATGTATCGACGTTTTTCATTTCGAGCTTTACATAGATGGTGAACCTAGAGATCCTTTGAGACTCTTTACGGAATACAAAGGGATTTTCACAGTTACATTTTATTCTGAGTGGGACGACGGAAAAGTGCCTTCACATCCAACATTCAGGATTGCAAGAAACGGTAGAGTTCCAAGTAGTTTTAGGACAATAGCGGTTGATCCTACAGTTATACCTTTAGGTTCACTTGTTTATATACCTACGCTTAGTAATGTTGTTTTTATAGCCGAAGATACTGGTAGCGCTATAAAGGGTAATAGGATAGACGTTTATGTAAGTGATGTTAGATTGGCTCTTAATCAGGGTATTTCCGCCCACCCTGTTTATATTCTTTATCCTCAAAAGAATGTACAATAATGTGTTTAAGAAATGAGATGTAAACTTTAGTGGAGGCGAACGTCTTATGGCTATAACGATGAAGAGTGAGTATGCTATTAAAATAATGATTTTGATAGCAGTTGAAAATAAAAGGGTTAACGCGAGGGAAATTGTTAAGAAGTGTCGTGAAAGGCTTCCCCTTGAATTTGCTGAGAAAATATTAGCTGATCTCGCACGAAATGGTATATTACATGCTTATAGGGGTCGTGGTGGCGGTTACGAACTTGCAAAAAAACTTGATGAGATAACAGTTTACGATGTCGTTTCATCGGTTGATAATCCAAGTGATACTATAAAATGTTTTGTTGATATAAATGATAAAGCAACCAGTCCTGAAAGCTGTACAGTTAACAAAATTTGGGAGTCTGTTTTGGAAAAGATGCAGGAAATACTCAAATCTATAACTTTAAAGGAACTTACTGAAGATTACCTAGCGAGGTGCCAAAGTTGAGTGCTAAAGTAGGTGTTTTGCTTAGTGGAGGAGTAGATAGCGCTGTTGCTTTATATCTTTTAATTGAAAAAGGTTATGAAGTAACTGCTTATCATATGAAAACTGTAAGAGATGAGTTGTATATAACAAAGCAGATAAAGCATAAAGTCTGTTGTAGTCCGTCTGATACACACGATGCACAGTTAATAGCAAAGAAATTTGGCGTGCCTTTTAAGATAATCCATGTTGAGGATGTGTTCAAGGAGAAAATAATAGATTATTTCATATCCGAAAATCTTGCGGGTAAAACACCAAATCCTTGTTTTTTCTGCAATGATTATATAAAGTTTGGATTTGTTATGGATGTTGCGCTTTCAGACGGTATGGATTTTGTAGCATCAGGTCATTACGCAAGGATATTAAATGGAAAGCTGTACAGAGCTTTGGATAAAGAGAAAGACCAATCGTACTTTTTAGCTTCAATAAAGAAGGAAAAACTCAGCAAAATTTTGTTGCCAAACGGTGAATACAGTAAGGAAACAATTAGGGATATAGCTGAAAGAGCTGGGATTCATGTAGCTAAAAAGATTGATTCTCAGGATTTGTGTTTTCTTCCAGATAACGATTTTAAGTCTTTCTTTGAAGAGCGTGGTGTTAAAATCGATCCTGGGAATATAATCACAAGTGAAGGAAAGATAATAGGTAAACATGAGGGGCTGCCATTTTATACGATTGGGCAAAGAAAACTTGGAGTGGCCGCTGGACAAAAACTTTATGTTAAAGCAAAAAATGTGGAAGGGAACTTTATAGTTGTTTCTCCACTTGATGAAGTGTATCAAAATGAAATGCGAGTTAAAAATTTAAATATATATGTAGATTTACCTGATGAGTTTTTGGCAACTGTAAAAATACGCAAAAAGTTTAAGGAAGTTCCTTGTCGTGTGGAATATTTAAAAGATGAACTGAAAGTACAATTCCTCGAACCAGTTTTTGCTGTCACCCCCGGACAAATAGCTGTGTTTTATAACGAAGACGAAGTGCTTTGCTCAGGAGTTATAGAATAAAATAAAAATTTTACTGTTGTTGTTTATTGTTGACTATTCGAAGGAGGCGATTAATTTGATAGAGGTTATGATTTCAAAAGATGAATTGAGAAAAAGAATAAGGGAAATGGGGAAAGAAATTACGGAATATTATAAAGGCAAAACCGATACATTACATGCTGTATGTGTTTTGAAAGGTTCTATTCATTTCTTTAGTGAATTAGTTCAAAATATAGACATGAATGTTGAGTATTCGTTTATACAAGTTTCAAGTTACTCTGGTGTTTCATCTACTGGAAGAATAAGGGTTAAAAGTTGGATAGACGAACCCATAGAAAATAGGCATGTAATCGTTGTTGAAGATATACTTGATACAGGATTAACACTTTCGTATGTGCTTGAGTACCTTAGAAGGTACAGACCTGCAGATTTGAAAGTGGTTACTTTGCTGAAAAAACTTGGGCGTAACCCTCAAGTTACACCAGATTTTGTAGGTTTTGAAATCGAAGATAAATTTGTAATAGGTTACGGACTTGATTACAATGAGAAGTACAGAAATTTACCTTACATAGGTTGGGTAAAGGGAGACATAGTATGAAAGGTTTTCTCTACGCTCTTGTAATATTTCTCGGTATTGCTGCCGCGCTCTTTATTTCCGGTGTATGGATTGAACTATTTATAAAATTTCTTTTCATACCTACGGAGAATCCAGTTAATATTCTTGTGCTTGGATTAGATAAAGACATTTCTGGTACTAGAAGAACCGATGTAATTCTTGTAGCAAGTATTGACCTTGATAAAAAAACGATATTGATTTCCAGTATACCAAGAGATTTGATTATAGATGGTAAAAAAATAAATGCGTATTATCAATCAGAAGGACTTGAAAATTTTAAAAAGCGTATAGAAGATTTAACAGGAATAGAAATTAAACGTTATTTTATAGTCGATTACGATATATTTAAATTTCTTGGTGACGAACTTGGACCTATTGAAGTCTTTGTCGATAGACCCATGCATTACAAAGATGTAGCTCAAAATCTCGAGATAAATTTTTCACCCGGATATTATAAAATGAATGGCAAGGAATTGCTAGCATACCTGAGGTTTAGGAAAACAGCGGAGGGCGATATAGGTAGGTTGGACAAACAACGAGTCATAATTGAGAAATTAGCTCAGAAAGCTCTTCAGAAAAATATTTTCTCACTTACTGCTCTTTACAAGGAAATCCGTGAAAGAACGGAATTAAATATAGAAATTGGCGAAATAGTCTATATGTTTTCAAAGATTAAAAATGGATTTAAATTGGATAGTGCAACCTTTCCATTTAATATAGGAACAGATGGAAATTTGTATATCGATGAAGCAAAGTTGGATAAATATAAGGAATCTTTGCAGTTAGGAGAGAAGAAAACACAAGAAACTTACAGATATTACGTTATCAATAATACTTCAAAAAGGAATCTAACAACTTTAAGTGTGATTGAGAAATTGTTTAAAGACAAGGGTTATTCACCAAATAAGATATTCTACGATGGTGTAGATGTTGATTTTAAAAACGATACAGTATTAATTTTGAGAAAGAATGAGGGATTGAAGATTTACGTTGAAGAGATGATTGGGAAAGTTTTTAAAGATAAGAAGTTCGATATAGTCTTTGTCGATGATAGAATAGATTATATCAGTAAGTATCTTTCAGTTATTGGAGAGCTTACAAAAAGTGGAAGACAGGTTCTTTTCCCCATAGATTTTATAGTAATCTTGAAAAATGATTCGACGATTTTAACAGATAAATGATAATATTAGAACTGTTAGGGAGTGAGTTTTTTGAGAAATTATTCAAACTTTTATAAAACGCTCATTGTAATATTTTTACTATTCATATCTTCTTTGCCAATTAAGATGTTTTCTCAGGAAAAAAATGAAGGCATTAGTGTTTACGGGTTTATTGAAAAAATGGCTGGTCAACGTGATTTTTCTATCTCTGTTAAGTTGACCTTTGAAACATTAGATGGTGAGAAAAGGAAAGTCTTTACTACTGCTTTTGATATGAGAGTTGATAATTTGGAAAATTTTAATTTTAAAATGAAGCAACCTGAAATTTTAGATGGAATCGTTATAAATTATAATGTTATTTCTAAGAAAATCGAGTACGTTTACAAAAACATAAAAACATCAGAAATAGCTAAAGCTGAGACCACTCAAATTGGCGAGATTGTTCAGAATATTACGGATTTCCTCTCATCTCCGCTCTTTGACGCAAAGGAATATAAAGATTACGTGGAGTTTAGACCGAAAAATTTTCAAGTACTTTCACGTTTTGGAGTTCAACCTATAATAGTTAGAATGTATGTTAAAAACGATTTACCAGAAAGAATAGAAATAACTAATGATAAAACCGATGAAAAAGTAACCTTAAAGTTTGAAAAGTTCATTATTGGAAAATAGGGGGGATTAACATGTCAAAGTCGAAATTTTTTATCATTTTTCTGACGTTATTTTCTACCGCAATTTTTGCATTTGTAAATATTGGTGTAGGATATGGAATAAACAACAATAACTGGGTTGTTCGTGTAGGTTACGAAGATAATATGTTTTCGTTAAATGGGAATTATTTTGTTAATTTAGAATGGGGTATAGATGGTTCAATATTATTCGAAACGCCGTTGGGCGTTTCAACGGGTCCGATGATAGGGATAGTTAACGATTTACAAAACAACAAAATTTACATGAATTACGGAGGATTTATAGGTTACAAGTATAAAGGGCAATTCGATATAAAACTTGCTTTTTTAATGGAATATGGTAGCAGTTTGAATTTTTTAGATAATCTTTTTGCAAGTTTCAGAGCGTACATACCAGATCCGCCGGGAATGAAGATGAAGGATAAACTTTATGTGGAAATGAGTTACTTTAAACAGAGGTTTTATATAGTTGTTGGTTTGCTTGAACCGTTTTAATAATTTAATGAAGTACACTTAGTCTTGAAAGTATTATATTTAATGGTATAATAAGGTTGCTAAGATTTTGGAATGTTATTGTGAATGCGCCGAGGTGGCGGAATTGGCAGACGCGCATGACTCAGGATCATGTGGGGTGACCCGTGCGGGTTCAAATCCCGCCCTCGGCACCAAAAGGTGAGTTTGTTTTTTTAGTTTTTTAAAAGCTTGGGTCGGAAATATAAAACCGACCCGGTTTTTTTGTAAAGTTTAAACGGAAATAACAAAAATATACGTTTGGTGGTGGAATTTTGGAACAGGTTTCTTTTTATTCTTATAACTTGCTATGTGGCAAAGCTGAAGAGTTACGCCGGTATCTTGTTGATTCAATAGTTTCAGATAACAAACTTTTTGTTGTAACTTTAAATAGTCAAATTTTTTTAAGAGCTCAACAAATTCCTGATTATGATGAAGCATTAAGGCATGCCACATTTCATTTACCTGATGGATCTGGAGTTGTTTGGGCCGTTAAACGCCACTGCAATGTGGTTACTGATAGAGTACCAGGAATTGATACTATGCTTTATTTATGTGAGGAAGCAAAGAACAGAGGTTGGAAAGTTTATCTTTTGGGAGCAAGACCGGATGTAGTAAATAGAGCAGCTGAAAATTTGAGAAATAAAGGGGTCAACATTGTTGGGTACCATCATGGATATTTTGAAGACCAAACGCCTGCGGAAGAAATAGAAAAATTAAAACCAGATTTACTATTCGTTGGTATGGGCGCGCCAAGACAGGAACTTTGGATTTACCAACACATGCAATTACCATTTAAGTTGGCAATGGGAGTTGGAGGTAGTTTCGACGTAATTGCCGGTGTTAAAAAGAGAGCTCCTAAATTTTTCCAAAAGACACGTTTAGAGTGGTTTTACAGATGGATAACAGAACCAATATCAAGGTCTCGCGTGCCTTTAGATGTGGCTAAATTCTTTTTCAAGGTGGTGCTTGATGGAAAAGACGGAAATTGTAAGAAAATACGTTGAAAGGTTGATAAAATCACCGATTAATCTTACTGCTTATAAAGATCTTGATGAAGCAATGGCATTTTTGTATCTTGATTCCGTGCTACCGGTTAAATCAGAAGATATTGGAGAGTTGTTTTTAGACATTGGAACTGGTGGAGGTGTACCTGGCGTTTTTCTTTCGATTGAATTTGATAAGAAGGGTTTGTTAGTTGATAGTATATGTAAGAAAGTACATTTTATCCAACAAACATGCAAAGAACTTGGAATCGAAAAAGTAGAAACATTATGTGCGCGAGCCGAAGAATTGAAAGAAAAAGGTGCTTTTTTTGAAAAATTCGATAGTGCCGTTTCTCGTGCTGTTTCAAAAATAGCAACAGTTCTTGAGTTAACAGCTCCTTACGTTAAAGTTGGTGGAAAGGTACTCTTGTACAAAGGACCCGGATACAACGAAGAACTTGGGCAATCTGTTAATGCGATGAAAGAACTTGGTGTTAAATTATCCGAGGTAAGAAAATACTCAATACGTGGCAAAGATAGATTTTTGCTGATTTTTGAGAAAATTTCTCATACGCCCGATAAGTATCCAAGAAGGGTTGGCCTTCCCGAAAAAAGGCCAATAAGATAAAGGGGGTTAGAATATGAAGAAACTGAAAATGGGATTGATTGGCTGTGGAAGGATAGGTTCTTCAAAACATGTCGAGGCGATAATAAGAAATAGTGATATAATTGAAGCTATTGCTGTATGTGATGTAATCGAAGAAAAAGCCCTTAAATGCGCTGAAAAAATTGAAAAAGATGCTGGTTACACCCCCAAAGTTTATACCGATTACATAAAGATGCTCGATGAAGAAGAAATTGATTTTGTAGCAATCGCTACCGAAAGTGGATATCACTATGAGATATCTATAGAAGCACTAAAAAAAGGTAAGCATGTTCTTGTTGAAAAACCTATGGCTTTGTCTACAAAAAATATGGATGAGATGATTGATATATCTCGTAAAAATAATCTTAAATTAGGTGTTTGTTTCCAAAATCGATTTAACCCTCCTATAGTAGAACTTAGAAAGAGGATAGAAAATAATAGTTTCACGAGGATAAATTACGGTGTTGCGAGTATCAGATGGAATAGAGATAAGAATTATTACGAACAGGCAAAATGGAGAGGTACTTGGCGGTTAGATGGTGGGAGTTTGATGAATCAATGCACGCATAATATCGATTTACTCCAATGGATGCTTGGCGGTGAAATTGATGAAGTATATGGTGTAATAAGAAATTTCCAACATCCTTATATAGAAGCTGAGGATTTCGGTGGGGCACTCGTGAAATTTAAGAATGGCAGCGTTGGTATAATAGAAGGTACATCGACAATTTACCCAAAGAATCTTGAAGAAACGCTTTCGATCTTTGGTGAAACAGGTACCGTTGTGATTGGTGGGCTTGCGGTTAATAGAATTCAAGTATGGAGATTCACAAATGAAGATAGTCATCCGTTTATGAACCTGCCAGACCCTGATACAGTTTACGGTTCAGGGCATGTGCCTTTGTACAGAGATTTTTACGAAGCGATTGTAAACAACAGGGAACCCAAAATTCCTGGTGAAGAAGGAAGGAAAGCTGTAGAAATAGTTTTAGCGATATATAAGTCGGCTATTGAAAACAAGCCCGTTAAGTTTCCATTTGAATTTAGTGCGGAACAAATGCTTAATTTCAGTGAGAAATGGAGATAGAAATTTTGTTGAGGTGAGTTATATGTTTTGTGTAGTTAAAGAGTTTACGTTCGATGCAGCGCATAATCTGGTTGAGTACCATGGTAAATGCGAGAAATTACACGGACATACTTATAAATTGCAGATAATGGTTTGCGGTGAGAGGGATAAAGAGGGAATGGTAATTGACTTTATTGATTTGAAAAAGATAGTACAAGAAGAGGTGTTGAGTTATTTAGATCATGCTTACATAAATGAAATTATTCCTCAACCAAGTGCAGAAAACATCGCTGAGTGGATATGGAACAAACTTGAAGAAAAGCTCTCAAGCGAAAGATACAAACTAAGTGAAGTAAGGCTTTGGGAGACACCTACTTCTTTTGTAATATATAGAAAATAAGAGAATATAGGAACAAAAAAAACAAAAGCGCCCGTGTCAAAATCGTACGGGCGCTTTTGCTTTGCTATTGTATTATCATGCGAATTTTTCTTTTTCTTCTTTTGCAAGCCTTGGTGTTTCTTCGTATTGAACGGATGAGAATATATCGAATCCTGTACCAGCTGGTATTAGTTGACCGACTATTACGTTTTCTTTCAAACCTTTCAGATAATCTACAGCACCTTTAATTGCGGCATCTGTTAGAACTTGTTGTGTTTGCTGGAAGCTTGCCGCACTTAACCAACCTTCGTACTCGAGCGATGCTTGAGTAATTCTCAATAGTCTTCTTCTGTATTTTACAGTTTCTTTTGGAAGGATCTGATAAACTTCTTTTTCTTTATCGTGATTCATGATAACTACTTCTTTTATTCCGTATTCAATAAGTTTTTCAAGGAGTTCTTCTGTGACCTCTTCACCTTCAGCGGCAAGTTCTACAATTTCTCCATCTTCATTTTTCACAATGATATGTTTGGCAAGTTCTCTACCGATAATTTTCTTTTTGTTCATTTCAACTTTTGCATTACCTTCCATTATTTCTCTGTTAACCTTGTTAAGCAAGCTTATCGGTACAAGGTCACCTGGTAAGAATTCTGTGTCACCAGAATCTATGACTTCTGCTTTATTCAACATTTGCCTAATTATAAGTTCGAAGTGTTTGTCGTGAATGTCAACACCTTGTTGTACATAGACTCTCTTTATTTCTTTGAGTAGATACGTCGCTGTTTCTTCTGGTCCAAGTTCTTCCAGAATCTTTCTAACTTTGAGGGAACCACTTGTTAGCGATTGACCAGGTAATACTTTTTGACCAACTGTAACATTAACTCTTACTCTTGAAGGTACTTCGTATTCATGAATTCCACCAAGTTCATCTTGTATATAAATTTTCTTTGGTTCATCATTTGAAATATCAACAACTGTACCTTTTACCTTTGAGAATATACCTTCTGGGTCTTTTGTTTTCTTTCTTGCCTCAAATAATTCCTCAACCCTTGGTAAACCTTGTGTGATATCTGCTGTAGTTGCAATACCACCAGTATGGAATGTACGCATTGTGAGCTGTGTTCCTGGTTCACCGATTGATTGAGCAGCAATTATACCAACTGATTCACCAACTGTAACTACTTTGTGGTTTGAAAGGTCTAATCCGTAACATTTTGCACAAACGCCATGTTCTGATTCACATGTGAGTACTGACCTGACATATATTTCTGGTCTTACATAGACGCTGTCTATATTGTTTTCTTCAAGTAATTTAGCAAGTGCAACGTCAACTTGCTCTTCTTCAACGGCTATCTGCTTTTTCCTATCTTTATCCCAAACTATCTCTTCTGATATTACAGAACCAACTATCGGATAAAGCTTAATTTTTACGTTCTTTATACCTGCGTCTCTTAGTTTTCTTACAACATCCCAATCGATTTCTGTTTCAGATGGTATTAGCCCTGATGGAGTGTCAATGTCTTCTGCAAGTTCAGCATAAACTTCTGGAATGTTTCCAGCTGATAGATCTAATACACTTTCTTCGACAACATTTACTCTCTTTTTGTAATTTGATAAGAATTTTGCGTCCTCATCAAGAATTACGGTATCTCTCGTGTAAGACTTATTGGTATTTGGATTGACTAGTATATTTCCTGTACCAGGTTCATAAATATCTTTTGCGAGTACGCGACCAAAGATGAAATCTTCTATTTTTTCAACAACAAAATTGTCAGAACTCTTAAGAAGAGCTGCGCGAACACCTTCATGTGTACCACAGTCTGGTTCTGTTACAACAACGCTTTGTACAACGTCAACAAGTCTTCTTGTTAAGTAACCTGCCGAACTTGTTCTCAATGCTGTATCAGCGGAACCTTTCCTTGCACCGTGTGTACTGATGAAGAATTCAAGAACCGATAGACCTTCACGGAAGTTTGAAATAATTGGTATTTCGATAGTTCTACCTGACGGGTCAGCCATGAGACCTCTCATACCTGATAGTTGCTTGAGTTGGTCTTTGTTACCTCTTGCACCAGAGTCAACCATTATGTAAACAGGGTTGAATGGATTTTCACCAAGGTATCTGTATGTTTCTTCCTGGACTAAGTTTGTTGTTTCTGTCCATATCTTTATTGTTTCTTTATACTTTTCCTCATCACTTAGCAAGCCATCATCATAGAGCTTTTCGATATACTCTATTTTTTTCATTGCATTTGTTATAATCTCATTTTTCTTTGGAGAAATCATAAAGTCTTTAAGACTTATAGTAAGTCCTGAGATAGTTGCATAATGAAATCCAAGATCTTTTATGCTATCAAGTAGATCAGCTGTTCTGTCGATACCATGTGTTTTAAATGTTTTGTAAACAACGTCTTTTATGCCGTTTTTACCAAATGTTTTGTTGTAATCTCTAAGTTCTTCTGGGAGTATGCTGTTGAATATGACCCTTCCAAAAGTTGTTTTTATTGCTTTATCATTGATTTTTATAATGATTGGTTCATGTAGTTTGATAAAACCAAATTCGTAAGCAAGTTCAGCTTCTTCTGGATTTGCAAATTTCCATTTAATATTTTCCGGCTCTATTTTATCGTAGTTCTTATCAACCATCGTCAAGTAGTAAACACCAGCAACAATGTCTTTTCCAGGCATTGAAATAGGTTTACCATGAGCAGGCGATATAATGTTGTATCTTGAAAGCATTAATAATCTTGCTTCTGCTTGCGCTGCTGGCGATAATGGTAGATGTACCGCCATTTGGTCACCATCAAAGTCAGCGTTGAATGGCGGACATACCAACGGGTGAAGTTGTATAGCGTTGCCCTCTATTAATTTTGGCTCGAAGGCTTGAATTGACATCCTGTGTAGTGTTGGTGCTCTGTTAAGTAAAACAACTCTTCCTTGTATAACTTTTTCGAGTTTTTCCCAAGCTTTTGGATCTTCTCTTTGGAGTTCTTTCCTATATTTTTTGACTTTTGTTTGTGTTGCTTCTGTGTTTTCTTCTTTTGAAAGCTCTGCAATAACAAATGGTTCAAAAAGTTCAAGTGCCATCTTCTTTGGTAAACCACATTCGTGGATTTTCAAATGTGGACCGACGACGATAACCGCGCGTCCTGAATAGTCAACACGTTTACCAAGAAGGTTCCTTCTGAACCTTCCTTTTTTTCCACGGATAAGGTCTGTCAATGATTTTAGTTGTCTTCCGTTTCTGTCAACGTAAGCTTTTCCAATTTTTCCATTGAAAATGAGGTTATCAACAGCTTCTTGTAACATTCTTTTTTCGTTTCTTACGATAACCTCTGGCGCATTCATTTCAAGAAGTTTCTTAAGTCTGTTATTTCTCATTATGACTCTTCTGTATAGATCGTTAAGATCCGTTGTTGCGAATCTACCACCATCTATTTGAATCATAGGTCTTATTTCTGGTGGAACTACTGGTAAAGCTTCAAGAACCATCCACTCAGGTTTTGTTTGACTATCTATCAAGTCTTTAACTATTTTCATTTTTTTGAGTAATTTCTTTGCCCTGACACTGCTCTTTGGTATTTTCTTAAGTTCTGCTTCGATTTCTGCTTTCATTACTTCAAGGTCAATTTTTTCAAGAAGTTTTTTAATTGCCATTGCGCCTGTTTCTGCTTCTATCTTACCAGGGTATATTCTCGAGTATGCTTCGTAATCTTGTTGAGTGATAACTTGTCCTTTTGTTAAGCCTGTTTCTTCTGACACAGAAGGATCGATATCGGTTATGACCATTATTGGTTTATCGTTTTCTATTTGCTCTTCAACTACAAACATTCCAGGATAATATTCGCTAAAGAGTTTATATTCTTCGATAGTTAATTTTTCTTCTTCAAATAAAAATCTATCGGCGAGTATATCGCCAGCTTTTACCATTTGACCGTCTTCAACTTGAATAGGTGCTCCTTCAAACACAGGGTATTGTTTTATATTTTGAACGTTTTCAATGTATATAACTCCATTTGTGAGAACTTCATATAATCCGTTTTCTAAAGGTCTTAAATTAAGTTGTTTGCTGTATCTAATTGTACCTGAGACTGGAGCAACAATAGAGTTGAGAATGGTTTCTGTTGTAAGTTGCTGCCCTTTCTTAACTTTTTCATTGTTTTTTACCAAAGCTCTAACACCGTACGGAAGTGAAAACGTTATTGGATTATTTTTGCTTGTTGGCAATGGATTTATAGTTATAGTTTCTGAAATCTCATCTACTTCAACGGTACCATCAAATGGTGCAAATATTGCTTCGACTCTTTTTTCAGATACAATTTCATCACCTTGATTGACTTGATCATTGTCTTTAAAGTTTAGTACCATTCCAGTGTAAACTTTCAATTCGGTTCGAGAGATGTTTTTAACAACTATCCAGTAAAGCTCTCTATCTGTGTGTGTTTTTTCGTGTTTTATGTGTACTTCACCATCTATATCAGATACTAAAGGTGAACGTGGTTCTTTAACTATATACGCTGGTGAGACTTCAAAATCCCACTTTTGTGCGTAAATTTCATATTCAGTTTGATTTAATATAGAACCTTTTATGAAAGGTGTATTTTTGGGATCGGTAACGATAACAACACGTTCATTAACTCTTCTACTTCCAAAATAGACAATTGTCTCTATATCTTTTACAGTCATGTCGAGGAGTGTTGCTATAACACTTGGAGAATTTTTTAAGTACCATACGTGTGTAACAGGTGCAGCAAGTTCTATATGTCCAAATCTCCTTCTGCGCGCGTCTTTTGATTCAACTTTAACACCACATTTTTCACAAACTGTACCTTCATATTTCTTTCCACTGTATTTTCCACAAGCGCATTCGTAGTCTTTTACAGGTCCAAATATCCTCTCACAGAAGAGACCATCTCTTTCTGGTTTGAAGGTACGGTAATTTATTGTCTCAGCTTTCTTTACTTCACCGTTTGACCAGTTTCTAATAACTTCGGGTGAAGCTACTCTAACGTTCACACTTGCAATTTTTCTTTTGAAAGAAGAACTCATTCAGTTTCCCTCCTCATCATGAATAGGGGTTCACAACCTTTGATACTCATTTTGATCAATAATCAGCGGTCATAGAAGGTTGGTTAAATTTCTAACCTTGACCGCTGATTCAATAAAATATTATAATTTTTCAATATCTATTTCATTTCCGTGTTCATCGTATACTCTTACATCCAAAGCTAAACCTTTAAGTTCTCTGACAAGAACTTTAAAGCTCTCAGGTAACCCGGGTTCTGGGAGATTTTTACTCTTCATTATAGCTTTGTAAACTTCTGTTCTTCCCTTTATGTCATCGCTCTTTACTGTTAACATTTCGTTGAGTGTGTAAGATGCTCCGTAGGCTTCAAGTGCCCAAACTTCCATTTCACCAAATCTTTGACCACCAAATTGTGCTTTACCACCAAGTGGTTGCTGGTGAATAAGCGAATATGGACCTGTTGCTCGTGCGTGTATTTTATCTCGAGCTATGTGGATAAGTTTCATAATGTACATGTAACCAACTAATACTGGGAAATCAAATTCTTTACCTGTCCTACCATCTCTGAGCGTGACTTTTCCAGATGGATTATTTGGATCATCGCCATGATGTAAGTTAAGTGTTTCTCTTACTTTGTAAAGTTCTGGTAGTATGTCATCTTCTTTTGCTCCATCAAATACAGGCGTTGCAAAGTATCTGTTAGTTAATTTTGCGAGCCAACCAAGCGATGTTTCAAGCACCTGACCGATATTCATACGTGATGGAACACCAAGAGGACTAAGCACAACTTGAACCGGTGTACCATCTGGTAAGAACGGCATATCTTCTTTTGGAAGAATCATCGAGACAACACCTTTATTACCGTGTCTACCAGCGAGTTTGTCACCGACTTCTAATGGTTTCCTAGTTGCCAAGTAGACTCTCACAAGTGTATTTACGCCAGGTCCCAAATCACCGACTTCTTCTTTATGGAAAACGTGAACGCCTATAACTCTTCCTTCAACACCATGTGGTACCCTCAATGAAGAATCCTTTACATCTTTACCTTTCTCACCAAAGACTGATCTCATAATTTTTTCTTCTGGACTTGCGTCATTTTCACCTTTTGGTGTTACTTTACCAACTAATATATCCTGTGATGTAAAGTATTTTTGTTTACCAACGTACGCACCTATCCTTATTATTCCATTCTCGTCAAGGTTTCTAATATTTTCTTTTGAAACATTTGGTATTTCTGATGTAATTTCTTCTGGACCAACTCTTGTTTCTCTTGCTGTTGTTTCGTAAACCTCTATATGTACGGATGTAAATGTATCTTCCTCAAGAAGCTCTTCACTTACCAATATTGCGTCTTCAAAGTTGTAACCTTCCCATGGTAAAAATGCAACGAGTACATTCTTTCCAAGTGCAAGTTCTCCATTGTCAGTTGCTGGACCATCAGCGATTGGCGAGCCTTTCTTTACGAAATCACCAACATTGACGATTGGTTTTTGCGTTATTGATGTATCTTGGTTTGACCTTACATATTTTAGAAGTGTGTATTCGTCAATTATTGGGTTACCTTTTTTATCGTACATTAGTTGACCATTTTCATCTATTCTGTGAATGATAATTTTTCTACCATCAACCTTTTTAACTACACCATCATTCTTTGCTAACACTACGTGACCTGAGTATATTGCTGCTGCGTATTCCATTCCTGTACCTACAAATGGTGCTTCTGGCTTTATAACAGGAACAGCTTGTCTTTGCATGTTTGAACCCATCAACGCGCGGTTTGCGTCATCGTGTTCCAAGAATGGTATAAGTGATGTTGTGACACTAACTATCTGCTTTGGAGAAATGTCTACAAAATCTACTTCATTTTTGTGGACGTAAACAATTTTTTCAAGATACCTTACAGGAACTCTTTCTTGTATTATATTCCCTTCTTTGTCAAAACCGATTGTTGCAGATGCTATTTTGTAGTTTTCTTCTTCGTCGGCAGCTAAATAAACCACTTCGTTTGTTAATTTTCCGTTGGTGATTTTTCTATAAGGTGTTACTAAGAATCCATATTCATCGATAGTTGCATAGACTGAAAGCGATGTTATAAGACCAATATTACCACCTTCTGGTGTTTCGATAGGACACATTCTTCCATAGTGTGAGTGGTGAACGTCACGAACCTCAAATCTTGCTCTTTCTCTTTTTAAACCGCCGGGTCCGACTGCAGTTAGCCTTCTTTTATGTGTTAATTCAGCAATTGGGTTTACTTGGTCCATAAATTGAGAGAGCGGGTTTGTGGCAAAAAAGCTATTCAATGAAGCTATGACATTTCTCAAATTTATTAAACTTGGAATAGATATCTTATCTAAACTTGTGTAGGTAGCTAATTTTTCTTGTATTTGGTGTATTGATTTCGAAAATGCTCTTTCAAATTCTGAACCTATAAGTTCACCAACTGTTTTAACTCTCTTATTCGATAGATGGTCTTTGGTATCCAACGTTTCTGGATGTTTTTCTGTTTCAAGGAGCATTCTAATAACCAAGATAATATCTATTGGTGTAAGAGCATTCGATTTTTCTTCGTATTCTATCCGTTCAACACTTTTTGGATTTCTTCCTTCTATTTCAATCAAATATTTTCTATAGGCATTTGTCAATTTTTTATTCATTTTATAGCGACCGACTTCTGAAAGTTCAAACCTTTCTTCATTAAAGTAAAGGTTATTCCAATATGATTTTGCGGCATTGTATCTGAATACTTCTCCGGGTCTTAATTCCTTGTATATTTCCATGAAAGCTCTTAACTCACTGATATTTTCTTCTAATGGCATTTTGAGTTTTTCTTTAAGCTTCATGTATGTTTTGAACATATAGTTATTAACAACTTTAATTTTTTCAATTCCATGTTCTCTTAATATTTCGACAAGTGTCGAAGTTAGAACTGACCCTTTTTCTGCAATTACTTCTCCGCTTTTTGAAACAATTTTCTCGAGAATAATTATTCCTTCAGATTGTTTTAAAGAATAGTCGTCTTCGACATCTAAGTAAGCTGGGAAGAGAGAGAGTATATCTATATCATTTTGAAATCCAAGTGTTTTTAAAACAAGGAATAGATTGAGTCTTTTTCTTCTATCAATTCTTGCATAAAGTGTTTCATCGTTTAAATTAAGCATTATTTCTAACCATACACCACGAATTGGTAGAAAATGAGCAAGATATATAGGTTTAGCACCAATGTTTTTTGTTGGTTCTTCGACAAAATATATACCTGGGCTTCTAACAAGTTGACTTACAACAACCCTTTCAACACCGTTAATTACAAAAGTTTGATTTTCAGTCATTATTGGGTAGTTTCCAAGAGAAACCTCTTCTTCACGCATTTCTCCGGTTGAAACATCTGTGACCCTAACTGTTGCATAGAATGGAGCTACATAAGTTAACAATCTTTGCTTACATTCTTCAACACTGTGAAGTGGCGCACCAACTCTGAAGTTTACAAACTCAAGATTGAAGCCCTTCTCTCTTCTGCCTTCAACTTTTGCAGAAGTTATAGGGCTAAACTTCTTAAGAATACGTAAAATACCATGGTTCAAAAGCTCTTCGAAAGACTTTCGCTGGATTTCAACAAGGTCGGGTACTTGGATAATCTCATCAACCTTACCGAAAGAATACCTTGTACGTTTACCAATTTGGTAGGTTTTCATCTCATCACCTCTTCCTCAATCATTGCACATTTGCACATTACAATCTGGATGGAAAAATAATCACCGCGGAGGTTTAGAAAGAAAAAGGATTGGAAAAGTCAATAATAAGCCAATTATATATTAAACCATAAAAACCCCGCACTGTACAGTACTGTGCGGGGTTTGATACACAATATTCTTTATTTTGAAAAGTATGTTACTTTATTTCAACTTCTCCGCCAACTTCTGTAATCTTCTTCTTGATTTCTTCTGCTTCTTCTTTCTTTACGCCTTGTTTAATGAATGCATCTGCTGCTCCTGCTTTTTCTACGAGGTCTTTTGCTTCTTTAAGACCGAGGCCTGTTATTTCTCTTACTACCTTTATAACTTCAACTTTCTTTGCTCCGAAGCTCTTGAGGAGAACATCGAATGAATCTTTTTCTTCAGCTGCTGCAGCTGCTGGTGCTGCTGCGCCTGCAACGGGCATTGCTGCCATTACTGGTGCCGCTGCGCTTACTCCAAATCTTTCTTCAAGCATCTTGACAAGTTCTGCAAGTTCTGCAACTGTTAAACCTTCAATAGCTTTTACAAGTTCTTCCAATGTCATGATATACACCTCCATAATCGTATGTTCTTAAATTTTTTAATTAAAGCAAATCTTGTGTTTATCACTGCTTTTCTTTTTGCTCTTTAATAGCATTAAGCGCATAAAGTACGCTTCTAAGCACACCTGCAAGAGAGTTGACAAGACCGCGTATCGGAGCCTGAATTCCTCCAACAACCATTGCGATAAGTTGGTCTCTGGATGGAAGTTTCGAAAGGTCTTCGAGTTGTTCCCCGGCAAAGAACTTTCTTTCAAGGAATAAACCTTTACATACTGGTGTACCCTTGTTTTCTTTAACAAAGTTGTAGAAGACTTTGATAGCTTCTACTGGATCTCCCTCTGTTACATACAAAACCGCTGTGGGACCAAAGAATGAACTTTCATGAGAATCAACATCGTAACCAGAGTTCTTCAAAGCCATCTTTAAAAGTGTGTTTTTTACAACGGTTAACCTTGCACCACTACCAAGTTTTTCTCTTAAAGCTCTTCTTAAATTTGTCATTTGTGCAACGGTCAAACCTTTAAAGTCTGTGAAAAGAACAAGTGATGAATTTTGAAACTCGCTGGTAAGTTCTTGAACCAACTGTTCCTTTTCTGGTCTTCTAAGCACATCTTCACCTCCAATCTCTAAATAAAAACAAAAAATGCCTCTTTCCGAGGCATAACAAAAGAGAACTCCAGCTAAAAAGCGGGTTTCTCTTTTGTGCCTCCTGCAGGCGACCACTTGGGTCTTTTTTGTACCTGCATTCTTCGGCAAACATTGAGATATACCAATGCTATATTTTACCAGATATTGATTTTTATTAGTGAAAAAAATGTAACAAAAGCATGAATTTTTATTTTGGGTTATAGGGGTGGTAAATCGGAAAGCCATACGTTTAATGCGGTTCCTTCTGACGTAATTTCGAATTCGTATTTATCCACATAGAGACCTTTTTCATGAATCTTAATGTTTAACTTTTTTTCATTTGCCAATGAGATGAGTTGTTTAATTGTCCAGCCTTTTATATTTGGAATTTCTGCGTTATTTGAGTTTTGTGAATTCTTAGTTTGATATTGTATTAACTCTTCAACCACATTTTTAAAAAGTGGTGCTGCAACTATACTACTTAACTTTTCTTTTTGCGGAGAATCTACCCAAACAAGGATTGTGTATTCTTTATCTAACTTAACTTGACCAATAAAGAGTGCTGTAACATCCTTTTTCCCATTTTTTTGTGCTGTACCAGTCTTACCTAAGATTTTTATTTCATCAACTTTTGCATTTACTCCTGTACCTTTCTCTACAACATCAAGAAGCATTGTCTTAACTATTTTTGCTGTATCAGCCGAAAGAATTTTTTTAGTTCTAATTTCACCTGATTCATCAAGTGTTGGAGAAACGTATATACCATCATTTACAATTGAATTGAAAGCAGCTAATAATTGAATAGGTGTAACTCCTATTGATTGGCCAATTCCAATGAACGCCCAATCTGCACGATACCATTTGTCAGGTGGATTAAGCTTACCGGGAATCTCTCCTAACAATTCAATTCCAGTTTCTTTTCCAAAACCAAAAGATGTTAGTATCTCATAAAGTTTCTCTTGACCATATGTATCAATTATTTTTTTAGTGGTTAAAATAGAGACAACGTTACAGGAATGGACAAGTCCATCGTAAAGCGTTATATTTTCGTGTTTTTCAAGGTCTTTTATTGTTAAATCAAGTCCTTCTATGGGTTTAATGTACCCTGGACAATAAAAATTTGTTTCTGGTGTAACTAATCCAAGTTCAAGTGCAGCTGCAAAAAGTATAGGTTTTATTGTAGAGCCTGGTTCAAGATATCCCATATAGTATGTTGGCCAACTTTGAGTAGTTAGTGCGACTCTTATTTTCCCGGTTTTACTCTCCATCAATAATATTCCAACTTCAGTTGCTTGTTTTTCTAATTGATATTTTTTAGCAAAATCATAAAGTTTTTTTTGAAGAGATATATCAATTGTTAATTTTATATCTTTACCGTTTTCTGGTTCAATTCTTACTGATTTAACTCTGTTACCTATAAAACTTGAATAGCTAATAGAAATTATCCCATCTCTAATGGGTCTCAATAATTTATCAAAGTACGCTTCTGCCCCGCTGATGCCACATCTTTGTTCAGTACGGCCTACGATGAAATTCAAAGCAAAATCTTGGATAGAAATTCTCCGCTCCTCTTGCTCTATGTTGACAAACTTTAAATACTGGGTCGGTATCTTTTTTTGTATTTCTTCTCTTTTCGAAAAAGAACCAAGTCTTAAGATGTTATTATTATCTAAGTCAACGAGCTTTTCGGATAATCCAAAATTAGAAAGCATCTTTATAAAATCCGGATCACGCTTAAAGGCATTACCGGCAATTGCTTTCAAATATCTAATATCTAAGTATGCTGTATAAACGACTTCACTTGTTGCTAAAAGCCTCCCACGTGAGTCATATATATTACCCCTAAGTGCAATTACTTTGCTGTTTATAGCGTATTGATTAGTATATATATTATTCCATATTTTGAAAATTAGCGTTGATAATATTAATACAAAAGATATAAATACAATTTTGTATCTCTTATTACTCAACTTATTCAATTTATTACATCACGCCCCATAACAATTTTTGTAATTTGCAACCCAAGTACCTCGCTTTGTTGTTCAATTATTGAAAGATTTTCTCTATAAATTGAAAGTTCTTTACTTAATTGGACCGTTCTCCAATTAAGTATATATGCACTAAGAGCAAGTATAACCAACAAAACAATAGGAATCAAGTATTTGAAAAAAGTTGAAATAAAACTACTTTCTTTTTCAAGGATAACTTCTCTCTGTTTGGCCCTTACTAAAGTCATAAATATCCCCCTTCGCTCCGCTAGATTTTTAAATAGATAGAATAAAATAAAATGAATAAATGGATCGACAAGGAACGGTCTAAGTGAAAGCTTCGTTCGGACTATAAACCACTTTGAACTGGTTTTGTAAATTAAAGTTTTAATGGGGATTAAACTCGCTCCGCTAATCTAAGTTTGGCGCTTCTAGCTCTTGGATTTTCAGCTACTTCAAAAGTTGTTGGACTAATAAAATCACCAATAGGTTTTAACCTCTTATCATTCTTAAATGCATGTTTCACAATCCTATCTTCTAATGAATGGAAAGAAATTATAGCTAATCTGCCGCCAGGATTTAGATAATCTGGCGCGAATTCAAGAAATTTAGAAATATTCTCAATTTCTTTATTTACCTCAATTCTTATAGCTTGGAAAGTTTTTGTGGCAAAATGACGTTTCCTATTATGCACTTCCTTGTACGGGAGCGCCATCTTGATTACTTCAACAAGTTGTCTTGTTGTTTGTATAGGTCTATTTTGGACAATTGCTCTTGCAATTTTTCGAGAAAAATTTTCTTCACCATAGTTGTATATAATATCGGCTAATTTTTCTTCAGGATAGGTATTAACAACGTGGTAGGCAGTTAACTCACTTTCGAGGTTCATTCTCATATCCAGAGGTTCATCTTGATTAAAAGAAAAACCTCTACCCTCTGCTTTGAGTTGGTAGGTTGATACTCCCAAATCAACAAGAAGTCCATCAACTTTATGGACTTGTAATAAACTTAACAAGACGGGTAGTTCTACGTAGGAGAATTTAAAAAGTTGAACGTTAGGGTAGGATAACAAATTACGCTCCGCTATTTGTAATACTTCACTATCGACATCAATACCAATAACCCTACCACCATATGGTAATACTCTTTCTGCTATAGCTCGAGTGTGTCCACCTTCTCCTACAGTGCAGTCTACATACACCCCGTCCGGCTTCCAAATTAAATTTTCAACAACCTCATTTAACAATACCGGAATGTGATGCTCGTTATATACTCTATTCATCTTCTCTCCGCTCCGCTAAAATTAGAAAAAGACTGTTTATATTGTAAAGTAAAAGAATAACAAAATGCAATTTTGTATTAAAAAATAACATGTTGTAAGATGCTTTATTTATGGTGTTTTTCGACAACTTTTTAAAATATACTTGGGTATAGTAAAAATTAACATTTTGTTAATCAGAAAAATAAAAAATAGCGGTTGCCAATATTTTGAATTGAGCAACCGCTATTTTTTAATTATCTTTATAATTTATGTTTTATGGAACAATCTTTGTTCCAGTTTCGCCCTTTAGGGCTTTATCGAGTACTGCCATATCTGTGATTATACATTCACGACCCGTTGATGAAACAAAGTCGATAGCTGCTTCAATTTTTGGCCCCATGCTTCCAGATGGAAATTGCCCTTCAGCAAGGTATTTTTTTGCTTCTTCAACCGTTAGTTTATCGACTTCAAATTGATCTGGCTTTTTGTAATTTATGCAGACTTTTTCTACACCTGTTAATATTATTAAAATATCTGCTTCTACTTCCTTTGCTAATAATGCACTTGCCCTGTCTTTATCTATAACTGCTTCCACGCCTTTGAACATGCCGTTTTCTTTGACAACGGGTATTCCACCACCACCAGCTGCGATTACTATAACGTCTTTTTCTACTAACATTTTTATAACTTCTTTTTCAACAATATCTAGTGGTATTGGTGATGGTACGACTCTTCTATAGCCTCTTCCAGCATCTTCTTTCATTATCCAGCCTTTTTCTTGTGCAAGTTTTTCAGCCTCTTCTTTGGAATAGAATGGTCCAACGGGTTTTGTTGGTTTTTGAAATGCTGGATCGTTTTTATCTACTTCTATTTGTGTTACTATAGCAGCTATTTGTCTTTCAATATTTCGCTTTTTTAGTTCATTTTCTAAAGTAAGAGCTATCATATAGCCGAGACTACCTTGTGTTTGTGCGTCGTTTACGTCGATTGGAAATGGTGGAATTACATGCTTTGCAAGATCTTGTTGTACAAGCAAGTTTCCAACTTGTGGACCGTTCCCGTGTGTGATAATAATATCGTACTCATCAAGCATACCTGCTAAGTAGTGTGCTGTTTCTGAAAGATTTTTAATCATGTTTTCCGCTGTTGGTTCCTCACCAGGTCTGTTTACTGCGTTTCCACCAATTGCTACAACTGCGAGTTTTTTCATTGCTTTACACCTCCAGAACTTAGATATTTTAGGTATTTATCGTTATGATAAAGCAATTGCCAATGCTATCGATGCAAATTTAGAATCGCTTGTGTCGGCTCTTGAAATAACTATTACTGGTACCTTGGCTCCAGCTATTATACCTGCAATTCTTCCGTTAGCAAAGTATACAGCTGATTTACCAAGGAAATTTCCACTGTGTATGTCTGGAACAACTAAGATATCTGCATGCCCTGCTACATCCCCTTTCACACCTTTTACTTCCGCAGCGTAAATACTAAGCGCATTATCGATACCAAGTGGACCATCTATTTTGCAGTTTTTTATTTGTCCTCTTTCGTTCATTTTAGCAATTATTGCTGCCTCCATTGTTTCAGGCATATCGGGATTGACTGTCTCAACGGCAGCTATAAGACCAACTTTTGGTATTTCATAACCGAGTTTTCTTGCTACTTCCACAGCGTTTTGTATTATCTGCACTTTTTGCTCCAATGTTGGTCTTATAACCATTCCACCATCAGTGACAAATATCAATCTATTTACACCTGGGACTTCAACAACAGCAACGTGTGAGAGTAATCTATCGGTTCTTAACCCAAATTCTTTGTCAAGTACAGCTTTAAGTAATGTTGATGTTTTAACTAATCCTTTCATAACTATGTGTGCCTTTCCTTCTGTTATGCTTTTAACAGCTTGTTTTGAGGCCTCTTCTTCTGTTCGGCAATCAACGACAGGAAATTCGGCGCCTATCTCTTCGAGGTTTTTTTCAATGATTTCTTTTTTTCCAAAGAGTATTGCGGAAACTCCTAAATCTTTTGCTTCGTGTACTGCTTTTATTGCTTCTTTATCCTCTCCACCAGCAATAGCAATAATCTTGTTTTTTCCTTTTGCCAATTCGATGATATCGTCAAGGGTTCTAAGCACTTTAAACACCTCCGCTATACTACAATATATAAAATATAAAATTTATGAAAGAAGTTTTGCTGCTGCACAAATATAGGTCATTGCAAGAAGAGCTTCAAATATTACTTTATAGTCTTCGTGAATTATCCTTACTTTTCTTCCATCTAATCTTTCTACAAGTGGCATAGAAGAAACTAAATCAGCTCTAAGTGTATCTGAAAACTCAACAATCATTTCAATCGGTTTTTTGAAGCTGAATATATCAAACTCACTTTTTTCTCTTTGAATAAGTGCTTTTGCATTCTCTTCAAGTTCGGTTAGTAAGTCTTTCATCGGTCTCATAACGGCACTATGCCTACCTATTGACTCTTTTGTAACAGAATACAAAGCCTTTGGAATGTATTTTTTCGTTTGCTGAACAACTTTGTCATCTCCAACGATACAACCTACGGGTACGTTATACAAACTACCGAACGCAGCATTTATAAGCGCTTCATTCATTTCCAAACCATTTATCCACAAATTGTGTATAGACGAACTTGAATAAGTATGGTCCATGTTTGCACTTTCAGTGCCAATACCTGCATGATAACCAAAGAAAACAATGTAATCAAATGATTCATCGATGCCGTACATCATGTAATATCTTCTTATTCCGCCGCTAACCAAGTTCACATTTGGAAATTCTGAAGTGATTTCCCAAGGAATATTGTCGCCTGAGGCGTGGGAATCAACAAGAAGTATCTCTGAATTTCCAAGACCATTTAAAAACGCTCTGAGTTGTTTTAACATGTATTCTCTTTTGTAATCCGTTGATCTTTTGTCTACATCTGACCAATTTGTAATACCAGCTAATCCTTCAAAGTCAAAAGATATAAATATTTTTTTATTTCTGCTCATTCCTTTCCCCCACTTTTTTGATAAAAATAATAGGAAATAATTTTGCATTACAAAAAATATTATAATCTCTTATTTAAAAAATTAAAGTATAGCATTTTTTCAAAAGAAAAAGCATACATGCGCATACTTAAGATTTTTTTAACCACGTTTATTAGTTTTTAAGTCTTTATTTTTTTCTGTTACTTGTAAATCTTTAGGAGTACTTTTTAAAAAATTAAAAATTCTAAAGGATTAAATTTTGGGATCTCTATAACATTTTTTCTCATTTAAAACTAAAGGTAACATATTGTCATAAATTAGTATCACTCTGAAAAATATCATTTAGATGTTAACATAAACTTTGACTTGATTTTTAACATAGACCTGTGAGATAATACATATTGCTCTCTCCCAAATATACTTTTTTCTCATTTAATTATCTACCTAATTATATGTTTTTGTCGAATATCTTGCACTGATGGCAGCCCACAGAACATATTTCAAATTCAAAATTAAAAATTCGAGGTGTTGTTTATGTCTTCAAGAGGTGAAAAAATTCTCTCCTTACTAAAAGAAAAGATAAGTAGACAACAATGGGAAAGCTGGTTTATTGATTTCACAGTTAAATCGGTTATAGAAAACCATGTGATATTTGAAGTGGGAAATATGTTTATTAAAGGTTATATCGAGAAGAAGTTTGACAAGATAATACGAAAGGTTCTATATGAGGTTTTAGGCCCGAACTCTACATATGAAATAGTGTATGCTCAAGTACAAAAAGATGAAGTTTGCAACAACGATAATGGTGCGCTTGTAAGAAAAAGGCCCGTTCTTATTACACCAGTGAGTTCCAGATATACTTTTGGCAATTTTGTTGTTGAAGAATTCAACCAACTTGCTTACACTATTCTTCTTGAGTCGGCTAAGAAACTTGGAATCTTCAATCCTATATTTATTTACAGTAAAGCTGGTATGGGAAAAACACACTTGGTACAAGCTTTCGGAAATTATTTGCTTGAAAACGATCCAGATATTAGATTTGCTTATTTGACAAGTGAAGCCTTTATGAACGAATTAATCGCAAAGCTTAAAGCAGGTACAGTGGAAGAGTTTAGAGAGAAGTACAGAAAGAAAGTAGATGTATTGGTAATAGATGATATCCAATTTCTTGCTGGAAAGAAAGGTGTACAGATAGAACTTTTCCACACTTTCAATACTTTGTATGAAGCAGGAAAACAGATAATAGTTTGTTCTGACAGATCACCAAAAGAACTTAAAGATTTTCAAGATAGGGTAATTTCAAGGTTCCAGATGGGCGTCGTTGTTGAGATAAAAAACCCGTCGGTTGAAGCAATGTACCGTATAGCAAAGAAAATCGTTGAAGATGAAAAAGCCGATATTTCTGATGATATATTAAATTACGTAGCGAAACATTTTAAAGGAAGTATAAGAATTCTCAAAGGGGCTATAATTAAACTAATTGCATATAAGAGCATGTACAAGGATTTAGATGTTGCAACAGCAAGATTAATACTAAAAGATTTTTTAACTGAAGAGGAAGAAAATCATGAACAGAATGATATAATGAGTATCGTGGCTAGGTATTTTAAACTTTCTAAAGAAGATTTGCTGTCAAATAAGAAGGGTAAAAATATTGTAGTTGCAAGGCATCTAGCGATGTACATTTTAAGTACAAAATTTCAAATGTCATCAAGAAAAATCGCTACTTTACTTAAAAAAAGTCATCCTACAGTATTAAATGGTATAAAGGCTACAGAGAACAGGCTAGAAAACGATCCAGAAATTCGACAAATTTTAAAACTAATAGAAGATAATTTAGCACAAATGGTAGGTAAAGCATTATCTTAAGCCAGCATCCCATATTGTCTTATCTACAATATTATGGTATAATATCAAAGAACTTAAATGAGGAGGTGCTAAGAGATGAAAGTTAGAGTTGACGAAGCAACATGCATTGGTTGTGGAGTTTGTGAAAACCTTTGTCCAGATGTTTTCAAACTCGGCGATGATATGAAAGCAAAGGTACTTCAACCAGAGACAGATCTTGATTGCGCAAAAGATGCTGCAGATAGCTGCCCAACAGCAGCAATAACAGTTGAAGAGTAAGTTAGTATTAAGTTTAAACTTTTTCAAAATTAGATTAGGATAAAAGGGGGCATTGCCCCCTTTTTCTTTGAGTTTAGTTTAAATAGTAAGATTTATAATTTGTCATGTTTTGATGTTAATGATTAAATGTTTAAAATAGTAATATAGGTTGAATTACGCCTTAATTTAACCTGTTGTACTTATTTTCTATGTAGTTTTTTGATTTATTCTTGTGAAATGTTTATTTGATTTATTTTTGTGTGATATAATATAATTACAATGCTTCAATTATTTTATTTAAAAAAATAGAGTCACAATACAAATCATAAAATCGATAAAATAGAAAAGGAAGGTGCAAAACGTGATAAAAGAAAAGAGCGTTACAAAGAGAACTCTCACTTTTATTTTTCTAATTCTGATGGTTTTATTTGCTTACGCTTTGGATATTAAAAAATCTGAAAATTATTACTTATCGTATTTTGAAGGTTCTTCGAGTTTTGGTTCCTATGTTCGAGAAGTTATAAAAAATGACTTGCCTATTTACAGATTTTTGAAAATTTACATGGTTGGTTCTTCCGAAAAAACTGAGACAACAAAAAAGACAGGTGATTATTTGTTAAGTATAAAACCGTTTAATGGAACGAATTCTGATGAAGAAAGACTTGCAAGAGCTATTTACTTGGCCTACTGGGAAGCGAAGTTAAACCATAGAAAAATGGATGTTGAGATTGTTAAAAATTCACCTATTTTCAACGAATTTTTCTCCGAATACCAATTTAGAGTCTCAGATGCTTTCAGAAATTACGCTCAAGATTTAGTTGCATACCTTTTTGGTTTAGATGTTCCCGGTTTGCCTTCGGAACTTGTGCCTGAAGAAATTAAAAATTTAAAGAAAAATTTGATAAACAATTACAGTTATGAACCTGTCTACAATGGAGAGGAAAAAGAAGCAATTTCGATATTGCTTTCTAAATCTGAAGTTGTCAAAGGGCTTCAAGAAATTATAATCGATGCTCAAAAGAGTACAAATGACTTTGAACCTGAAACGTTGATTATGAGAACAAGCGCAACAGTGTTTAGAAGCGCTTTTTCGTACATAGCAGGGTTGAAAAACGAGATAGCTCAAAAATTTGTTGATATAACACCAAAAGAAAAAAGCTTTGCTTGGGTAAGATGGTTAGTCTATTTAGCGTTGTTTACTGTAGGTTATTTCCTTTTAAAGAATATGAGATTGGTCTTTGCTTTGTTCTTAGCTTCAGAAACTGTTTATATAGGTTCATTCATGGATATTCAATCTTTAGTTGATGGAAAGATATACGGTATTGTTTTCGCTATTGCTGTAATCTTTTCAGTAACTTACTTCTTTACCAGAAAGAAATATTTATACTCTCTTATATCACTGTTAACTATAATTGCTCTTTTCTTACCATCATTCGGAACCCCAGATCTTGTTATGAAAAATTCATTCTCAAATTCTCCTTTCTATTCAGCCCTTGTTGATGATATTATAAACGATCAACTTGGTAAGCTTAAAATTAACGCAAAAGACTATAATACTTTGACAAACGAATCGATACAAGCTTTTTCGAATTTAATAGCGGAATTAGAAGAAGATGGAAATGTACCAGAAGAATGTTTTGAACCTGAAAAATTTGACAAGAGAATTGAATATGTGAGTAACCTTTTAAGTAAGCACAAAGATAAGAAGAAGGAAATTGATGATTTCGTGTACTTTGAAAAGAGCAGAATGAAGAAAGTCGAAAAGATAAAATTATCAACGCAAAAACTTTTGGTGAAGATGGCTTCTGTATCTTCTGAGAAATTCAAAAATGATTTGATTAGTTTTGTTAATTCTAATTTTAGTGAAAATACAGCGAAAGAATTTTCAGAGAAGATAAACTCAACAAAAGAAATTTCCGTTGTTTCATTGCCTGGATACAAGATTCAAAACTATCTGGCTGCAACAATTTTGTTAGCTCTCTCTTTATTCTTAGTGGCTTTAAACTTTAAAGAGGCTTTTATACCTTTAATTGGAAGTATCGCGGTTTCTGTGCTAAGCTTATTAAAGAATCAAATACTGTTTGTTCAAGTTGGTGTACCATCGATAACAATTTACATTAGCTGGACAATTCCATATGTTTTAATTTTGTCGCTCGTTTTTGGATTTATTTGGTTTAACTCTACAAACACCTTGAGAAGGAGGGAAAAGGTATGAAAAGGTTTTTAGCAGTTGCGTTGTTAGCACTCTTGTTAACGTTCGGTTTTTCGTTCAAGGCTATTATGGTTACCGACACAGGTGGTCTTGGCGATAAGTCATTTAACGATGGTACATGGGCTGGTATTCAAAGGGCTGCGAAAGAGCTTGGTGTTGAGGCAAAAGTTATCATGTCACAAGAACAGTCAGATTATATACCAAACCTTACTAAAGCAGCAGAAGAAGTTTCAAAGGAAAAAGACGGCGGTATCGTTTTTGCAGTCGGCTTCATGATGCAAGATGCTCTTGAAAAAGTAGCGAAGCAATATCCTTCTGTCTATTTCGCAGGTATTGATATTGAATTTGGTAAGGAACTTCCAAACGTTATTAATTTCCTCTTTAAAGAACAAGAATCAGCATTCCTTGTTGGTTACGTCGCTGCAGCAATGACAAGGACAGGAAAAGTTGGATTTATAGGCGGTATTCCAATTCCACCAGTTGAAAGATTCAGATACGGTTATGAAGCAGGTATAAAGGCATATCAAGACCTCCATGGTAAAAAAATTACGGTTATTAAAGGCTACACAAACGAGTTTAGTGATCCAAAGAAAGGTAAAGACCTTGCTAATTCTCAATTTTCACAAGGTGCAGATATTATATTTGCTGCAGCTGGTGCTTGTGGTAACGGTGTTATAGAAGCAGCAAAGGAAAGAAGCGAAAAACTTGCCGGTAAAGGTTTAGATAATATTAAGAAATATGCCCTTTCTGGTAAGGCACTTTACTATGCGATAGGTGTCGATGTTGATCAAGATTACATGGCCCCCGGTGTAGTTCTCACAAGCGCTATGAAAGGTGTTGATACAGCAGGTTATTATGGAGTAACTTGGGCATTCAAAGGACAATTCAAAGGTGGATTGAAGACTCTTGGACTCAAAGAAAATGGTGTTAGAATGTCTGAAATGAAATACACAAAAGACATTATAGATAAACTTGCTCCAAATGTACTTAAAGAGCTTGAGTACCTTAAAGGTCTTATAATCGAAGGTAAGATTACAGTTCCAGACTCAGAAGACGCACTTAAGGCGTTTACAGTAAAAGGAGTAAAACTTCCAAAATAATTCTTGTTAAAGTTTTTCCATTATTTCATAAACTTTGCGGGGGCTCTCGCCCCCGGTTTTAATAAATTATTTTTGTTTAATCGGTAGTCAATGGCCTTTTAGAAATATTCACTTATCTTCTATAGGTCATTGAGTGCTGATTAATTTATCTGATTTAACATATGATAATACTACGGAGGTGGACATTTAGTGAATTCAAAAGTTCATGACATGTTGAAAAGCGAAGAGTACGCCGTAGAGATGATCGATATTACAAAGAGATTTCCGGGAGTTTTGGCAAACGATAAAGTTACCATACGTATAAAAAAAGGTGAGGTTCATGCTATAGTCGGTGAGAACGGTGCCGGAAAGAGTACATTGATGAATCAACTCTACGGTCTATACCATCCAGATAGTGGAGAAATAAGAATTTTTGGCGAAAAAAAGGTATTTGCTGGACCAAGAGATGCGATAAAAGCAGGTATAGGTATGGTCCACCAACACTTTATGCTTGTTGATACATTAACTGTTGCAGAGAATGTTGTTCTTGGAAGTGAACCAACTAAAGGACTGAATTTTGACCTTCAAAAGGCAAGGAAAGAAGTTAGAGAGTTATCGGAAAAATATGGGCTTTATGTTGATGTTGACGCAAAAATAGAGGATATACCAGTTGGTATGCAGCAAAGGGTTGAGATTATAAAAACATTGTACCGTGGTGCGAATATAATTATTTTGGACGAACCTACCGCTGTTTTGACACCGCAAGAAGTTGAAGAACTATTTGTTATTATGAGAAATCTTCAAAATGCTGGAAAGACTATTTTATTTATTTCACATAAATTAAATGAAGTTATGGAAATAAGCGATAGGATAACAGTCATGCGTGGTGGTAAGGTAACGGCTGAGTTAATTACTAAAGAAACAAACGAAAGGGAAATTGCAAGAGCGATGGTCGGAAGAGACGTTGTACTCAAACTTGATAAAGCTCCTCACAGTCCAAAAGAAGTGATTTTTGAGGTTAAAGACCTTTGGGTTAAAGACAACAGACACTTAGATGCTGTTAAAGGTGTTACATTTAACGTAAGGCGTGGTGAGATTGTTGGAATTGCTGGTGTTGCTGGTAACGGTCAAACAGAACTTGTGGAAGCAATTACAGGTTTAAGGAGAGTAGAAAAGGGGCAATTAATCTTTGAAGGTAAAGATGTTACCAACGCTCATCCAAGGCAGTTAAGAGATATGGGCATGACACATATAGCCGAAGATAGGTTAAAACACGCTCTTATAAAGCCTTTCCCAGCTTATTATAATGTCGTATTGGGAAGACATATAAAGAGACCTTTTGCGAAAGGCGCATTTTTAAATCATAGAGAAATAAAGAAATATGCAGCTGAACTTATGGAAGAATTTGATGTAAGGCCTAGAATAATAGAACATCTTGGAGGTAATTTTTCAGGAGGTAACCAACAGAAACTTGTTGTTGGTAGAGAAATAAAGGCAGGACCAAAGTTTATGGTTGTTGCCCAACCAACAAGGGGACTTGATGTTGGAGCGATTGAGTTCATTCATAGACAGATTTTAAAAATGAGAGAGCACGATGTTGGGATATTGTTAATTTCTATGGAGTTGGAAGAAATATTCTCATTGAGTGATAGAATTTTAGTGATGTACGAAGGACAGATAATGGGCGAGGTTAAACCTCAGGAAACGACTATAGAAGAAGTTGGTCTTATGATGGCTGGTAAAAGATTAGAAGAAATAAGAGGTGGTAAAAAATGAAGAAATTTATCGAAAATATTGCTGTACCTTTGATTTCTGTTTTGATTGCTTTAATTATCTCTGCTTTTATTATCCTTGCGATAGGTAAGAATCCTATACTTGCTTACGGTAAATTGCTTAGCGGGGCTTTTGGTAGCAAGCAAGCGATAATTGATACACTTATAAAAACGACTCCTTTGATACTCACAGGTTTGGCGGTCGGGTTTGGATTTAGAGCAGGTGTTTTTAACATCGGTGCTGAAGGTCAAATGGCTATGGGTGCTCTTGTTGCTGCAAGTGTCGCAAGTAATTTTGGAGGTCTTCCACCAGCTGTTGCAATTCCTCTTACTATGCTTATAGGTATGGCCGCTGGTGCCGGTTGGGCTGCGATAGCTGGTTTTCTTAAAGCCAAAACAGGAGCTCATGAGGTTGTTACAACTATTATGTTGAACTGGACAACCACTTATATTGCTTCATTTATGGTTACAGGTCCGCTTGCAACGGGTTCTGGAACGCCTAAGAGCCCTGAAATATCTACTTCAGCTCAATTGCCAATTTTGATGAAGGTTGGAGCTATGGAACTTAGTTCTGGAATAATAATATCAATTCTTGCAGCTATATTTATGTACGTTTTCCTTAATAAAACGACAGTTGGTTACGAAATAAAAGCTGTGGGTTTCAATCCTTACGCTGCAGAATACGGTGGTATTAGTGTTGCAAAAAATGTTGTATTAGCGATGGCTATAAGTGGTGCGCTTGCTGGATTAGCAGGTGTTACTGAATTAATGGGAGTGCATCACAGGTTTTTAGGTGAGCTTTCTGGTGGTAAAGGTTTTGATGGTATCAGTATAGCGTTGATAGGTCAGAATAATCCAATTGGAATAATCTTTGCTGCGTTATTAATTGGTGCTCTTAGAACAGGTAGTAACGAGATGCAATTCATGGGAGTTTCAAAGTATATAGTTATAATTGTTCAAGCTATTGTTATTTTCCTTGTAGCAGCTGATAGAATTGTACGCACTATTTATCTTAGAAAGAAGGTGAAAGCATGAGAGTCTTAGAAGCCATTTTATCGATATTTGTAAATCCACAATTTTATAAAATAGCACTAACAACTGCTACTCCTCTCATGTTTGCTTCTTTAGGTGGAGTATTTAGTGAAATTACCGGCGTTGTTAATATAGCACTTGAGGGAATAATTTTGATGGGAGCATTTACTTCTGTTGTCTTTACGTATTTAACTGGTAATGTTTGGTTTGGAGTTTTAATGGCGATTGTAAGCGGTATTTTGCTTGCTCTTCTCCATGCTTGGGGAAGTATAAAGTGGGCTGGTAACCAGGTTGTTTTAGGTACGGCTATTATACTTCTTTCACAAGGTTTAACAGGTTTTTTGATGGAACCCATTTTTGGTCAACCTGGTCAAACCGACTTTGTTGGAAAAATTGATGAGATAACGATTCCTGGTCTTGTAAATGTCCCATTTATTGGACAGATAATAGGTGAAATTAGTCCATTTGTTTACATCGCGTTTGGATGTGTTATTTTCGGTTGGTGGCTCATTTTTAAGACAAAACTTGGTCTGAGAATGAGGGCAGTTGGTGAAAATCCGGAAGCAGCTGATACTCTTGGTGTTAATGTTTTTGCAATCAGATATTTTGGTGTTATTATGAGTGGTGTCTTTGCTTCGCTTGCAGGTGTGTATCTAAGCGTTGGAGAAATTGGTCAATTTAAAGAATTGATGTCTGGTGGAAGAGGTTTTATAGGACTTGCTGCTATGATTATCGGTAAATGGAATCCAATAGGCGCGATGTTCGCCAGCTTATTCTTTGGATTTTTTGGAGCGTTTTCAAATCAACTCCAGAGTTTACAGCAGATAACAGTAGCCTCAAACGTCAAATCATTGTTTGATACTATACCATTCATACTTACAATTGTGGTTGTCGCTGGTTTTGTTGGAAAATCAAGAGCTCCAGCAGCAGATGGTGTACCTTACGAAAAGCACGATTAAAAATTATAAAAATTATAAAAATTATAGTTGTCAGGAAGTGGTTTCATGTTAAAGAAAATAGATGTTTCTACTTCAAAACGTGTAGAATTTCTAGACATTACTCCGATAGTTTCTAACATAGTTTCTGAATCTAATGTAAAGGAAGGCATATGTTTAGTCTATGTTCCACATACAACTTGTGGGTTGACTATAAATGAACATGCTGATCCTTCAGTCGTCAGTGATATAATTAACCATGTAAATAAACTTGTTCCATACAACTCAGATTACAAACACTTAGAAGGTAACTCCGATGCGCATATAAAAGCTTCGATTTTTGGAAGCAGTCTATCTATTATAATTTCAAATGGTAAATTGTTGCTTGGTACGTGGCAAGGGATATTTTTGTGTGAGTTTGATGGTCCAAGAAAGCGCAGTGTTTACATTAAAATCTTGGAGGGGTAAGACTGAATTTACTTATAGTATCTCTTCCTGGTAGTGACAAAGGGATAATTTTAAAAATATTAAAAGAAGATTTTGGATATGACGTTATTGATGTTGAAAAAATCCTCGAAGTTGAAACAAAAAAGGATTTGTGTTCCCTTGTTAAATATAACGGGATTGAAAAAATTGCAAAAATGGAACAAAAGATAATAGATAGATTTGGAAAGTTTTCTGGTAAAATAATATTTAGTTGTGGTATCATTGAAATGGTAGAACCAAAAAATTTTTTGATTGTGTATATAAAAACGCCTAAAGAAAAATTTATCAAAAAGTTTAGAAAATACATGGCAAGTAAGGGTATAGAAGAATACTACGCAAGGTTTCACAAATACTTTAGTTCACACTCTGATTTGGTTATATCTACTGAGCACAAGATGAAATTCGAAATATGTTCTATAATAAGTGATTTTTTCAAAAAAAGATTATCTTATAACCAAAATACTTGATTTTTCTATATGTTTTATGATATAATAACAAGGAAACCTGTATTCATCGTATTCTTGATTTTTATATATCAAAAGTGCTATTATATAAGTGGATTTTTACTACACTTTTTAAAAGGAGGGGGACTTTATGAACAAAAAACTACTTGTTAACGCGGTAGCAGAAAAGACACAACTTAAGAAAAAAGATGTAAAAGCCGTTGTTGATGCAGTTTTTGAAACTATTGCTGAAGCCCTTGAAAAAGGCGAAAAGGTTCAACTTGTTGATTTTGGTACGTTTGAAGTTAAGAAGATGGCAGGCAGAACAGGTGTCAATCCAAGAACGAAATCAAAGATTAAGATTCCTTCAAGAAAGGTTCCAAAATTCAGACCAGGGAAAGTTCTTAAGTCAAAAGTTAACAAGTAAGAATATTTAAAAAAATCAAGGCCGGGGTTTATCCCCGGCTTTTAATTAATTACAAAAATCAACAAATTTTAAAAGTATCAACCTTCCATATCATTGACAATTTCAACTAAATAATTATACAATTCTAAATCAAATTTTCCTTTTTCTACATCTTGTTTTATTATTTCAAAAACTTTTTCTTTTGTCCAAGCTTCTTTGTAAGATCTTTTTGTGGAAAGCGCATCGTAAACATCTACAATTCCTATGATTCTTCCAAAGAGAGATATCTCTCCATTCTTTTTTCCATAAGGATATCCACTGCCATCTAATCTTTCGTGATGTTCTAAAGCACCACTAAGTATTTCTTTATCAACATATTTAATTTGAGACAAGATTTCAGCACCGTAAATTGTGTGATTCTTGATTATTTGGTATTCTTCGTCCGTCAGTTTTCCTGGTTTTAATAGTATACTATCTGGTATTCCTATTTTTCCAACATCGTGTAATATAGCGGAAAATTCAAGTTTTTCAAGAAGTTCTTGGCTAATGCCTAATTTTCTGCCTATTTCAACCGAATACATTGACACATTTTGAGAATGTGTGTGTGTATAATTATCTCTTTTATCAATAGCGGTAGCTATTGCAAGCAATAATTTTTTGAAATTACTTGAGAATCTTTCATAATTCCATGTACTCAAGAGTTTTCTACCGATTATTTTTGCGAACAAATCGACAATTTTTGCGTCTTCTTCCGTGAAGCCACCTTTCTTATTAAGAACTTCAATAACACCTATCTTTTGATTTTCTACCCATATTGGTGCACCAACGATGTTCTCCGTTTTAAATTTTGCAGCTTTATCTACGCCTTTAAAATGAACGGGATTTTTTTCAAGGTCGTTAAATATCAATGCTTTACTTTCTTTAAAAATAGTTCCAGCTATTGATTCCATAGGAACTGGGATGCTTTCTATTTTTCCGCTCACCTTGCCTACTGTCACAAGGAATTTTAAGTGATCTTCTTCATAAATCAATATCGACGCTGCATCGGCGTCAACAATAGTGCAAATTTCACTTTGAATATCTTTTAGTAATTCATTTAGCCTTAAATTGCTATTCAGCTTTGCTGCAATATAAACAACTTGGTCTCGTACATTCGACGGATTTACAACAATTCCTTGTTTTAAAAGTTTATGTATTTTCGAAAGTAATTCATTAGAATATCCACCGAGTACATAAAAATCTATATCGCCTATTTTTACAAGTAATTTCGTTTTTCTTCCAAATAACCTATTATTAATAACATACCCACTTAGCCAAGTCGGTCCTTCAATTTTTTTGTGCATAGATACACCTCACAATTTTTACCAGCTTGTTTCACTCCCTATGTACACACTTTGGATCCATTGTTTAGCTATAGCATCCCAGCTGTATAAAATTCCTGCTACAAGATTTCTTTCCATAATTGGATAAGTTATTCTAAGAAATGCTATAGTATCTGAATCGGTGAACTGACTTTCAGCAAACGGAGTCGAATCATAGTAATAACCATATATAAACAATCCAGCCATAGCTCCAACTTGTGGAATACTTATTCTCAGCTCTCCAAGCAAATCCATATCACCTAAGAAATCACCTAGTAAATAGAATCTTCCCATTGCGTATTGTGTATCAAAATTAAATCCAGCAAGATATCCAAATAATATTTCTTCATTTGAAAGTGTATTAAGTTGGTTCTTCAATTTTTGGAATGTGTATATTCTACCAAAATGGAAAGGTCTAAATCCATTCCATGTGCCATATGCTCCGGCAATGACATCGAATATTGATAATCTTCCAGAAAGTCCTCCAAATAAACCGAGTCCAAATTTTGAGTAATCGCTTAAAAACTGTGATGCGGTTTCAACACCTAAATGCAATCCACCTGAAAGTGGGTATCTCAAGTAAACAGACGCGGAAAGATTTATTGGCGTTGCTTCGTTTAAAACATTATTTGTTGCAACGGAAGTATCGTAAAGTACACCGACACCTAAATCCATACCACCTAAGATGGATTTCATTTCTAACTCACCAGCAAAAACACTATCTGATTGTACAAATTCAAATGGCCAGAGTTTGGTTAGTTCGAATGGAAGATGAGCCATTAAACCGAATGTTCCTAAAAAAGCTTTTGTATCAAATGATTTTGAATATGGTTTATAATAGTCTCTAACAGAAAATCCCATTCCAATCGATATTTGTGGCATGTTGCCATATCTCAAGTAAAAATTACCTAGATTAAGAGCTACTGAGTTGATAGTTATCATATTGATTATGTTCGTACTTGGCTCAGTTGATGGAATACCGTAATACAACGTGCCACCAACTTCTGTGGCATATGCTGTTAATCCTATACCTAATGTAACAGGCCCTATTGTAAATTCTGGTGAAATTGTATAAACGATGTATTTTTGTCCGTCTTTAGAAGCTGTTTCAACACCTAATTGTGGAATATACGCTTGCATAGGTTGTGTTGGTTGGGAAGGTTTTTCTATAGTTGGTTCTGGTAATTTTTGCTCAGGAATTTCTTTTGGTAATTCTGGAATACTTATTTCTTCTAATTCAGGTAGAGTTTCAAGCAATTCTTGAAATTCTGTATTTTCGAATAATTGATTTATGTCTTCAATAACCTGTCCAAATAATTCAAATGCTAATTGGCCTCCCTCGAATACTGGGATTACGAAGCTATCATCATAAAATGCAAGTACTTCGCCTTCCCACACTTTTAATTGTGCTTTATCTTCATAGTAATCAACTCCAAATTTTGTTCCCCTAACACCTGCTGTAACACTTCCAGCTCTAACTTCAAACGAAGATCCAGCAACCATCTTTTGAACTACGTTATATGTTCCACCTTTCTTAATAATTATTGAAACGAGAATTCTCCCATCTTTAGCTTTTCTCATCTTTTCGAAAAGAACTTGAGTATTTTCTGTTATCTTTGTCATAGAACCATCCGGGAATTTTACGATTACATATGCTTTGTCAAGGGTTAATATTTCATCTCCCTCTTGTAAGATGGTGTCTGACTTTATAGATTCCCAAACTTGTTTTCCCTCTTTTTTATACGCAACGCTACCCTTGAATGAGTCAATTGTTGCTTTCAATTTATCAGAAAATTCGCTTTCGTCTTTTTCAGTTACATTAATTGATATTTCTTGTGTGTATGTTTTTTTATCTGCAGTTTCCGCTGAAAATGTTATTTTTACTTCTCCGGCTTTCTTTGGTGCTAAAAAGTTGAGCTCGGTTTTTCCATCGACTTTCAAACCTTTGGTAAGTATATCTGGCTTGTCGAAACCTCCAAGATTTATTTTGGCTTTCAATGTAAATTGTTGCGGTTTCCCAGAAACATCAGTCAACGAAATTTTAAAAAGTATCTTTTCACCTTTGACAACACTATAAGAACTCGGCACAACTTCAAATGCTGCAATCGCAAGGATGGAAATTATCAACAACAAAAAAATTAATAAGCGCCTCATAACATCACCTCCAGTAAGATTATAGTTGAAACAATTGTTGTCAAATAATTTAAAATAATTGATTTTGATGGTTTTATGATTACTAAGATTAGACATGAAAGAGCATATATAACAAATGCGTATATGTTTAAAATATAGAAAATAGGAGCTACCATTCTCATTAAATAACCCACGTAATCTCTTTTATATATACCATTTGACGTAATAAAGTGAACTAGTATGCTTAAAAAATATCCATTAAAAACCGCAACTGATAAGATCACGACGAAAAATCTGTCTAAAAACGGTTGAACGTCTTTACCAAGGTAAATAGCAGCTATTAGAAGAGTTGCGATATGAAATGATTGGTCGATAAGGTAATAATACCAAGTTTGACAAAAACGTTTTTTACATAAAAATTTTCCAATATCTATAAAAAAATGTGCTATTGAAAGTATTACAATAGCTCCAAATGATTTTAGTGTTAAATCTTCTCCAAAAATGAAAGAAAGTTGCGAAAGAAATACAATTACTATATGAAGCGTTAGTACACGTATATCTTTATTTTTTCTCATGGCGATGTAGCTATTTTGAAGTACGTAATCGCCTACAAGGTGACCTAGAAACAGATAAGGAAACAGGTATTTTATACTTTCCAGAGTTCTCACTCCTCATGTCTTAAAATATTTAGTGCTATATCGACATAATTTTCTGGATATTTATTTTTTAACAGTTCTTCTGTCCATTTTAGAAGGACTATACTTTCCGAAATTCCAATGATTAAAGCCAATGGTGGTATTTCATTTGGATTCAATTTTTTTGGGCCAGTACCATCAATTACTTCGTGATGATAAAGACACACATCTATTAGTTCTTTTTGAACTTCAAGTTCTTTTAGAATTTCGTAACCATGGTCGACATGCCTTAGATAATCATTCCATTCATCGTTGCTGTAAATACCTAATCTTATCTTTTCAAATAATTCATCTCTTACACCAATAAGGCCCACATTTGCTGTTCTAAGTGCTATTAAACAAAATTCTTGATCTATATTTTCATATTTGGCTAATTCAACAGCAATTTTTTCCATCGTAGACAATTCTTCTTCAGATAGTCTGGATCTTTTATTTAAAGCTATAAAGAGTGTGTTTAAAGCACTTCTTAGTAATAGCTCTAATCTTTGACCAAGAATAAAGCCTTCTATAACTGAAACAAAAGAATCGTAAAAGGCAAGTAAACCTAAAACTTCGTTTAAAGTGAATTTCCCGGTTATAGTTATTTGACCGAGATTTCCAGAATTTTTGCTTAATATTGGTATTTCTAATTTATTTTTAGTTAATTTGAAATTTTGGCCTTCTTCAGAGTAATTTAATTCAATATTTTTTCCATATCGTTTTTTAAAAAACTCTGCTATTTTATCTTTTGCTTGCTCAAAGTTGTATGTTTTGAGCAATTCATACAATAAATCAAAAATCTTTTCGTCAATTGCTATTCCAAATTCCATTGCAAATTCGTACACATCATCTTGTTTTGGTATTTGACCTGAAATTTCAAATTCATTACTTTCTAGATCAAAGAAATAATAAGTATCATTTAGAGTTTTTTCCAACTAAATACCCCCTCAAGTATTTAATTTTTCACTTATAAGCTTGTACAGATTGAGTTGTATGCTTTTACCTTTTACTGAATAACTCCCAACATATTCAAAGATAAAATTATTTGTTCTATTTACGATTTCTTCTGAAACGATTATTTCGGCATCTATTTCCCTAGTTAAGTGTTCTATTCTTGATGCCGTATTCACTGTATCGCCAATGCATGTGTAATCCATCCTAAATGGTGCGCCTATATTTCCAACGATAGCAGGACCATAGTGTATTCCTATACCACTATCAAGATCTAATCCAAGTTCTTCATCAAGTTTTTTTAATTCTTTTCGCATATCAAGAGCACATTTCAAAGCCCGGTCAATATCATCCTCGTAAGAAATCGGGGCACCGAAAATAGCCATAATAGCGTCTCCTATGAATTTATCAATTGTGCCATTATACTTGTAACGTATTATTTCACTCATTCTCGTTAGATAAACGTTCAGAAATGATACGACTTCCTCAGGTGATAATTTTTCCGACCTACTTGTAAAGCCTTTAATATCTGAGAAAAGTACAACAACGTTTCTTGTTTCTCCACCAAGTTTTAATTCACCCTGTTTTAATAGATTATCGGCAACGATATCCGGAACATAACGGTATAAAAATTCTTTCATCCTTCTTTTTTCTGCGTTTTCCTTAAGGAAATCGCCGAGAGTTTTCACACTGCCAACTAATAGTGTTGCAAAAAATGTATGAAATGTTGATATATATATCTTTTGTGAAAATATAATAAAAGATATTGAAATGAAAATAAATGGTATTAATAACAAAAAAGTATTGATTAACCTTTTATTGAATAAAGATAATAACGAAACTAAAAGCATTATAATGGCAAAAATAATCGAATTGTAAAAAGGTGAAATGGGTTTAATATATTCACCATTTATAATATTTTGAATAGCATTTGCATGTATAAAAACGCCTGCTTCGTCGTTTGAAAATGGTGTAATTCTGAGATCGTAAAGTCCTTTTGCAGTTGCTGTGTATCCAACAATAACAACTTTATCTTTAAAAGTCCCCTTTTCGAATTTTCCTCTAATTACGTCGTAGGATGGTATTTCTTTAAATATTTCCTTCCCTTTCCCGTAAAACCATATGTGCATGTATCCAGAATTATCAAATTTAATGTTCTTTTCTTTCATTATTACCTCTTTTTTGGAGAAATCTAAAATTAAATCAGTCGGATCTATTCCCAAATATAATGCAGCTGCTATTATATTCATATGTGGTAAAATTCCAGACGAAATTCCATTTTCCATAGACCATCCTTCAACAACAAGCAATGGCATTCTTCTGACTACACCATCAGCATCCAGACTACCAATCTCGTATGTAGCACTGTAAGCAGCAACAGAAAATGGTTCATAAATTGGTCTTATCTTATATATTTTGAACGGGTTTAAAAGTGCAAACTCCTTGAAGTTTGTCATTTTATATGCGAAATCTAAATAATTTGTGTTCTCTTCTATTCTTTTTCTGAGTCTTTCATCGTATGACAAATATGTACCTTTCTCGTTGATTAAGTACGTGCCAAGTACAACATTTTGATACATTAATAAAGTGCTTGCAAAGTAACTGTCTGTTTCTTCTGCTCCCGGTTCTGTGAATGACACATCAAATGCCACAACTTTTGCCCCGTCTTCGAAAACTTTTTCTAAAAGTTTACCGTAAACTTCTCTATCCCACGGCCACGTGTCACCTTCGACTTCAAGAGCGCTGAGTGAATATTCATCTATACCAATAACAACTACATCTGGTTTTATGTTAATTCTGCCACGTAATTTATAGAATAAGTCCATTATTTTTAAATCGATAATTTCAACAAAATCTAATCTGAAGAAGATAGCCCAGATAAAAAACACTGTGATTACAATTATTAATAAATGTATTTTGCTCATAATACCCCCCTTGTTGATTCATTTGAATTTTAAAGAGTTTAAAATTCGATGTATAATAAAAAGGAGTTTCTAGTTATTTGACTATCCAAAATTGTATATCGTTCTATAAGAAAAATTTGTCAAAAATGTGTTATGGAGGTGTTTATTGTGAAATCGTACACAGAATATCTTTGGTTTAATACGCAAAAAAAGAAAGAGCTTGTTCATATTACACCAAAAATTGAGGGGATAGTTGAAAAAAGTGGTATAAAAGAGGGATTTTGCCTTGTTTCTGCTATGCACATTACTGCGGGGATAATTGTGAACGATAACGAGTCAGGTCTACATAAAGATATATGGAATTGGTTAGAAAAACTTGCGCCCGAAGGAGATTATTATCATCATATGACTGGCGAGACAAATGGAGACGCTCATCTTAAGAGAATACTTGTTCATCATCAAGTGATTATACCCATTACTAATGGAAAACTTGATTTAGGCCCTTGGGAAGAGATATTTTATGCGGAATTTGATGGGCAGAGAAGAAAAAGGGTAGTTGTTAAAGTTATAGGAGAGTAACAAAATAATCATTTGGAGATGGAACTAATGGAAAGAATCTTAAAGTTTGTTCTGGATTCAGTTATTGAAGGGATTATTCTTGTTGACAAAGATGCAAAAGTAGTTTATGTAAATAACAACGCATGCAAACTTTTGGGGTTAAGCCCAGATATAATCGGACGCCCTGTTGATGAGGTTGTTAACAATACACGCTTACACATTGTTGTTCGTAACGGAATACCGGAAATAGATCAAGTCCAGTATACTGGTAATGCTATAATTATAACCTCCAGAATTCCTTTACGTGATGAGAATGGGAATATACTTGGTGCGGTTGCTGTGTTCAGGGATATAACAAGTATTAGGAAATTAGCAGAGGAAATTACAAACCTTAAAGAAATTGAAGCTCAGCTAAAGGCAATCATAGAATCAACAAATGATGCTATTAGTGTAGCTGATGAAAATGGAATTGTGCGCCTTGTTAATAAAGCTTATACAAGAATTACAGGTTTTTCTCCAGAGGAAGTAATTGGTAAACCAGCAACAGTAGATATAGCTGAAGGTGAAAGTATACACATGCTTATAGCTCGCACTAGGCAGCCTATATATAACGCAAGGTTGAAAGTCGGACCAGCGAAAAAAGAAGTTATAGTTAATGCCACTCCACTTTTCGTAAAAGGACAATTCAAAGGCAGTGTTGCAGTTGTGCATGATGTTTCTGAAATTCTACAACTGACAAATGAACTTGAAGAAGTAAAGAGATTAATTCGATATATGAAAGCTCAATATACTTTTGATGACATAATCGGTGATAGTAAATTAATTCAAATAGCTAAGGAACAAGCAAAGAAAGTTGCCCAAACACCTGCTACAGTTCTATTGAGAGGAGAAAGTGGAACGGGAAAAGAATTATTTGCCCACGCAATTCACAATTCGAGCCCAAGAAGATCAAAACCCTTTGTAAGTGTTAACTGTGCAACGATACCTGAATCGATACTTGAATCTGAACTTTTCGGATACGAAGAAGGAGCGTTTACCGGTGCACTGAGAGGTGGGAAAAAAGGACTAATTGAAGAAGCAGATGGTGGAACATTATTTCTTGATGAAGTTGGGAAATTGCCTCTACCTCTACAACCTAAATTGTTAAGATTTATAGAAACAAAAGAATTTGTACCAGTTGGAGGTAGAAATGTAAGAAAAGTAGATGTGAGAATAATCGCAGCTACAAATGTTGACTTAGAAAAAATGGTAAAGAACGGAGAATTTCTACCAGACCTTTATTTTAGATTAAATGTATTTCCTATATACCTTCCAGCTTTAAAAGATAGAAAAGAAGATATTCCGAAGCTTGCTTTACATATAGTCAAAAAACTTAATCAACAATACGGTCGCATGGTTGAAGGAATCAATCCAACAGTTCTTAAATACTTAGTAAATATGGACTGGCCTGGCAATGTTCGAGAACTTGAGAATTTCTTGGGAAGAGTTATGATAAATATGGGACCTGAGGAAAGAGTGATTGAACCAAAGCACTTGCCTGAAAATATTGAATTAAAGAGAACAAAGGCTAAAGAAGCAATTTCCATAGGTTCCCTGAAAGAGCTTATAGAAGATTATGAGAAAAAGATAATAGCAGAGGCACTTAAGAAGACAGGAGGTAACAAGGAAGAAACAGCAAAATTGTTGGATATAAGTATAAGAACATTGTATTATAAGATAGAAAAGTACGGTTTATAGAATTTGAAAAATCAAAAAAGGGGATGATGTACTTATGTGGATTTTCACGTTGATTGGAATTTTGTTTGTAGCTCTGCTTTTGGTTACATTCATTCCTATTTTAGCTCCAATATTTGTCTGGATACTTGGTATTTTAATTTTTGCTGTTATGTTGGCTCTAGCTTACGTTTTCTTTATAGCAATTGTCCCTGTAATAGCAATTGTTTTCCTTGTTTGGATTATCTATAGTGCTTTTAAAACTTGGCGAAGAAAGTAAAAAGTATATAATGTAAATTTTTTGTTAAAACCTTCCTTTCTGGTAGATATATCATTTTGCCTGCGCAGGTGAAAATTAGGTAAGATGGTATTCGATATTCCAGAAAGGAGGTTTTTTATTATGAAGAGATTATCAATAAGGTGGTTGATAGGTTATGATGAAAATAACAAACCGATTTACAGAAGACAAACAATCTCAGTAGATGACTTCTTCAACTTAGCTGATGCCCAAGCTTTTGTTAACATACTTGATAAGTACTCAAATTATACATGTGAAAGTGCACAACTTATCACAACAGAGAATGTAGGTGATACATTATGAAAAGACTGTCTCTCGTATATAGAAAAATAGAGAATGGTCAAATGAAAACCTACAGGATAAACATACCAGAACCTGTTGACAATATAAATGTGCAAGAACTTCAGCAAGATATGGAATATTTAAAAGCAATCAATGTTGTTCCTGATGGTTTTGAACCAGATGAAGCAAGAGTAACGGAAACAAATATCGAAGTTTTAATAAATCTAATAGAATAATACTCGGTTGGTGATTGGTTATGAAATGGCTTTGGGATATTTTAAAGCTTCTCATGATACTTGTTGAGCGACCTGGTGAAGGTGAGAAAAAGAAAAAAGAAGTTATTGAATTAATGGATGAACTTTACGATGAACTTAACATTCAAATACCAAGGGAAGTGTACCACTCTATAGTTAATGTTGCGATAGATTACCTTGCTTTGGTTTTATTTTAATCTGTTTTAAAATGAATTAAAAAATACCGGTAGCCTTTCTGGCTACCGGTATTTTTCTTTTTATTTCGATTTATTTTACTTCGAACCTCCAGACTGGTCCTTCCGTAACGCCACCATGTGGATCTTTTAGTGTTACATACCAATAATAAGTTCCTTTCTCATTTATGGTTATCGTTACGTTATTATTAGAAGAAATAATAGGTTCTACACTTTGGAGCAAACTTGTGGATGTGCTTACTCTAACTTCGTAAGTTAAATTATCACCATCCGGATCACTTGCATTCCAGCTAAGTGTCAGATTCCCGGTGCCTGTGATACTACCACCATCCGCAGGGTTAGGATTACTTGGCCAATATGGTGCTGTATTTTGCTTTGTGGTAAAACTCCAAGTATCGCTGTACGCGTAATTTTCAAATGAATCTTTTACCTCAACTCTCCAATAGTATGTTGTAACAGGCTTTAAACCTGATAAAGTATAAGTAAGTTCATCGGTTAACTGACCTGTAACTGTGGCAAAGAGAGTCATTTCATCTGCTCTTCCACAGTACACATAATAAACTAAATTCTCTTTAGGAGTTTCATTGTCTGAACTTGTCTTCCAGCGGAGTTGTATGTTATTAAAATTGATATTTGTCTGAGCGTTTGTTGGAGAAATAAGCAATGGCTTTGTTGGAGGTCTGTCCGCGTTTGTTATTGTGAATTTCCAAATAGGACCTTCGACGGGATCGTTATATCCGTCTTTTACGATAACTTTCCAATAATATGTTGTTCCGAAATCAAACAACATAGTTGTAGAGTAAGTATTAACTTCCAAATCAGCCGCAACCAATTTCAAATCGCTTTCTGATTTTCCAATGTATAAATCGTATTTTAACTGGTCGCCATCTTCATCTGTTGCATACCAAGAAAATCTTGGAATTCTATTGGGAAGATTGGTCGCGTTGTTCGCCGGATAGGGATTTGTTGGAGCTGTTGGCGGATTATTTTTATAAGTTTCAAATGAAAAAGTTTCACTTTTACTTGAACCGCCGTGTTTATCTAAGGCTTCTACATACCAAGTGTACCTTTGACCAATTTTAAAGAAACTTGCTAATTGGCTAAATTCCATTTCGTTATTATTATATGGGTACATCGTCCTATTTGTATTTCCGTCTGATATAACAAATCTATAGCTTACTACATCTTCATCAGGGTCAGTCGATGTAGTCCATTTGAATTTAAGAGAGTTGATTTTTGCAAGGTTAACTCTGTAATTATCTTTTGGTTCTATTAGTACTGGTTTTTGTGGAAGGGTGTTAACTTTTGTTCTAAAAGTAAATTGCTTTTCGAGCTTTTCACCATACGTATCTATAGCTTCTATGATAAGTGTGTAATCAGTAGATGGCACAAGGTCTGTTACCATATAATCAGTTACCGTTGAATTACTTAAAAGTGGTTGCCCTTTAGGTGTACCTGTTTTGAAAAGATACAGTGTATATCTTAAATCTTCGTAATCTTTATCAAACCCTTGCCAACTTAACATTAAATTGTTAAATTTAACATCCGTTGAATTTTCAACAGGATATTTTAGTTGAATGTTTTCTGGTGGCTCGTTTTGTTTCGTTTGAAAACTCGCCAGTGGTGATTCGACCGTACCTCCCCATTTATCTTTGGCTATAACCTTCCAAGTGTATCTCATCTGTTGCTTTAGACTTTTAACAGTGCAAGCGTCTGTTGAAACATTTTGAGTAAAAACTGGTGTGTCTTTGCCCTCTTCATATACAGTAACTGTGAAAGTTAATTCATCATCGTTTAGATCGCTCGCTTTCCAAGTTAACGCAAGCGCACCAAACGGATGACCAGTTGTACCGTCTGGGCTTAGGGAAGAAATTGTTGGAGGAGAATTTTTTTCTGTTGTAAAGTTCCAGAGTGAGCTTGCCTTTGAGTCATCACCACTTACCCTCACATACCACTTGTACTTTCTCTCTGGCTCTAAAAAACCTCTTGGAATAGTTATTGTTACTTCCTCATTGACAGCTGTTGCGGTAGTTGTATAAACTTCTTTCCCACTCGAGTAATCTTTTATTATCAAATCATACTTTTGACCTGGAAGTGCTTTGAATTTAAATGACAAATTGTTGAAAGGCAGGTTGATTGCACCATTTTTGGGTTCAAGCAAGGTTGGAGATATTTCTTTGGGTTTATTGATACACCCTTGACTAGAAATCAATATTAGAAGAAATATGGCAAATAAATAAAAACTTTTAGCCCCCCTGAATTGCATATAATCACCTCTTCGACTATTTTTTGAATTATAATTTCGAGAATATTATAACACATAAATATTTCAATATGAAGAGATAAAAAATCGGTGGTAATTTTACCACCGATTATAATTTACCAAAATTTATTTATTATAATCTTATAGGAGTATCACATTTTCATATTTACCTTTCGTTACGTTCTTTGTGTCAAAAATGAACGGCACATTTTTAGCTATATACTCGTAATCTATTCCTATAGTATGCCCAGACGTAATTACCGCACCGTCAATTGTCCTTAAGAATTCTTCTGTTAAATCAACCCTCTTGTAGTGTTTCCCATTGTGTGTAAATTCTGGTACAAATGGGTCGTAGTAGAACACATTGGCTTTCTTCTTCTCAAGAATTTCTATAACTTTTAAGGCAGGGCTTTCTCTTAAATCGTCTATGTTGCCTTTGTAGGTGACACCTAATATAAGTATATTTGTCCCATTTAGGCATTTCTTTCGTTCATTTAATATATCTGACAGCCTATCGACGACATAGTATGGCATTCCATCTGAAATTTCGCCAGCTTGTTCCACCAACATCATGTGTAAGTCGTATTCTTTCGCTTTATAAACAAGATAAAATGGGTCAATAGGAATACAATGCCCGCCTATACCAGGTCCAGGATAGAAAGGCATGTACCCAAAAGGTTTGGTAGCAGCGGCATCTATGACCTCCCAGATATTTATTCCCATTTTATTAGCTACCTTTGTCATTTCCTGAACAAGAGCTATATTTACAAGCCTGAACGTGTTTTCTAAAATTTTAGTCATCTCAGCGGCTTTTGGAGATGAAACAGGAAATACCCCAGCTTCAAGAACGCTTTCATACAATGCAACGGCATGTTTTGTACATTCAGGAGTCATACCACCAACAACTTTTGGAGTATTTCGTGTTTTGTACCTCGGATTGCCAGGGTCAACCCGTTCAGGACTAAAAGCAAGATAAAAATCCTTGCCTACTTTCAAACCAGTTTCTTCGAGTATTGGAAGGACAACTTCGTCTGTTGTTCCAGGATAGGTTGTACTTTCTAGGACAACAAGCTGTCCTTTTCTGAGCCTTTTCTTAATTTCATTCGCACTATTTATAATGTAACTTAAATCGGGTTGTTTAAATTTATCAAGTGGTGTTGGTACACATATGCTAATAACATCACAGGTCTTCAGTTCGTCAAAATCGGTTGTAGCTCTAAGCTTTTCTTCTGATACCAATTGTTTTAACTCGTTATCGTCCACATCTCCTATATAGTTTTCACCCCGATTTATCATATCAACTCGCTTTTGTTGTATATCAAAACCAATAACTTTATAACCAGCTCGTGCTTTCTCGACAGCTAATGGCAGGCCGACATATCCCATTCCAATAACACCAATTACAGCACTTTTACTTAAGATTTTTTCATACAAACTCATATAATTTTCACCTCCATTTGGTGTTAAGTTATTCATTCACTGAATGAATGATACCATATAATTTATCGGAAGTCAATTAAAAATCTTTAGTGGGGTAAAGTTAAAAAAAAATTAACAGAAAAAGTGAATTGGTATGGTATAATCATTCGATGATAATTGTAAAATTTAAATATTTTTGGGGAGGCTAAGAACTATGAAAAAAAGTTTACTTGCTTGTCTTGTGATACTTTTAGTTGTTAGTGTATTTGCGTACAAAGTGCGTGTTGGTGATACTATAGCCATTGAAGTTTTTAACCAACCATCGTTGAGTAAAGAAATTTTAGTTGCTAACGATGGAACCATTAGTTATCCGTTCGCTGGAAATATTAAAGTGGCGGGTAAAACTGTTGACGAAATTAGGCAAATTATAGAAACAAATCTGAAAAAAATTCTAAGGGATCCTATAATTACAGTTTACGTGGTTAAATATTCACCTATGAATGTTTATGTTCAAGGAGCTTTGAATAAAGTTGTAGATATTTCTTTAACACCAAATGTGACACTTTCTAGGTTGTTTTCATATCTCGATACCCAAATTAATTCAACAAAAAGTTCTGAAAAAACTGTAGATCTTAGAAGTATAATTGATTTTAAAAATATTGTTGTTATAAGAAACGGTAAGACAATGAAATTTGACATGCTGTCTTATTTTTATGATGGTAAACTTTCAGACGATATAGTCTTGGAAGAGAATGATATAGTTTATCTTCCACCTTTAAAGTATGATTTATCTATCCAAGTTATAGGGGCTTACACATTATTGACGTCTTATGAACCAGGAATGACTTTAAAACATCTCCTCTTAAAGATTGGAGTAATTGATAAAACAATAGCTAAAATAGAGTCTTCAGTGCTTACAGTAGATGGCAAGTCACAGACGGTTAATCTTGAGGATGTAATTGCTGGAAAAGTTGATTATAAGCTTTCTGCTGGGGCTTCGCTATACATACCTAAGAGGCAAGAGCGTTTTGTATATGTCCTTGGTTTAGTTCAATCAGTAGGCATTCAGACATTTTCTGTGGAAGAGGATATGAACCTTGCGCTTGCGCTTGCGAAAGCTGGAGGAATATCAAAAGAAAACGAAAAATGGGTGGAGAAGATAAGGATAACCTCCCCAAACGGTAAAGTAGAAGATTATCCACCAGCCATACTTTCCAATGCTTATTTAGTTAAATTGGAAATAGGAAGTATAGTTGAGGTTATAAAATATCCAGAATTTAAAGTGTACATTAAAGGAGATATTTCTACTGGAGTTATTGTTTCTGAACCAAATGAATCTAAAACATTATCTACTGGATTTATTACATTTGAACCAGATGAACCAAAAACGCTTGAGCATTTACTTACAAAAATTGGAGGAATTAAGACATCAGAATATAAATGGATAGAATCAGTGAAAGTAAATAATAAAGTGGTCAATATATCAAAAGCTAGTGAGATTATATTAAATAACAACGATGTGATCGAAATAAAGAAATATCCAGAGTTTAAGGTGTATACTACAGGGGATTTTGCAACAGGAGTTATTACATTTGAACCGGATGAACTAAAAACACTTGAGCATTTATTTACAAAGATTGGTGGAATAAAGACATCTGAGTACAAATGGATCGAATCTGTAAAAGTGAACAACAATCTAGTTAATATATCAAAAGCTAGTGAGATTATATTAAATAACAACGATGTGGTCGAAATAAAGAAATATCCGGAGTTTAAGGTTTACTTGACTGGAGATTTTAAAACAGGAATTATCACATTTGAACCAGATGAACCAAAAACGCTGAGTGGACTTCTTACAAAAATAGGTGGAATACAAACTGATCAAATTAAGTGGATTCAATCTATAAAGATTAACGATAAAGAAGTTAACATTAATAATATTGATAAGTACATGCTTTCGAATAATGATGTAGTTAATATTAAAAAATATCCAGAATTTTATGTGTATGTTCAAGGTCTTGCAAATGTAAAAGGTAAAGTTTACTTTGAACCACAAGAAGCGAAAACCTTAAAACTTCTTATTGCAAAAGTTGGTTTACCAAGCGAAGATGTTGAAAACGAAGGGAAAGCTATAATAAATAATAATCAAGAATTGAATTTGAAAGACGTGATTTACAACAATAAAGATTATGAGCTTTCTCTGGGTGACGTTATTCAAATTGTTTACGAGCCATTTATTGTGAATACAATAGGTACAAATGCTGGGGTTATTCAACTATCTTACAAAGAGCCTCGGACACTTGCGTATTTGGTTAAAAAGCTTGGAATTTCCCAACCTGAGAGTATAGATAGTATCACGTTGATACGTAATGGTAAAGAAATAAATTATTCTGTAAACGAAATAATATATGAGAAAGTCAACGTGCCACTTGAAAAATACGATACAGTTGTTGTAAAGCGTGCTGAAAATAACGCAGTTTATCTTACAGGAGATGTCTCAGCTTACGTTACATTCGACTATAATGAGCCAATAACAATACAAAAAGTACTTGCAAAAGTTGGTTTGAGCGATTTGAGAAGAATTGACAAGATAACTTTAGGAGACAAAGAAATAGATTTGAAAGAAAATACAATTATTGATAAAGGTTCAATATTAAACGTTTCTTTGAAAAGACCGTTGTTTGTAACGGCGATGGGGTATATCAAAACAACGGGAAGAGTACAATTCGATTATTATGAAACTCCCGATTTGAAAACGCTCTTTGCTAAACTTGGCGGGCTTGTGATTGGACCTGAACTTTATTACACATCCGATAAAGTTGTTGTAATGCGTGATGGGAAAGTATTAGCACAATACGATGCTGAAAAAATTTACAAAGGAATTGAAAATGCAATGCTTGAGGATGGAGATTTTGTCTATGTAACTACCAAAGAACCGAATTATGTTTATGTATTCGGTAAAGGAGTGCAAAACGGTCTTGTTAAATTTAATGCGAGCGAAGAGTTTGATCTGAGAACACTCATTAGTAAAATCGGAGGTATAAAGGAAGGTATAAGCAATAAGATAAATATAATAGTAAACGGTGAGATAAAAACAATTCAATGGACAGAGTTAACGAATATTCAATTAGAAAATGGTGCAATACTGACATTCGATGTGGATAGAGAAAATTATATCTATCTAATAACAGCTGACGGCAAACCAAATATGATATACTCGGATAAAGCCATAACACTTTATGAATTACTTACAAAATTTGGTGTAAATAAGAATTATAGAAAATTGGAATTGCTAAGTGGTACAGAAAAAAGTACCATCGAACTTAAAGATATATCTCAGGCAAGAAGTTACAACATAAAACCAGGAGATGTTGTAAGAATTTTGGATACTCCAGAAAATTTTGCATATGTATTGGGTGAAGTCAACAAACCTGGTATAATACAACTTACCGAAAACACAACGGTATTGCAGGCGATAATTCAGGCAGGATACTTTGCTCAAAAAGCAGCACCAGCGAGTATATGGCTTTACAAAGGTGGAGTGAATGGGAAACCTGTTAAAGTTAACTTGAGCGCAGCTATTTCAGGTGGCACACTAACGGACAATCCGATAGTTGAACCTGGTGATGTGATATACGTCCCATCAGACATATTCAAGAGCGCGCTTGAATGGATACCAATTATAAATAATCTTATAACTTTCTATAACAACGTTAGTGGATTATTTAAATAATAAACAAATGAAATTGGAGGTATGCAGCTATGAATTTTGAAGAACTTGAAAAGAAAAACGAAGAGCTAAGCTTAAAAGACATATTTATTATATTTAAAAGAAGGTATAAATTAGGTGTTCTTATATTCTTAATTACAATTTTATTGACAGCTGTTTATGTATTTTTCATAGCTAAACCAGAGTACGAAATTTCAGCACTTATTAAGGTTTCATCAAGTAGTACTCCCCAACTAAGTGAGACCGCTGCTTTAATTCTTGGAACATCTAATCCGCAGACTGCTGATGAGCCAATTATAATAAAAAGCAGGTCTGTTCTTCTCGGTGTTATAAAAGAACAAAATTTGGTGGAGTATTTTAAAAGTAAAGTTAAAGATCCAAAGAAAGCCGAGAAAATAACTGAAAATAATGTCTCTGAAATACTTGAAAAGAAAATACAAGTGAACAATGAGAAAAATTCGTCACTATTAAGAGTATCGTTTACTTACACAGATAAAGAATTAGCTTACAAAGTGTTGAATTCACTTATTAGTAATTATTTGAAATTTTCTGCTCAGTTAAATAAAGATGAGAAATCGTACACAAAAGAAATTTTAGAAAAGAAAATTCCTCAATTGGAAGAGGAAATAAAACAAATAAGCGAAAAAATTCAAAAATTCAAAGAGGAAAAATCACTTGCTCCTACAGTTGAAGCAGAAGAATTGAGTAAAGGTTTAATAAAGTTGTATCAAACCTTATCAGATATGGAGGCGAAGGTATCATCTTACGAAAAAACAGTTAAATTGATAGAAAGTCAGATAAAACAAACAAAAGGTATAATTTCTGAGTCTTTATATACTCCAGATAGTAAAGTTATATCAGAGCTTCGTGCGAAACTAATAAATTTAAATGTTGAACTCTCAGGTTTGTTGCAAACTTACAATGAATCTGCTCCTGAAGTTAAAGAAGTGAAAGAAAAGATTAGGAAAACAGAGGAAGCACTTGAGAAAGAAATAAGAAATAAATTATCAAGCAAAATTGATAGTAGCGATCCTGTACTTTCAGAACTCTATTCTAACTTGGCACAGGCACAATTACAATACGAAGTATCTAAAGTACAATACGAAGCTATTAAGAAGCAAATTGAAAATGTTGAAGCAAACTTAAAAAAGTTTCCATCGTATGAACAGGAGTACATAACACTACAGAGAGATTATACAATTAAACAACAATTGTATTCTCAATTAGTACTTCAATATGAGCAATCTAAGCTTTCCGAGGCGGGATTGACAGCTAAAATTCCAATTATAGTTGAAGAACCAACTATACCGGAAAAACCTTCTAAACCAAATAAGAAACTTACTCTTGCAATAGGTGGTGTTCTTGGAATTTTTTTTGGTATAATTGGTGTTTTCTTTAGAGAAGCAACTGATAAAATAATAAGAGATGAAGAAGATATTAAAAGATTGTTAGGGATACAGCCTGTGATATTTACTCAAAATGAAATTACAACGCTTTTGAATGTTAATAATTCGAATTCAAAATCATTAAAAGAACTCACTGTAAAACTTTTTGATGAAAAAGAACCTAAGGTTATTGGTCTTACAAATGTTTCTGATTTGGAAATATTTTTGTCAACAAAATTTGCAGATTATATCTCAAAGATAATGTCAACAGTTTTAATAACAAAAGATAAGAAAGAAAATATATCACATTATTCAATGAATGAAAGTTTAAGTATAATTAGTGAACCTGCTTTAAAAGGTGTTTTAGTGGGCAAAACAGAAGAAGAATTTTCAAGAAATTTAAACAGTCTCAAGAAAGAATATGAATTTGTGGTTGTTGAATTACCCAATTACGATGATCCGAATATCTATACTGCAGCAAAACACGTAGATAAAATTGTTGTTTTAACAATCAAGGATAACACTAAAAAATATGAATTAATGGATTTAATTATGAAATTTGGAAAAATGGAAAAAGATTTAGTAATTGTTTTGGTAAAGTAAAACATAACCTTATAAAAAAGGCTTCGGTATTTTACCGAAGCCTTGTTTTTTATTTAAACTTTGATTAATTTTATTCATAATTCATTTCTATATACCTATTAGATGCATTCCATAACATATACTCATTTATTCCTAGATCTTTTAGTGCTTTAATTTGTTTTCTAATTTCACTTTCTCCGTAAGTTATATGTCCTTTAACCCACGTAGCTGTAAAAGCTTGAATCCAGGGGCGTATCTTTGCAGGAGACGGAAGGTATCTATTTCTAATTACACCACCTAACACAGAATTATATACAGTTTCATACGGATATGCGTCTGGAACTGGTAATTTGAAAGAACCATTCGCGTAATGGCTTGGATAAACCATTGGACAAATATAATCTACAACGTTCGATATAAGTTCCCATTGTTGGCCTATTCCAAGGTCATCAACAACATTTGGAACAAGTCCAAATATGTCTGCGGCTAGTGGTATATTGTAGCTTGAAAGCTCAATTTTTGATTTAAGCAAGAATTTATATATAGCTTCGAACATTGTTTCATTTCTTTGATTTCTCAAATCTACCTTGTTGCGAAGTTCCTTTGATATTTCCGGGAATCTAACGTAATCATATTGTATCTCGTCAAAACCTATTTCTGCTGCCTCTTTTGCCACTTCTATATTGTAATTCCATAACTCTCTATCGTAAGCTGAAGCCCATGGAATTTTGTAAATACCAGTGTATAATTCTCCTGTATCTTTATATATAATTGCCTTGTCTTTATGAGTACGAGCATAAGTAGGGTCTTTGAAACACACGATACGGGCTATCAAATAAATTCCCTCTGCCTTTAGTGTATTTATTATTTCTTTTAATTCTTCTTTTGAATATACGGCGAAATTGTTTGCTGCGGGTGCATGTTTATTCGCAGCTTCGGATTTAAATAACAACTGACCATCGTCACCTTTAACGTCAATTACAAAGGCATTAATATTATTTCTTTTCGCAAATCTTAAGTACTTTTCAAGTAAATTAGACTTTGTGGTTGCTGTAGAGTATGAAATGTAAATACCGCGCACATTTTTTACTCTACCATGTATTTTTTTAATAGGTTCAAACACTATATTGCTAGATGATGGTTTTATATAGCTTGAAATGTTTGTTATAAAAATACTTTTTACCCATCCTTGCTTTTCGGAAGATTCATCATCTGAATATACAATACGATTGTATGTTGTATCAGTAGCGTTATATTTTTCAAGTACTTTTACGAAAGTTCCGTAACGAATTTTAGCTATCTCTTTTTTAGATTCTGGTGAATCAAATAAACTAACATTTCCAGCGTTTATAAATCCCAATTGATTAAGTGATGATATTGTCAAATTATTGTTTTTTTCTGAATATGATAAAATCTTATTAGTTTTTTCTTGTTCTTCTAATTTTGGTTCCTCATTTTTATTCAGATTATTTTCTTCAACATTTGTAACTTTCGTATCCTCTTTACTGTTCAAATTAACAATATTTGCGTTGTTTAAATTTGTTGAAGGTGATGATTCCTCTGAAAGCTCAATTTTTATTAGATTATTATTTTTATTGTCGTTTTTGATAAAAGTATTTGTAGCCTCTGTGTTAGTATTATTAGCATCATCAATAGGATCGGCTAATTGTTCAATTATTGTTGTAGTTGCTATTTTTATTTCTTCTTCGAATTTGTTTTCTTTTTTATTTAGAGTTATATTTTCTTTTGATTCTTGATTTTTATTTTCGTTTATCTGCGCTTTCTTGGCAAAAGCTTTTTCCGAAAGAATATTGATTGCTATATATGAAAACAGAAGAGCAATTGTTACAAGAGAAGTTACAAAGAGGATTATTGCAGTTTTTGCTATTTTTTCGGCATTTATTCTCTTCATGGTCAACTTTCCTTTCTTGCTAAGTTGGTAATTTCTATTGACGATTTTGTACCACTTTTTTTCCTGTTTTTCTTGGTTGGTCTTTTTGAACAAAATAAAAAATTCCCCCTTTAAATTTATTAAACTACGCCAAGAGATTATAACATAATTATTTATTGAATGGAAGATATTTTGATGTTTGAAATTCAAAAAAGAAAAAATAGTTGACTTTTTTCATACAGGGGTGTATAATAAATCAACCGCCAAGATTACGGCGGAAAGAAACAAAGAAACTTAGATTTTAGGAGGCGTTTTACATGAAAGGTACAGTTAAGTGGTTTGATGCAAAGAAAGGTTACGGTTTTATCACGAAAGAAGACGGCGAGGACATTTTTGTTCACTACAGCGCTATTCAAGCAGAAGGTTACAAAACACTTAAAGAGGGCGACAAGGTAGAATTTGAAGTTCAAAATGGTCAAAAAGGTCCTCAAGCAGCCAATGTTAAAGTTATAAAGTAAGCCTTGGTCGATAATAATTCAGCCCCCATTATGGGGGCTTTATTTTATTACTATTCTTTTGTTTAGTTATTCGCTTTTAGTCTCTGTAGTTGTTTTTTTGCTATCAGTTATATAGAACCCGCTTCCTTTAAAGACTATTCCTACCCTACTTATTGCTTTTGACATAGAATGTCCACATTTGGTACATGTTATATTTGGCGAGTCGTTTATACCATGAAGGTGTACTTCTTCGTTCCCACATTTTTGACACACATATCTGTACATTGGCATATATACACACCTCCTTAATTTCTCCAAGTTTAATCATTTCTTCTATCAAATTATAACAACAAGTGCTTATATTTTCAAGATTATTCTTAGTTAAATATTGTTTAAAATAAAAAAAATAGTGAAACAAATTATAAAACCTAAAATCTCACAATATGGTTGTTTGGTTCTTTCCGTTAGTTTTTGAAACATAAAGTGCGTCGTCTGCTCTCTTTAAAAAGTTTTCAATTGTATCTTCTGGTTTTAATTGTGTTACGCCAAGACTTATTGTAACTGTGTACGGTTTTGATTTAAATTCTTCCTGAACTTTATTTCTGATTCTTTCTGCTATCGAATATGCAGCATTTATATCTGCTTCTGGAAGAAGAATCAATATTTCTTCTCCACCCATTCGGATTGGGAAGTCGCTTAATCTTATGTTTTTTAGAATAATTTCTCCTATTTTCTTTAATACTTCATCTCCTTCAGCATGTCCGTAAGTATCATTTATCTTTTTGAAATTATCAGCATCTATTGAAATTGCAGATAGAGGTATCTTGTCAGCTTTGCTTGAAACGTATAACCTTTCAATTTGAGAATTGAACACATAACGTGTTAAAAGTCCTGTTAGAGTGTCTTTTTCCAAAAGCTTTCTAACTTCTTCATTTAGCATTCGCAAACTTGCGTTTTTACTTTCAAGTTCTTTAAGATAAATATTAATTTGTTCTTTCTGCTCCAAGTAATGTTTTATAGCTCGTGATAATTCACCAATTTCATCTTTTTGGTAAACGTATCTTTCTATAACATCAGGTGTATTGTTTTGGATTGCGTATTCGATTTTTTGAAGAGGTGTCACAACTGTGTCTGTTACAAAATATGCTGACATATAAAGTAAGAAAATAAATAGGAGTATAAACATAATTGTAAATATAGATAGATTTATAAAAGTCACTTTGAAAGCTTCTGATGGTTTTTGAGCTACAATGTATCCTATGATTTTATTCTGTGAGTTTTTCAATGGTTTTGAGTAAGTCAAAGTTATTCCGAATGGTTTTAAAGTTTTTTTTGGATCAGTTTCAAAAGTAATTTTTGATGCTGTTAATCTTTCCAACTCTAATAGTCTTTCAATGTTTATGAACCTTCCTAAAAGTATTGTACCAATTCTTCGTTTTTGTGTTTCACTATCTTTTTTTAATATAGGATATGCGTAATACTCAAATGGGAATAGTAAACTTTCTGAAAGTTCATATGAGTGAACAAAATCATTATTTTTCTGAAAATTCAGAGTTAATAAGAAGCTATGTAGAATTTTGTTTTCACAGTTTATATAAACCGATTTTTCATTTGAGTAAATAGCTACGAAATCTACATCTTGACTTAAGATAAGAGATTTAAATATATTATCTAGCTGTTTTTGGTCATTTTCCATTGTTATAAAACTAATTATTTTTTCATTCTTAGAATACTCTTCTGCTAAAATTTCAAGTTTTTCTGAATTTAGTTGAATTATAGAATCGATGGTAGAAGAGTAAAAGTGATTATCAATTTCGACACTTCTTTTCAAATTTCTCAAAGCAACGAAACTAAACAAAATCAGGACGAAAAAGAATATAATCAAAGAACTAGTAAAGATTCTTTTAATTCTTTGGTTTATAAGTATTCTTTCTTCTTTCATCTGATTTTTCCCCCTGAATAATCTTCGAAGATGAATTTCTACATTAGAAATTATATCATTTGACTTGACAACTTACAAAGTTTATTTTAAAATATCAAGCGAAGTGTTGAAAGATTATAATTCTAAACAAACTTTAGAATCACAGCTAATTAAAGTTCCGGCGTAGCTCAACCGGCAGAGCGGGTGGCTGTTAACCACTAGGTTGGGGGTTCGAGTCCCTCCGCCGGAGCCAATAAGTAAATGAAAATGGAGTGCTTGGCACTCCATTTATTTTTCAACATGTGTTCTTTTAAGAACTAAAAGTTTTTTGAGTTTTTCCCCTTCTATTTTTCTTAATTCTCCTTCATTTGGGACAAGGGAAATAGAAATTGGACCGTGAGATATTCTTTTTAATTCTAACACTTTATGACCTATGGAACTAAAGAGTCTTTTTATCTCGTGCTTTTTTCCTTTTATTAGTTCTACTTTTATAATTGAATATTCAGAACTTTTCTCAATTATTTTAAAATGTTCTAACTTTAAGAATTCTCCTTTATCATATATACCTTTTTTCAATTTTACTAATTCCTCAACGCTAACAACACTTTTGACTTTAACAATGTATTCTTTTTTTACTCTATATTTTGCGTTTGTGAGAATGTCTATTAATTCGCCATCGTTTGTTAGGATTAACACACCAGTTGCATCTTTATCAAGTCTTCCTGCGGGTTTCAAAGGTGTTTTAATATGTTTAATAAGTTCTCCTATAGTCTTTTTTTGCTTTGGGTCGAATAGAGTCGTCACGTAATCTTTTGGTTTATGGAGAACATAATACTCAAATTGATTTGGTTTTAAAATTTTTCCGTCTACCAAAACATTATCATCCTCGTTTACTTCAAACCAGGGTTCATCTACAGTTTTACCGTTCACGATCACTCTTTTTGATGTTATGTATTCATCAGCTTTTCTTCTTGCAAAACCACACAACTGTAAGTACTTTTGTAGTTTAATATTCTCATCTCCTTTCAATGATATTTTATCATGAAAAAATACTGAAAGTGTTGAAAAAATATATTTAGAATTCAAAATTAATTTGAAAGTTTTATAGCAAGGAGGAAGAATATGATTAGAAAACTTGCAAAAGATTTCTTATTTTGGATGCTATTTTTAATGTATTTGATAAGTTACAATATTTACTCAAAATTTGGTATCTATGTATTTAAAATTATCGGTCTTTTATCTATAGGAGGTCTTGTTGGATACATTACGAATGTGCTTGCAATCTGGATGCTATTTAATCCAAAAAGGAAAATTTTAGGATTTCAGGGAGTGATACCTAAAAAGAGAGATGAAATCGCAGAAAGTGCTTCAAAGATAATTGAAGATGAATTTATAAATCCAAAATCATTAAGAGAGTTTATAGAAAAAAACAAAGAAGATTTTGTGAATTCGATAATTGCTTTTTTAAATTCTAAGAATATTGTTATTCCACCAATAAAAAGTCTAACGAATAATATGAATTTAGAAAAGGAAATTACAGATTTTGTACTTGATAAAATTAACGAAGAGAAATTATGGAATCTGATAAAAGAAAGAAAACTTTCAGATACAAATATTAATCTTTCAGAAATTATCATCAACAATATTGACAATTTTTTAGATGATTCACTAAAAGAAAAAATTAAAAATTTACTGCTTTCTAAAGTAAAAATTCTTTTCATTCCAGTTGGTTCACTTTTTGAACCGTTAATGGATAGATTCTTTGACGAATTAAAAAACGATATTCAACGAAGAGGAGAAATTTACAATAACCTAAAACAAATGATTGAGCAAAACTTATACAACAAAAAAATTCAAGAAATTATTACATTTGATCAATTTGAAGAAATTGTACAAAAAGTTAAACTTGGTGTTTTCAATATCACTTCAGAAAAGCTTAAGGAATTGTTGGAAAAAGAAATTAACATAAAAAGTTTGTTTAGTTATTTTGGCTTAGACATAAATAAAACTTTGATTTATCTTATCGAAAAATACGAAAATCAGATAATTGATTCATTCGAGAAGTTCTTTGAAAAGATATCTTTCAAAGAGATAATAAGAGAGAAAATACAAAGTTACACATTAGAAGAGATGGAAGAAGTTACATTAAAACTTGCAAAAAGAGAATTGAGATACGTAGAAATATTTGGAATACCTTTAGGAATGCTTATCAGCATTTTCCAGATAATTTTTTAAGGTTTGAAACTAAATATAACGAGTATTGACATTTTCTCGTGTTGTGATATATTCTATATCGATATATAAGTTCTGAATATGTTTTAAATAAATATGTTCTTGACAAAAAAGAAAAATATGTTATAATAAATAATGGATTCAGCAAGTTCCGGCGTAGCTCAACCGGCAGAGCGGGTGGCTGTTAACCACTAGGTTGGGGGTTCGAGTCCCTCCGCCGGAGCCAATAGAATAAAAAATAAAAGAGCGGTTTTCAAACCGCTCTTTTTGTTTATATAACTAATTATATCATACTTCCTTCACTGAACATGGAAATATCCTCGCCCGTAAGTTTTTCTGAGAGTTTTCTTAAGTGTTCTTTTTCTTCTTTTATGATTTCTTCAACAGGTTTTGGATCTGGAACGATTAACCTTAGTTCGTTATAGTAAATGATAGAATCTTTCTCAACCTCGATAGCTTTTCTAATTGCTGCAACAAGAGTTTCCGGCATTTGCTCATTTTCGATTTCTGGGAATATGAAAGCTTTAGCATAGGTTTCCGCATATCCTGAAACTTCTTCATTTTGCCATGTTGCAAAATTAGAATCGTTTTCGTATTTTTTCATGATTTCTTCAAACCTTTTTGCATGGTCTCTTTCTTGGTTAGCTAATTCTTGAAACAATGTTTTTAAATCTCCCGAAGCTTTTTCAGCGAGCTTTGAGTAATAAGAGTAACCTGTGCTTTCAACCTTTACAGCTATTGAGAGTAATTCCTTACCTGTCATGTTTGCACCTCCTCAAAATATGGATGATGTGAAAAATTACACATAATACGAATACATAATTTATTATATCATATTCTAATATATTTTTTCCAATTTTTCATTTGAATATGTGGTTTATCAGGAAAATTTTTCCAACGACCACCCCATTCAAGACCAAGTTTTTCAGCAATTTTTCCACATTTTTCCCATATCTCTTTGTTATTCCAGACAACTTTTCCGTTTATTATAGGAACAAAATCAAATGCCAATCCATAACAATGTGGGGAATCTTTTAGGTAAGTGACTATTTTGTTTTCTGATTGGGTTATTGGTTTCAATTTTGCTCTCTTTCGTGCTTCGTTGACAACTTCTAAAGGTGCTCTCCCCTGGAGATAGAGTGCATACTGCTCTTCTTTCGTTCGTAGAGTATTGTATATTTTTACCTGGATGCCTTGTCTTTGACATTCCGAAAGAAATTTGTAAACTAATTTTTTAAATGATGTTTCAAGTTTTTCTAAATTGTTTTCCATGTTATCACCCCTGTAATAATATATCTACAGTATTTGTGTGATATAATAAAATAAAATTCTATTTTTCTTATTTAATCCTACACTGGGGAGGGAATTTTGATGGAACATTACGGTTGGTTAAGCTTATTACCGCCAGTATTAACAGTAGTACTTGCTCTTTTAACGAAAGAAGTTGTATTCTCACTTTTTACTGGTGTTTTTGTTGGTTATCTCATAGTTAACAACTGGAATCCTATAACAGCTCTTATTGGTGCAACAGATGGTATTGCAAATTCCTTAAACGATAGTTGGAATATAAGAATAGTTTTGTTCTGTGCCTTGCTTGGTGCATTTGTTGGTTTGATGCAAGCAACAGGTGCGGCAAATGCTTTTGGACGTTGGATGGCTTCAAAAGTTAAGAGTAGAGTTGGAACGCTTATCATTACGTGGTTATTTGGTATTTTTATATTTATCGATGATTATTTCAATTCACTTACTATTGGTACAGTTATGAGACCTGTGACTGATGAACAAAAAATTTCACGTGCGAAACTTGCGTATATCCTTGATTCAACAGCGGCACCTGTGAGTGTTCTCGCACCAATTTCAAGTTGGGTTGTTACAATTATGAGTATTATTAAAAGTTCTGATGGCTTTAGCAAACTTGGCGTCAGTGAATTTACATTTTTCATTATGCTTATACCAATTAATCTCTATGCGATTTTAGCGATATTAATGGTTCTACAGACAACTTTGAGAAAAGATTTTGGACCAATGTATCTGAGTGAGGAAAGAGCAATTAAAGGGTTAGGTTTATATAATGAGAAGTATGGACAACCAACTGGAGAGATTAAAGAAGGAATCGTTGTTAAAGAAAGAGCAAAGGCGATAGATATGATTCTTCCTATTTTAGTTTTAGTTGGTCTTGCGGTGATTTTCTTCCCTATAACAACATATCTTGGCGCAATTGATGGAGAGAATATTCATAACTTTAAAGAGGCTGTTCAATCGATGACTTTAAAAGATGCATTTAACAACACAGATGCGTCAAAAGCTCTATTTTATGCATCTCTTTTCACAATTGTCTTTTCTTCCATTTACTTTATGATTAGAGGGCTTTTGACTATTCAAAAAGTTGGAGAATCTATTATAGTTGGTGTAAAATCTATGGTTCCTGCATTGGTTATTCTTACACTTGCTTGGACAATTGGTGGTGTTATTAAGACACCTGCAACGGAAGGTGGATTGGGTCTTTCAAAATTCCTTGCAGAAGTTGTTACTAAGGGTGGTTTCCCAATATGGGCTTTGCCTGTTACCGTATTTCTTATATCAGCTGCTATTTCTTTCTCTACAGGTACAAGTTGGGGGACGTTCTCTATAATGATTCCAATTACGTTCCCAATTGCTATAGCGTTGGCTGAAAAAACAGGGGCAAGCCTTATGAACACTGCATTAGTCTCAATAGGTGCAGCAATAGGTGGGGCAATATTTGGTGACCATTGTTCTCCAATTTCTGATACAACAATTCTCTCTTCAACGGGAGCTTCTTGCCCACACCTTGAACATGTGGCAACACAAATTCCTTACGCTGTATTTGTAATGCTTGTTTCTGCTGTTGGATATCTCGTCGCTGGTATTTTTGATAACGTCATAGCTGGCCTTATTTCAGCTCTCGTAGTATTCTTTATAGCTTACGAGATAGTTTCTAGATATTGGAAACCAAAGGAAATAAAATAAATGAAATTTTATTATAATGTAAAAAAGCCTCGGAAATTCCGAGGCTTTTTTACATTTATATATCGTCTTGAACATCTAAATAATAGTCTATTATTTCATCTGGAGAGAAAAATATTGAAGATTCTCTAATAAAATTATCTGTAGAATCACTTGCATGTATAAGATTTTTTGTTATTGTTAATGCGAATTCTCCCCTTATAGAACCCGCTTCTGCTTTTAATGGGTCAGTGGCTCCAACAATGTGCCTTACAAGCTCAAGACATCTCGGCGCTTCAAGTATAACGGCAACTATAGGCCCATTGAGCATAAATTCTAATAATTCATCGTAAAATTGTTTTCCTTTATGTGGTTCGTAAAGTTTTTCCGCTTGCTCGCGGGTCATTTTTAAAAATTTTAAACCTACGATTTTTATCCCTCTTTGTTCAAATCTTTTCAATATTTCCCCTACAAGTCCACGTCTAACAGCATTAGGTTTAAGAATTATAAAAGTTCTTTCCAAGATACCACCTCCAGATATTTGTAGTTTGTTGAGAGAGCGCTAAGTACCTCGCCCATCTCATCTTTCGGATACCTTGTCATAACAAATGTCTTATCTGATTTTGTTTCTGAATCTATGAAGTTTACATATTTTGCAAGCATAACATCACCAAGTTCTTCCGGAAAAACAAGCTCTCCACATTTTTCATTTTTTGGAACTTCTGGTCCACCAATTAATTGGTTGAGATTAAATTGGTATTTTTTGGAAAATAAAGACAACATAGCGGCTTGTATGCCGAAAACAACTTTTGGATGATTTGGAAAATGTTTTTCAAGAATTTTCGAGATGAGAAATACATCCTCGGCTTTTGAATGTTCAATAATAGTTCTGTATTCTTCGATTACTCCCATAAAAATTTTGTAGTTTTCTCCCTTTCTTCTTATAGGTAAAATTGCCCCTGTACCGCTTATGTTATTTTCTTCAACTTTAACAACAATGTATTCGTAATTCTCAATTCTTTCGATATTGTAGAAAAATTTCATCAGAACTCTCCTCCACCTAATAGTTTTAAATAAACCTCTGAGGCAAACGTAGGATCAATCTCGTTAATTTTTGAGAGTATCTCGCGTTGAGTTTCTGAGTCTATTGTTTTTAATATGTCAACAATTTCATCAACTGTGATTGAGTGTTCTCTAATTTTTTTATAAATATCATCATATTTATTCGTACTTGCAGTTTGTTCATTCTGAGTTATACCTTGATTCTGATTTTCAGATAGTTGGTTTTCCAAATTTGTTGTTGTGTCTAGTGTTGTAGTTGGATTTAAGACCTGTTCTGCTGAATTATCCTGTTTTTTTACAGCTTCCCGAACGGCTTTGTTAATTGGTAGTGATAGCTGAATGGTTCCTATTTCTGTATTTTCAACTATTTTACGCCATATTGGCGCAACGTCTCCTCCACCGGTAAGGTTTTTACCATCCTTTGCTAACAAGAAAATATATCTTCCATCTCCACCAACGAACCAAGCGTTCTTTTCAGCTGTACCGGTCTTTCCATATATTTTTCTCCCTGGTATGTTTGCAGATCTACCTGTTCCCATTGTTACGACTTTTTCCATTAGCTGAAGAGTTAAAATAGACGCTTCAACTGGTGTACGTTCTTCAAAACCTTTAGGAGGTTTAACTACATTGAGTATTTCCGGCGTGTAAGAGTAATAATTTATCCCGTCTTTATCTCTCACGAATTCAATTAACTTTGGTCTTAAAACCACGCCTCCGTTGAATATAACTTCAAAACCTTTTGCAACATCTACGAGTGATGTTTCGATAGTCCCAAGAGATATAGTTGCGTCATTAGGATAGTAACCGTCAATCATTAAAGTATTTTTTAGAAAATTCTTGACATTGTTTTGACCTAGTTGCATAAATAGATTTACAGAAGGAACGTTTCGAGAATATATAAGTGCGTTTTCAAGAGTTACAACGTTCCAGAATTGCTTATCGAAGTTTTGAGGATTCCACAGTCCTATGGTAATTGGTTTATCTTCCAAAATATCGTTCTTATTCCATCCACCCATAAAAGCAAGATAATAATAAAGTGGCTTTATAACCGAACCAATCTGTCTTCTACCAGAAAGTATTCCAAGGCCGTAAGCTGCTCTGATTTTTCCTGTTGTATGTTCAATTATGAGCCCTGCCATGTTGGATTTGTCTAAATTTTTTTCAAGTAGTTTTTGTAGTCTCCAATCAATAGTTGTTCTAACTCTAAAACCGTTTCTTAGACTTCCAAGATCGAAATTTAATTCTTTTAACTCGAGTACAACCATCCAAAATAATTCTTCATCAAATGTGTTTTTAAATGTACCAACGTATCGAATACTTTCTTTTCCTATCTTGTTCGAAGAACTATTGTATTCTTCTTCGGAAATGACACCAGCATTAAACATTTTTTTAAGAACGATCTTAGTGAATTCTTCGTTCAATTTTGGTTTTGTTGGATTCGCATTTTCAGGAGATCTAAGCGTAGCTACGAGCATTGCTACTTCAAGGGGATTAAGTTCGTTAAGTGTTTTACCAAAGTAGTATTTAGCTGCCGCAGGAAATCCGTAAATGCCATTTCCAAGGTAAACTGAATTGATATACATTTCCAATATTTCTTCTTTAGAATAGTTTTGCTCTAACCAAAATGCGATAAGAGCTTCCTTTATTTTCCTTTTCCACGTTCTTTCTGTTGAAAGATAAATTGTTCTTGCAAGTTGTTGAGTTATAGTACTTCCACCTTGTATTTCGTCGGTTGTAAGTATAACGAAGAATGAACGAATTATACCTTTTATATCTACTCCACTATGCAAGTAAAACCTCTTATCTTCAGAAGCTATTATAGAGTCTTTCAAGAGAGCTGGAATATCAGCAAAATCAATCCAAATAGTCTTTGGGGTGTATAAAGGTGTACCGTCTGCGTATTCCACAATCAAACTTGCCGGAATTTTGTTAACGGGTTTTTCTAAATTTTTTGTGTAACTTGTATATATGTTTGCCAAGAAAACAAAAACTAATATTCCTACAGTTATGGTAGTTACCAAAAAGACCAATAATTTTTTCAAAGTGATCCCTCCAAAGTTAAGAAGTATTTTTTCCATTTAATACCGTCTATATTATGTTCTTTTCCAGAATATCCACCGATACCTTTACTTCCAACAACTCTATGACACGGAATATACAATGGAAGAGGATTAGATGCCATAGCATATCCCACAACACGTGGATTAGTATTGCATGCTTTTGCAAGCTCTGAGTACGTTACTATTCTACCATAACTTACATTTTCTCTCAAATAATTCCATATTTTTGTAAATATGGGGCCACTTGAATATTTGACCGAAAAATCTAAAATTTTTCTTTCTCCATTTAAATATTCTCTAATTTGAATTGTAAATATATTTTCATCGCTTTCAGGAATAAACTCTTCTGTGAAACTTATTTGCTCACAAATCCCTGAATTAGTATAGACAAGAATACTACCGATTTCACAACTAATAGAAAAAAATTCGTATTTATCCATGAATATACCTCCTTCAAGTTGGTTGATTAAATTTTAGAAATAAGTTAAAATATTAAATATAACACATTTGAGAGGTGTTGATATGAGTTTTGAACTTGAAAACTACTTAAAGAATGTTACCATAAAAGAGTCAAAAAATGAACGGGAAAGTTGGGATGACTATTTTAAAAGACTTGCAAAAGTTATCGCTGAGCGCTCTACATGCGTTCATAGAAAAGTTGGAGCATTGATTGTCAAAGATAAAAGAATTCTCGCAACGGGTTACAACCAACCACCTTCTGGATTTCCGCATTGCGATGAAATAGGCTGCATAAGGGATGATTTAAATATTCCATCTGGAAAAAATCAAGAGATTTGTTATGGCCTACATGCCGAACAAAATGCACTTATACAGGCAGCGAAATTTGGTATCTCTACAGATGGAGCAACCATATACGTTACTCATAAACCGTGTTCTGTATGCGCAAGATTGATAATTAACGCTGGCATAAAAAAAGTTGTTTATATAGAAGGATATCCAGATCCACTTACGGATTTTTTCTTTAAAACATGTGGAATAGAATTAGTTGGAGGTGATCAAATTGAAAAGGGATAAATTAGCTCAGTATCTTAGGAGTGACAGATGGCCGACTGTTTGGTGTCCAGGATGTGGCAATGGAATTATCTTAAAGAGCTTTATAGACGCATTTGATCAAACGGGAATGAAAACAGAGGAAACAGCTGTAATATCCGGTATTGGTTGTTCGTCTAGGTCAACAGGATATTTAGATTTTAATACTATGCATACACTACATGGTAGAGCTATAGCCTTTGCAACAGGGGTTTCCCTTGCAAAGCCAGATTTTAAAGTTGTAGTTATGGGTGGAGATGGAGATATTACGGCGATAGGTGGTAATCATTTCATTCATGCTTGTAGGAGAAATATAAATTTAACGATAATAATTTACAATAATATGATATATGGTATGACGGGTGGGCAACATTCGCCAACCACACCTGGCGGAAAAATCGCAGGTACCATGCCTTTTGGAAATGTTGAAGAGCAGTTTGATATTGTGAAACTTGCCCTTACCGCTGGTGCAACTTACGTTGCAAGGTCAACAGTTTATCACTATCCACTTACTGTAAAATACATAAAAGAAGCTCTTTTACACAAGGGCGTTTCGGTAGTTGAAGTTATGAGTAACTGTCATACTTACTACGGTAGATATAACGGTTTAAGAGAACCATGGCAAATGATGGATTTCTTCAAAGAAAACATCATTATGAAGGAAAAAGCAGAAAAGATGTCAGAGGAAGAATTGAAAGGAAAGATAGTAATAGGGGTATTTAGAAAAGATGAATCGAAACCAGACTTTTACACTAGATATAGGATGACGTATGCAAGGAGTGATAAAAAATGATTAGACCTTTTTCGATAAGAATCGCAGGCATAGGTGGACAGGGTAATTTACTTGCAGGATATATACTTTCAGAAGCTTTCGTTTTGATGGAAAAGTACGTTATTCAAACGCAAAATTACAGTGAGCAAGTACGTGGGGGCCCAAGTTATTGTGATGTATTAGTTTCAGATGAACAAATTCTTTACCCAAAAGCTGTACTGTTTGACTCTTTGATAATAATGCACCCTTCAATGGTAAGCCATGGTAAATATGTTGCAACTAATGGTATAATAATATACGATAGTACAAATATTCAAAATTTACCAAATGAGATAAAAAGAATAACACGAAGGATAATAGAGATACCAGCAAGTAAACTTGCAATTGAAAAATACGGAAACGCTATGGTTTCAAATATGATTTTGCTTGGAGCATTTGTTAAAAGTACTGGTCTTGTTGATTTTGAAACACTTTTTGAAGCTGTAAGAGAGGAAGTTAATCCGAAGTATTTTGAGATGAATGTGGAGGCGATAAAACTTGGCGCATCTCTCACCGACAAAATTTTCAAACCAAGACTTGAAAGAAAACGAAAGAGAACAATTGGGTTCGAATAATTTAGCACATTCATTTTCCCATGCTATTGAAGGTATAGTTGAATCTATAATATATGAAAGGAATCTCAGAATTCACTTTTTTATAGGTCTTTTAGTTCTTGCAATTACTTTCTTTCTTCCGGTTGAAAAAGAAGATTTGTTATGGATAATATTTGCAGTATTTTTTGTAATTTGGTCTGAGTTGGTAAATACTATAATTGAGAATTTAATGAACCTTTACAGTAGAGAATTTCATCCAGTTATAAAAATAATAAAAGATGTCAGTGCAGGAGTTGTCCTATGGGCAGCTATATTTTCGGTCGCAGTTGGTATTATAGTGATTGGTGGTTTGATTTTCAACTGGAGTTTGGAAGTTGGGAAAATTTTTGCTATAATATCACTAGCTGTGTTTCCTGTACTTAGTATAAAGGTGGTGAGAAATTGGAAAACACGAAAATCAAAGTGATGATAGTTGATGACTCGCCTTTTATGAGGATGATATTAAAGGACTTGTTAGATCAACAATCTGACATTCAAGTTGTTGCAGTTGCAAAAGATGGGATGGAGGCAGTAGAATTAGCCTTAAAATATAAACCTGATGTTATTACCATGGATGTTGAAATGCCAAAATTAAATGGTATAGAGGCTTTGAAAGAAATAATGAAGAGATCACCTACAAGGGTGATAATGGTAAGCAGTCTTACGGAAGAAGGAGCAGAAATAACACTTTTAGCTTTGGAGCTTGGTGCAGTTGATTTTGTAACAAAGCCTTCTGGAAGTGTTTCAATGGACTTTAGAAAGATTGGACCAGAATTGGTGGAAAAAATTCGTTCTGCGATGAAAATAGATTTGTCACACATATTACTTAAGAAGAAACCAGTTGCTGGATTAAAGTTGAAATCTATGGTTTCAAGTAAGATAGTAGTAATTGGCTCGTCCACAGGTGGACCGCGTTCGCTTGATTTGGTTATTCCGCCTTTGCCAAAAGAATTTCCTGCACCGATACTAATTGTTCAGCATATGCCACCTGGTTTTACAAAGTCGTTAGCGCAAAGATTGGATAGAATATCTAATCTTTCCGTGAAAGAAGCTGAAGAAGGCGATGAGATTAAACCTGGTTGGGTGTACATAGCGCCTGGAGATTACCATATGGGGATTAAACATCAAGATAGAAAAAGTATAATCTATCTTGACAAAAGAACCGAAAAGATAAATAATGTCAGGCCTTCTGTTGATTATACACTTGATAAAGTGGCTGAAATTTACAAGGAGAAAACAGTCGCTGTTATTCTTACCGGAATGGGACGAGATGGGGCTAAGGGAGCTTTTAAGGTAAAGTTTTTCAAAGGGAATGTTATAGCGGAAAGTCAAGAAACATGTGTTGTGTACGGTATGCCAAAAGCCGTAGTTGATGAAGGATATGCCGACTTCGTTCTTCCAGCTGATAAAATTCCAGAAAAACTTGTTGAAATTGTATGATTATTGATTAATTGATTATTACAATTAATATTATTAAGGAGGGATTTCAGATGAAAAGACTTATTCTCGCATTTTTTTCCTTTGTGTTAATTGTCTCACTATCATTTGGTGCTACTTTCAAAGATGTTCCGGTTAACCACTGGGCAGCTGAAGCAGTTGACCAAATGAGTAAGTTGGGTGTAATCACAGGTATGCCTGATGGTACTTTCCAAGGTAATCAGTCGGTTACAAGATACCAGCTTGCACTCTCACTCTATAGACTATACGGTGTGCTTAACGACAGAATTAGCAGTGTTGAGAAAAAAATTCCAACAACAACGTCTACAACAAATAAAACACAAACAACTGAGATTCCAGCGAACCTTGATACTCAGTTAAAATCTTTATCAGACCAAATTCTCTCGCTTGCGAATAAAGATAAAACTATTGATAGTAGGCTTGATATTTTAACTCAAAACTTAGAAGCATTAAATAAGGATTTGGATAGCGTAAAAACTGATGTATCTGGCTTAAAGTCATTGTACGATGCTTTAGTACAAAAGGTAACAGAATTAAGAACACTTGTTGCAGTTACACCAACTGGTCAAAGCTTAAATACAATTGCTCAAGATGTAAGTAACGTGAAAAATGATATATCTAAGATTAAGACAGATATTTCCGCTGCCCAAAATAACATTACTAATTTGCAAACAAATTTGAAAGGTTTATCTGATAACTTTACAAGCTTAAATTCGAAAGTGGATAGTTTGGATTCGAAAATTTCAAATGTTGATAGTAAATTAAATACTGTTTTAGTACTTCCAGATAGGATAAAAGCTGTTGAAGATAATTTGAAAAATTTTGTTCAAACTGAAGCAGCAAACAATGCTAAATTAAGCGACGAAATAGCAAAGTTGAATGCTAAAATCCAAGAAATTCAAAACGTAAATAAAGATATCACAGCATTGAGTGAAAGGTTAAATGCTGTGGAATCAAATGTAGCAAGCTTATCTAAGGTAATAACAACCGAAACGACAAATCTTAAGAACAAAGATGCGGAAATTGATAAGAATATAAATGCGATAAAAGACGAATTAACCAATTTAAAAGGTGATCTTGAACTTACTAAAGGTGATTTGGCTGATTTAACAGCAGTTAAATTGCCTAAGCTAGAAGAAGAACTTAAGACTAAAGTTGATGAAAAAGCTGTTTCGGAACTTAAAGAAAAAGTTAGCAATCTAAGTGATAAAATTTCTGAAGTAGATGGAAAAACTTTGAAAAATCAGGAAGAAGTGAACAGGTTAAAAGCTGAAAATGAGGAGTTGAAAAAGAAATTGGAAATGGCTTCTTCAAATAATCTACCAGCATTTTCACTTGTTTTAGGTCTAATTGGTGTAGTACTTGGAGCGGCAGCATTGTTCCTTATAACGAATAAATAAAAAATAATTTTCAAATTATAAATTAACAAAAAGCTGGTCTTCGGACCAGCTTTTTGTAGCTAAAAAACGCGGAGGTGTTTGCGGTGTCTTTTTTCATGCCAACGAAAGTTTTATATGGTAAGGATATAATTTTGAAGAATCGTGAATTGATAAGAACTTTAGGAGAGAATTTTTTGATAATTACAGGGAAGAGCTCACGCAAAAATGGCAGTTTAGACGATTTATTAGATGTGTTAGAAGGTAAAAATGTGCAGATATACGATGAGACTCCGGAGAATCCACCAACCGATATAATTAAACCTATCGCTCAAAAATACTACGATGTTGATGTGGTAATTGGACTTGGTGGAGGCAGTCCGATGGATGCTGCAAAAGCAGTTGCGGTTTTGATTGAAAATCCTCATTTAGATGCAGAGGATTTATACGATAAAACGAAATACAGCAAAGCTAAAACAATAGTCTGTATACCCACAACGGCAGGAACTGGTAGTGAAGTTACTCAGTATTCCGTCTTAACCTTTAATGGTAAGAAACGCGGTTTTTCCCATGAGTGTGTATTTCCAAAAGTATCTTTTGTTGATTACAAGTATACAATGACTTTAGGAAAAAATTTAACGATATCAACCGCACTTGATGCTTTATCCCACGCTATGGAAGGTTATATATCTCTTAAATCCACACCATTTAGTGATACCTTAGCGATAGAGAGTATGAAAATAATAAAAGAATACCTTCCAAGACTTTTAGATGACCCAGAAAACGAATTTTACCGTGAAAGAATTATGTTTGCCTCCACTCTTGCAGGAATGGTTATTGCCCAAACAGGTACAACGATTGCACATGCGCTTGGTTATAATCTTACAACTGATAAGGATGTAAAACATGGATTAGCTACTGCAGTATTTCTACCTTTTGAGCTTAGAGAAGCTAGTAAGTTTGTAAAGGAAAAAGTTGATACAATTCTTAAGATTTTTGATGGTTCACTGTATGAATTTTTTGCTCTTATCGGTTTAAGATTAGATATTAGTGTATCTGATGAAGAAATCAATAAATGGGCAAATATTGCATCAACTGCCTCACATATAGCGTCCACACCTGGAACTTACGATTTGGAAAGGATAAAGCTGGCTTATGAAGAAGTGAGAGAAAAGTTTGTATTTTAATTGATAAATATGGAATGCAATAAATTACAAAAGCCCCACAAAAATTCATGTGGGGCTTTTGTAACTATGATAAGTTTGCTTTATTAATGTATTCCTCTTCTTGTTTTCCAACCGTGCATTGCGAGTGCAAATGCGATAACCGCATATGCGACAAATTCTCTGAAAAATTCGCCAATTTGTGGTTGACCAAATAATCTGTTTCCAGCACTCGGTGCGACTATAAAGAGCGTGTGGAAAAGAATAACACCAATTATTGCGTTCCATATATTAGCTTTTCTTGTACTTGCACCACCGACTAGGAGCGCGGCAATCGAGAAGAGACCTATTTGCTCATGACTGTTGTATGTATTTATTGTTCCTATATCTTGTAAGTATATTATCTGACCTATTGCTGCAAGAACTGTTGATATTATTATTGCAGTAATTCTTGTCTTATCAACATTGATTCCAGCAGTTTGAGCAACGTGCATATCCTGACCAACTGCCTTAAAATCCTGACCAAGCTTAGTTTTAAGTAAAAATGTAATTAATAAGCATAGTCCAACAATTATGAATAAAGGAATCATGTAAACGTTTATGAATTTTATGCTTACTATCCATATGTTGTTAAGTGCTCCATCAACGACTCCGTAGAGGTCGACTGTATTTCTAAGTCCAACACCTTGTGGTAAAAGGAATGCTTTTTTCGAATAAGGTATAAGCGAACCAATGAAGAAAAGGAAAATCAATTGATAAACACCGTTTGCAAAAAATCCGAGAATCATAGAAGTAATCATTTCTCTTCCCTTTGCCCTATTAAGTGTTCGTCCAACGAGCCAACCTAATCCTATGGAAAGTACACTAGCCATAAGCATCGCAAGTAATATACCTTTGATACCTGTTATTCCCCAATCAACTACGAAAAATAACGAAGCTTGAGCGGCCATTGCTCCAAGTACGATTGCAAAGTTCAAACCAAGTCCTGCAACAACTGGTATTATCAAAGCTAATACTAAGAATGTATTTCGACTTATCCTTCTAACAATCTCTGATAGTAAAAATAATATTGGGATTTTTGCGACGATTACTGCACCAAGCGTTAAAATAAAAAACGCAATAGGAACTATATTGCTTAAGAGTATATTTTTAAGACTAATTTTTCTATTCATGTTAGTTCGCCTCCTTTGGGGAACGTGTGAGTGCATAGAGTATCATTCCATTACTCACGATTAGTCTCATAACTTCAGTTACGTCGCCCCGTGTAACTTGGCTTAAAACAGGCAATGAGACTGTTAGAAGGGTTTGGAATACAATAGTACCTATAACAACATTAGCAATTGTAGCTCTCCTTATAGAAGCACCACCAATCAATATTGATGCAACCGCTGGAAAAGTCATAAAGAGCGGTGCTTGATAGAGCTGTAGAAATCCATAGCTTTGTGCATATACAAGTATTCCTATACCACCTAAAATTGTTGAAAGTATCACGGCGTTTCGTCTGGCTTTTTTAGGGTTAACACCTGAACTTACAGCATAAAGTTCATTTTGACCTGTTAAATCAATCGCTAATCCTTGACGTGTTTTGAAATACAAGCTTACTATGAAACAACTTGCCGCAAAGAAGAGTATAAGCCCCGTTGGGAAGTAAAAATCTTTACCTATTTGGAATCTTAGAAAGTTGTTGAGTATCTTATCAAAGTAATTCTGCAATGTTAGTGTATATCTTAATCCTTTTCCACCTATTGCCCATATCATTTCTGGATTAGTGAATGGTAAAATAAGCCACATAATTGACATGAACGCTACTATTGAATAACCAACGTAAGTTTCAACCATCATTTCCTGACCACGAACTTTATCGAGTAACCATGCGTAGATATAACCTAAGAGTAAATTGAATGCCACTGAAAGTACTAATGCAACTAAGAATCCCCAAAATCCCGTTATTTGCAATTGCATTACAATTAATCCACCTAAGAGACCACCTATAATTCCAACTGGTAAACCAAAGTTTGGACCTATTCCCGCTCTTATAGTTGGTAGCATTGCAAGCACTAACACACCATTCATACCGACTCTAACAATCGAATCGCTGAGGAGTGAAGTTATAGACATCTTTGTTCCAGCTGCAAGGATGAATAGACCTATGAGAAATAAAATTATTACTAAGGTAGGTATATCTGTCTTCTTTATTAACTCTATGATTTTATTCATTGGACCTCACCTCTTGTAATTCTCCTGCCATAGCAAGACCAAATTCTGTATCAGATGCATCAGGTGGAAGAATTGCAGCAAGTTTACCTTCACAAACGATGGCAATTCTATCACATATGGACTTCAATTCTGCCAATTCACTCGAAGTAAGAACTATAGTTATTCCATGCTCTCTATTTAATTTCACAAGGTAATCAAGCACAAGTTTCTTTGCACCAACATCTATTCCCCTCGTTGGTTCTGAAACGAATAGCAGAGAAGGGTTAAGTGTAAAAGCGCGCGCAAGGCATACTTTCTGTTGGTTGCCGCCGCTCAACCTTCTCACAGGTTGCGTAGGTCCCTTGCACCGGATATCAAGTTCCGAAATTAACTTGAGAGCGTGTGCACGTATCTTTTTCCTGTCATAAATTTTTATCCCAAAAAGATTCTTGACGAAATCACCAAATGCTTCTATAGCCGTTGCAACGATGTTCATTTCAATTGATTCATCAAGAAGCAAACCTACTCCCCTTCTGTCTTCTGAAACATAAACTATACCATTTTTCAAAGCAAATAGTGGAGAATTCAGTTGGTAATCTTTTCCTTTGTATTTTACATCACCATCTGCAGGATACATACCGAATATACCATTTGCAATTCCGAGCTTACCTTGACCTGCAAGACCTCCAATACCAAGAATTTCTCCTTCTCTTATATTTATTGAAAAGTCTTTTACTTCCTCACCAGGCATGGAGACACGCAAATGCTTTATTGACATAATTATCTTTTCATCGGTAACTTCAAACTTTCTTGGCGGTAATTCAATCTTTTCTATCTTTCTTCCAACCATCTTTTCAGCTATTTGAGCAACTGTGAAATCTTCTTTAGCACCTTCAGCAACTACACTACCATCTCGCAAAATAACTATCTTATTCGCTACTTCAAGAATTTCATGTAGCCTATGGGATATGAATATAATGGCAATACCTTTATTTGCTAATATCTTTATTGCATTCAAAAGTGTTTCGGCCTCACTTTCAGTAAGAACAGCTGTTGGTTCATCTAGTACAAGAACTTTCAGAAATTCCTTATCAATTTCTCTTGCAATTTCAACAAATTGCTTGTGTGCAACAGGTAGTCCAGCTATTGGGAGCATTTCATCGATTGTATGCATTCCTATTGTATCTAAGGCTTTGCGAGCGTCTTTTCTCATGGATTGAATATCCAGTGTTTCAAGCTTTTTTCCAAAAACTTTACTTATGATGTTTGGTTTTGTAATTTCGCGGTTCAACTTTATATTTTCCGTAACGCTAAAACCTGGAAGAAGCATAAATTCTTGGTGAACCATACCTATACCAAGATTCATAGCAGTTATAGGTGAGTCAATTTCAACTTTTTTCCCGTTGAAGTAAATTTCTCCTTCAAATCCTCCGGTAGAATGTATAACAGACATTCCGAAAAGTATATTCATCAGTGTTGATTTTCCAGCACCATTTTCACCAACAAGCCCTAATATTTCACCAGGTTTGAGACTTATCGATACATTTTTAAGAACTTGGTTTCCGTAGTAAAACTTACTTATATTTCTCATCTCAAGGACATAACTTGTGCTTTCGCTCATATTTTTCAACCCTCCTTATGGTTTATAGCCAAAAAATTTAAATGAAAGGTGCCGGCGGTGCCGACACCTAAAAGCTTAATTCTTCTTTATGTTTGATGTATTTAGAATTTGTCAACTCCAAAAATAACTGATTTGTGGATAAACATATAGTAATTTTTGTATTGATCGAGGGTTCTAACTTGCAATTCTGCTTTCGGATATTTTGTTTTCGCCGTCTCTGTAACAACGAGTTTTATACCATTAATATTTGTTGGACTAAGTTTCTTTTGGACAATTTTTGCAGCAACTTCGACACCAGCTTCAACAAAGAGCATGTTCATTGGAACTGGCCAAGTTGCGAACCTTCCTGCGCCACCCATTTCTATGATTTTTTGGTTCACTACCCTAAGAATGTATGTCATATCACCTTTTTTATCTTCTGGTATTGAAATACCCAATGAACCTGGGAATCCATGTGTTGGTGATGGACAGCATGGTTCGAGATAATATCCACCATGTTTGAGTATTGCTTTTTGAAGAGGTTCTTGCATACCACAGTTTGTTGAGAAGAAACCTGTTTTTGGCCCGTATTTTGCAAGTTGTCTTGGAACGTCCTCAAGGATAAATTGTTGTGCGCCTGTTAAACCTTGTTCACCAAGTGGGTCTGGTGCAGATACAAATACGAAATTAATTCCCATTTCTTTTGCTGTCTTTTCCATGATATCTTTTCTTTGTGCAAGAAGTTGATAGCTCATGTGTCTCGGGAACGAGTAGTGAATTATTGTTTGGACACCCATCTTCTTTGCGAGTTCAACTATTGTCTTACCACGGCCAGGTGTATCAACTTCGAGGATAACGTCAGCTGCTGAAGAAATAACTGCTGGATCTTCGTGTGGAACAGCAGCAACAAAAACTATATCTTTTCTCATCTCTTTAACTCTTCTAATTGCCGCTGTTGTACCTGGAACTGCTTGACATATGACAATTGCTTTGACTTGTGGGTCGTACGCAAGTTCAACTATCCTTGCAATCGTTGTTTCTTGTTCTTGCATAAATTTATCTGGATATGTTACGTGGATAATCTCTTTACCGTATTTTTTTACAACTGCTTCCGCCCCACGGTACTCGTCTTCACCCTGAGATACTGTACCCGTTACAACACCTATCTTGAAACCAAGAGCTGCAAAGATACTTGAAAGCATGAAAACTGCAAGTAATACAACTAGTAACCTTTTCATCATAACCCCTCCTTCTTAAGTGATGGTAAAGCGAAAGTAATACATTTAAATACATTTATATTATATTTTATTTTGTACTAACTTTGGAAAATTTCCACAAAAAATAGGGTCTTAATTACCAAAAATATTTTATTCATTAATCTTTGACAACATCGAAAAATACGATAAATACTATCTACTTTTTACATTGTAAATTTTTATGATATAATTAATTATAGACAAAATCTACTTTTGTATGATATAATAAGGTAAACCTAATTAATTGTAAATTCATATTAATTAAGGGGTGAGTTTTGTGAAGGCGTTGGGTGATATGCTTATACAGAGGGAGCCTTTTTCAGAGATTGTTATAGGTAATACTGCAATTGTTCGTGCTATGGTGGAGAGTGGTGTCAGAGTTGTTACAAGTTATCCTGGTTCCCCTACTCCAGAGATTGCGGAAGCCATAAATTCTATAAGAAAAGAAGATAGACCATTTTATTTTGAGTTTTCAACCAACGAGAAGGTGGCCCTTGAGGTAGCATTTGGTGCATCAATAAACGGTTACACATCATGTGTGTTTTTCAAAAGTGTTGGTATGAATGTTGTCGCTGATTCTTTTGTCCAGCTAAGTATGATGGAACTTCCAGGAGGGATGGTAGTCGTTATTGGTGATGACCCAGGTGCGAATAGTTCACAAAACGAACAAGATAATAGACATTATGCCAGATTGTCTTACACGCCTTTGTTTGAGCCCAAAGACGCTCAGGAAATTTATGAAATGTTTTTAAAGGCAGTCGAATATTCTAAAAAGTTACGCTCGCCAGTAATTTTTAGATTAACAACTCACACGGCCCATTTTAAGCAAAAAGTAAGCTTTGGGAGTTACACTTCTTCGCAGGTAGGATTACCCATTTTCGATGTTAAGAAAAATGGTCCATATATACCAATAGGTAACAACGTACCTGTAATGAAGCGAAGAGCTTTAGAAAAATTAAGCGAGTGGGTAAAAGTTTCCGAAGAGTTTGTTTATATGTCAAAAAACCACTCCAATCGAGGGATTATAACTGCTGGACTACCTTATCTTTCACTTTTAGATGTACTTGGTGATAACGTTGAAAAAGTAGATGTTTTAAGACTTGGTATGGTTTATCCTTTGCCAAGAAAAGCTGTAATTGAATTTCTAAAATCACACGAAGAAGTTAAGATTTTAGAAGAGCTTGATGATTTTATTGAGCAATACGTTAAATCAATGGCCTACGAAGAGGGCATAAATACAAAAATAATTGGGAAGATAGATTTAGAAGATTGGATTGGTGAATATACACCTGAGAAGGTGAGAGATGTTCTGAAAAAAGTGTGGCCTGATTTAGTTTACGAATTTCCCAAAAAAGTTGGAAACATCCGTGTTATACAAAGGCCACCACAACTTTGTCCAGGCTGCGGACACAGACCAGTTTTTTATGCACTTTCTAAGATTCTTTCAAAGGATGATATCTCTGTTGCAGACATAGGATGCCATACGTTAGGATTTTTGGAACCGTATGAAGTGGGGCAGGTTTTGTTGTCGATGGGGCATTCCACAGGTACAGCTTCAGGTTTAAGTTTGTTCAACACAACAAGAAAGGTCGTAGCGTTTTTAGGTGATTCAACGTTCTTCCACGCTGGCCTCCCTGGAATAATCAATGCCGTTTTCAACAACCATAATTTCACACTTGTGGTTATGGAAAATGGCACAACAGCTATGACGGGACATCAAGACCATCCTGGAAAGAGAATAAAAATAAAGAATTTATTGGAAGCTATGGGTGTTAAACATATATGGGAAGTTGATACATACCAAATAGATAAGTTAGAAGAGATATTGAAACAAGCGTTAGATACACCTGAATTCAATGTGGTTATAGCTAAACATCCATGTATGCTCAAGTTTACAAGGGAAAGAAGAAGAAAGGGAATCGTTAAAGTACCACAGATGAGTGTAACGAACAAATGCACACTTGCAAATGTATGTATTACAAAATTCGCCTGTCCATCTTTCCAGAGAGATTCAAAAGGGAGTATATACGTCAATAAGGATCTTTGCATAGGTGATGGTTCGTGTATTGGCGTATGTCCAAGTGGCGCACTTGAATTTGAAAAATTTGAAAAAGTTGATAATACCAAAAGTGCAGGTGATGTAAAATGACACAAGCAATAAAAGAAATTAAAACTTTTAGTGTATTTATGGTTGGTGTTGGTGGGCAAGGTATAGGAACATTAAGTGAAGTTCTTATCAGAGCAGTTGATTACAGCGGACAAAGGTGCGTCGGTGTTGACACACACGGTTTAGCACAACGAGGTGGTGTTGTTTCATCGCATTTGAAGATAGGAAATGTTAATTCACCTTTGGTTATCCCAGGTGAGGTTGATCTTGTTATAGCACTTGAACGTCACGAGGCTATGAGGGGGCTAAGTTATCTTAAACCCGGAGGCACACTTGTATACTACGATACATCGTGGCAACCATTGCCCGTCAGACTTGGAAAAGAAAAAGAAATTCAAAGTGTGGAAATCGATAATTTTGCAAAGGAAAATAATATAAGTGTTCATAGAGTATTTTACGACCTACCAGATGCAAGAATGCAAAATACAGCAGTTCTTGCAACTATTGCAAAATACAATTTGATTCCAAAAGTTAAACCAGAACATTATTTGAAAGCAATGGAAGATTTAATGAGTGAAAAAGTATACATTTTGAATAAAGAGGTATTTGAGAAGATATTCTCTGAATAATTTGCATAGTAAAAGTTGGTTAGAAATTTAGGAGGTGTTTTTAAATGCAAGAAATAAGGAAAAATGAAGTATCGATAGTTCTCAGTGGTGCAGCTGGTCAAGGAATTCAAACAGTTGAACATATCTTGACGAGGGTTGCGAAGGACTCTGGATTTTATGTATTTGCAACAAAAGAATACATGTCAAGGGTTAGAGGTGGAAATAATTCAACGGAGATAAGGATATCAGAAAAACCCGTTTATGCTTACGTTGATAGAATCGATATCCTTGTTCCATTAAATGATAACTCTCTTGATAGACTTAGAAAAAGGATAACGAAGGATACAATCATTCTTGGAAATCCAAAATACGTATCCAACGAAGAAAACTCGCTTAGCGTAAAGTTTGAAGAAATTGCGGAGAGTTTTGGAAACAAGATTTACGAGAATTCGGTTGCGATAGGTGTGCTCTCAGGAATTATAGGGGCCGATGAGGAAGCATTGGTAAAACATATATCTGAGTATTTTAAGAAAAAATCAGAGGAAGTTATCAAGGCAAATATCAACGCAGCTCTGAAAGGTTATGAAATTGGTAAAGAACTTGATTTGAGAATAGAAATAAAATCAGATGAAAGAGTAAAAAATCAAATACTAATGAATGGTTCAGAAGCCGTTGCTAAGGGTGCAATTGCTGGTGGGTGTAATTTTATCTCATCTTATCCAATGTCACCTGCAACTACAGTTTTTACGGAACTATCAAGATTATCTTCCCAGTATGGTATATTAGTCGATCAAGCAGAAGACGAGATAGCGGCAGCTAATATGGCAATTGCTGCATGGTATGCAGGAGCACGCGCTATGGTTTCAACATCTGGTGGAGGATTTGCATTAATGACTGAGGCTATCAGCCTTTCTGGGATGATAGAAACGCCTATCGTAGTCCATCTAGGGCAAAGACCAGGACCAGCGACTGGACTCCCAACGAGAACAGAACAAGGAGATTTAAATCTTGTACTGTACGCAGGACATGGAGATTTTCCAAGGATAATTTACGCTCCTGGAAATTTATGTGAAGCTTACCAATTATCTGCTAAAGCGTTTAATCTTGCTGATAAGTATCAAGTACCTGTTTTTGTTCTTACTGATGAGTACTTCTTAGATTCATTTTACAATGTTCAGGATATGCCTGAAGTGAAGGTTGAAAGATATATCGTAAAAACCGATGAAAATTACAGGCGTTATGAAATCACAGAAGATGGTATCTCACCTCGTGGAATACCAGGATATGGGAAAGGTTTGGTTAGAGTTGATAGTGATGAGCACGATGAGTATGGTCATATAACAGAAAGTGAAGAAGTGAGAGTTAAGATGGTTGATAAGAGACTTAGAAAGTTGGACAAAATATTGGATGATTTTGTTGAACCAAAACTCTTTGGAGATCCAAATTACGAGTATTTAACAGTATGCTGGGGTTCAACACAACAGATAGTAAAAGAAGCTGTTGAAAAATTAGGAAATGAAAAGGTTGCAGTACTCCACTTCTCACAAGTTTATCCAATTGCTCCGCATGTTAAAGAATATTTCAAGAAAGCGAAAAAGGTTATATTCGTCGAGCAAAACGCTACGGGTCAATTTGCGAATCTTTTGAAATTGGAACTTGGGATAGATACTTCAAATAAAATATTGAAATACAGTGGGTACGTGTTTTCTGTCGAAGAATTGGTTGAAAAGATTGGAAAGCAATTGATTTGAAAAGCGTTATCACGGAATTAAAAGGAAGTTAGAAAGTTAGAAGGAGGATGATTGAAATGTTTGAAACAAAGATTTACGATATACCAGATGCGGATATAGCTTGGTGTCCAGGATGTGGAAATTTTGGGATTATAAATGAACTTAAGACGGCTCTTGCACAACTTGAAATAGAACCCACAAGAGTTGTTGTTGTATCTGGCATTGGGCAAGCTGCGAAGATGCCACAGTATGTTAAAGCTCATATGTTCAATGGTTTGCATGGAAGGTCACTTCCAGCGGCAGTTGCTATAAAGATGGTTAATCCAGAGTTGATAGTTATTGCAGAAAGTGGAGATGGATGTACTTATGGTGAAGGTGGTAATCACTTTATACATACAATAAGAAAAAACCCAAATATAACGAATATTGTACACGACAACCAGATATATGGTTTAACGAAAGGTCAAGCTTCACCGACAACTGCCCGTGGTCAGGTAACAACACTCCAATTTGAAGGTACATATGTTGATCCGTTCAATCCAATAGCAGTTGCCGTGGCTTTAGATGCGTCTTTTGTTGCGCGGAGTTTTTCTGGGAATTTTAATTTGACAGTCGAACTAATAAAGATGGCTATACGACACAAAGGTTACGCACTTGTGGATATACTCCAACCATGTGTTACGTTTAATAAAGTTAACACATATCAATGGTACAGAGAAAATACATATTTACTTCCAGATAATTACGATCCAACAGATAGAGAGGCTGCGTTCAAAATAGCTACGGATACAAATAAATTAGCCCTTGGTGTTATATACAAAAATCCAAATAAGCCAGTTTTTGAGGAACAATTAGCTCCTTACAAAAACAATAAAACACCAGTAGCGTATAGGGGGATTGAATTATGATTAACATGGTGAAAGTTGATAGTAATTATAAAACAGTGCCTGAATTTGTCCTGAAAGATGAAGATGGAAATGAATTTTCATCGGTGAACCTTCTTAGTAAATACACCGTTGTGTATTTTTATCCAAAAGCGGATACTCCAGGTTGTACAATGGAAGGTATCGATTTTACACATTTAATAGACGAATTTAATGGAAATGTTATCGGTATATCACCAGATAATTGTAATGCGATTTCTAAATTCAAATCAAAAAGAGGATTAAAGGTAAAATTACTATCCGATCCTGATAAAAAAGTTGCCGAACAATTTGGCGTTGTTAAAGATGGTAAATTAATACGTTCAACCTTTATCATTGACCCATGGGGAAGAATCAGGAGAGAATGGATTAAAGTTAGTGTTCAAGGGCACGCGAAAGAAGTTTTAGAAGAGTACAAGAAATTAATTGATGAAGACAAAAAGATTTTGGATAGTATAAAAGTTAGGCGTGCGTTTAGAGGTATAATGCCTGTTCCAGTGAGTGATGAAGATTTGAAAAAGCTTGTTGAAGCGGCACATCTTGCACCTTCTTGTATGAATAAGCAGCCATGGAGATTTGTAATAGTGAGAACTCAAGAAAGGCTCCGACAAATTCATAGTGCATTAAGCGAAGGAAATTATTGGATGAAACACGCGCCTGCTTTAATAGTGGTATATACTAAGAATGATTTTGGTTGCCAATTAAGCGATGGAAGAAATTACGCACTTTTTGATACAGGTACGGCTGTTGGATTTTTACTCGCTCAAGCAACGCAAATGGGTTTAGTTGCACATCCGGTAGCTGGATACGATCCGTTGAAAGTTAAGGAAATCTTAGGGATAGACGGTATCGTTATAACCATAATCGCAGTTGGATACTGGGGAAATTTTGAGATGCTTAACGAAAAACATACTCAAGCGGAACAAAGTGAAAGAAACAGACAGCCTTTAGAAAATATTTTAAAAATAATATAAACTCACCCTCCACTCACCCTGCAACTCCGAGCATTTAGTATTTTCCGCCCGAAAGGGCGGTTTTTTTATTTAATCTCTATAGACAGTGACGAGATAAAATTCACGTCCAGACCATCTTATTACTGCTGATAATTTTCCATTTGTTATCCTTATGTTTCCATTCTTTTGAAAGATTACCTGTGAATCTTTTGACTCTAAAAGCTCTTTTAGCTCCTCGAAGTTTATTTGCCTTTCTAACATTCTTTCAAACGAATGGGGTGTTAAAAGCAAATCTTTGTCTAGTAGTTCTATATGTATAATCAATTCAGTAGACCTCCTTAAAAAAGTCTTTCGTTTCTTCTGTTTTGTTGTGATATAATTATTAAAGATATTATTTTCATTGATGCTTATTTGGGAGGATAAGAATGAGAACAAATGAACAAGTCTTTAAATTTATTTCGCTCATTAGATTCTCTTTTATATATTATTTTATAGCATTTTTAGTATTTTTGCTTTTAGTTATGATTATGAGATATTCGATATCAGTCCAAGGTTACAAGATTCAAGATTGGACAATGATACGTGAGAACAATGTTGATAGTATAGAAATTAAGCAAATAAAAGTTCCGTATTACGAGATATTAAGAAAGCCAGCAACAGTAATATTTTTCTCGAAACTTGAAAAAAATTATTTTGGTGATAAGGTTTATTATCTTTATTTACCACAGGTTGATGGAAGTTATTTGGCGGTTTATTCAAATAACAGATTAATTGGAAGTTATGGGTTTTCTGAAAGTCGTAATGGGCATTTTTGGTACCAACCTTTTCTTTTTCAAATTCCGTTAGATACAAGTGAGATAACAATAGAGATCTCTGGCATTTATGAAATAGGTATAGACTTTGTACCTACTATTATACCTGAGAATGAGAAGTATAAATATTTGATTTCATACTTAATGACAAATATACTTTTATTGACAAGTATTGGACTTGCTATGACATTATCTATCATATTGTACCTTATCTCCCGCAGCCTTTCGAAAGAGAAAAAAAGTGCATACCTTCATTTATCAATGTCAAGTTTGCTAGGAGCAATTTGGATGCTTGATCTTCTTCCAATACCAACTACGGGAAGTTATACGATAATACTTATACTTAGAAAGATATTTGTTTCATCTGCTTATTTGGCTTTCGCTGCTTTGATTTACGGAATTTTTAAGCTATTTAGTGGAAAGATATCCATTGGTGCAAAGATATTCATTTTTATTAATTTCCTATCGGCAGCAATATTGTTGTTGTCTCCAAGTCATTATTTTTTAAAAACGTTTACAAATAACATCGCTGTTATGTTGTTTTTAAATGCAATATATCTAGTTATAGTAATTTTCAAAACATATTCACCTGCACAAATTGCTTTTTCATTTTTCTTTGCTTTAACAGTTATCCATGATGGTTTTGTAATGTTTCTTTCAAGAAATCAAAAATTACTGTCTATGTATGGCATCATAGCTCTATTCGGTGGTTTTGCGTACAGTCTTGTTAACGAGTACAGAGATATGGTTGTTGGTATTTCTTTAGCACATATGAAAAGTATTACAGATAGTCTGACAGGTGCGTATACAAGGGGCGCACTTTCGGAGATTAAAATTTCTGAAAACGATGCTCTGGCCTATATAGATTTAAATAGATTCAAACAGATTAACGATAATTATGGGCACGATGTTGGTGATCAGATACTCAAATTGTTAGTTAATACTTTAAGGTCGGTTATAAGAAAATCTGATTCGATAGTTCGAATGGGTGGAGATGAGTTTTTGGTTGTTTTAAAAGATTGCCCTGTTGAAAAAGCGAAGGAAATAATGGACAATGCAAAAGAGAAGTTTAACTCATCTCACGAATTGAAACCAGATTTCTCTTACGGTGTTGTCTCAGGTTCCTCAAATTTACAAGAGGCATTATTTAAAGCAGATAAATTGATGTATGAGATGAAAGATAATTTTTACAAAAAAATAGAAAATAAAGATATATGAATCATTATAGAGATTAAGTAAGATTTTCGATTTTTTTCAAATTTATCTTGACAAATATGGGAGTTTTTTTGTATAATTTATCCAAAAGATTTAACACTTTTTGATAGGGAGTATTGAAGGTATGGAATTAAAAAGTCAAGCAGACCTTTTAAACAATAATTTCAGCAAAATGAATAAGAAAGCTAAACGCAGCTGCCCGCTGGAAGGTGGTCAGCTTGCGTTTGGCATGGAATAAATAAACGCAAGTAAATCACCTAAAGCGGGCTACAGTTAAATCTGTAGCCCGCTTTTTTTATAGATTTCATAAATTTTACAATTTAGGTTTAAAGGGAGGTTGGAGTTATGTTGAAGGTAGGTATTGTTGGTGCAACAGGTGCGGTTGGTAGAAACATGGTGGAAGTTTTGGAGAATTCCAAAGTGGAAATTTCAGAGATTAGGTTATTTGCTTCTGAAAGATCGTCTGGGCAGGTTATGAAATTTAGGGGTATGGAAGTTTTAGTTGAAAGGCTTACTCCAGATGCTATGAAAGAAGGCTTTGATTATTTACTATTTTCCGCTGGTTCAGATGTTTCGAAAGAATTCGCACCTATTGCGGCTGAAGCTGGGACAGTAGTTATCGATAATTCTTCGGCATTTAGGATGGTACCTGAGATTCCATTGGTTGTTCCTGAAATCAACGGTCATTTATTGAAAAATTACCAGGGAATAGTTGCAAATCCGAATTGTTCAACTATCCAGATGGTCCTGGCACTTTACAGAGTACACGATAGATACCAACTCCACGAGATTTTTGTTTCTACGTACCAAGCAGTTTCAGGTGCAGGGTATAAGGCTATAAGAGAATACGAAGAACAACTTGCTGGTAGTAACCGTTATTCTGTTTTTGCGAGACAAATTGCGCATAATGTTATCCCACTTATTGGGAGTATAGTAGACGATATAACTCAAGAAGAATGGAAGATGATAAATGAAACTAAAAAGATTTTAAATTCTCGTTCTGTGAATGTTTATCCTACAACGGTTAGAGTGCCTGTTAGGATAGGTCATTCTGAAAGTATTATTGCCAGAACCCTCTTTCCAATCATGTCAAAAGAAGATTTAATCGATACTATTTCAAGTGGTGAAGATGTCGTTGTTCACGAAGACATTGTTACACCGATCGAAGTTGAAAAGGATGATTACATACATGTAAGTAGAATAAGGTTGTTTGATGCACATACATTCGGTGTGTGGGTTGTTGCTGATAATCTTCGTGTTGGTGCTGCGACAAATGCCGTTAGAATTATGGAAAAGCATATTGAATTGAATAAAATATCCGTCAAGTCAGGCGAGTGATTTTGATGGATAAAAAATTAAAAATTTACAAGTACAACGCTAACGGTAACACGTTTATATTAATAGATTGTCTGGATAACACTCTAGATGATTCTGAAAAGTCTGAAATAGTACTCAAAAGTGTTGAAAATCGTGATGGGGCGATATTCGTTGAAAGGAATAACAATTTGTTTCATATGGATTATTTCAACAGAGATGGTAAAAGGGCGGCATTTTGCGGTAACGGTGCAAGAACGTTTGTTAATTATTTGAAGGAATACTATGGTTTAAGTGGAGAAGTTTTATTTTCAACAACTTCAGGGATGTTAAAGGCATTAGTTGATGAGGATGTATCTGTTCAAATGCCCAATCCAAAATATGTAAAACAAATATCTTACGAAAGTTTTCAAGGAGCTCTTATCGAAACAGGTGTTCCACACATCGTGATACGAGTTGAAAATGTAGATTTTATAGATATTGAAAATGTGGCACCTGAAATTCGAAGGATTTTTGATGCAAATGTTAATTTTTACGATGTAGTTCAAGAGAAATTTCTTAGGGTAAGAACTTTTGAACGCGGTGTAGAGCGCGAGACAAAATCTTGTGGTTCTGGAATTACTTCAACGTCGTTTTATTATAAGTATTACATTTTAAAAGATGGTAAACAGCCTGATGAAATCAAAGTTTTGTCACTTGGTGGTGTGTTGCATGTTTTGTTTAAAGAGAATGAGGTTTATCTTGAAGGGAGGGTCGAACATGAGTGAGGGTGGAATAAAGATTCATGGCTTTGAAATGTTTACAGGCGTAGGCACAGCAATTGTGACACCGTTTAGTAATGGTGAGGTTGATTATGGTTCGTACGAAAAGTTAGTCCGATGGCAGATTGAATCGGGGGTTAAAGCTATCGTTGTTGCAGGGACAACCGGTGAAGGAGTAACATTGACTGTTGAGGAACGTGAAAAACTTGTGGCTTTGACAAAGCAAATCTGCGAGGAAAAAGCGCAAGTTATAGTTGGTACGGGAACAAACGATACTCGTAAGACGTTAGAACTTTCCTTGAGTGCTGAGAAATCGGGAGCAGATGCACTGTTAATTGTTACACCGTATTACAACAAACCAACACAGGAGGGGTTATACGCGCATTATAGATACTTATCTGAGCGTTTATCTAAGCCAATAATAATTTACAATGTTCCAAGTAGAACAGGTGTAAACATCTCACCTGAGACGGTTGCAAGACTCGCAAGTGATTGTAAAAACATAGTGGCGATAAAAGAGGCAAACACTGATGTCAATCAAGCTGATGAAATATACAGACTAACCAATGGTGATTTTTACATATACTCTGGAAATGATGATAGAGCTTTTCATATGATATGCGCCGGTGCAAAAGGTGTTATTTCAGTGGCTTCAAACATTATTCCAGAACAGATGGTAGAATTAGCAAATAAAACTCTTCAAAATGACGTTGTCACAGCTAGGAATATTCATTTCAAATACTTAGAACTTATGAAGGTTCTCTTCGTAGAGACTAATCCAATTCCGGTAAAAGCTGCTTTAAATTTGCTTGGAATAATTAAAAATGAACTCAGATTACCACTTGTTCCAGCAAAACAATCAACTGTAGAGCTTTTGGAAAAAGTTATGAAGAAAGTTGGTGTATTATCATGAAATACGGAGTTATTGGTGCCAACGGGAAGATGGGAAGAGAGATAATAGATTATTTTTCAAGTATAGGTGATGAGCTGGTCATGAAAATAGATATTGGTTTAGAAGAAATAGTAGATAGACCAGATGTAATAATAGATTTTTCAAATAGGTCAGCGCTTGATAAAACTATTGAACTATGCCAGAAATTTTCATGCCCACTTGTGATAGGTACAACTGCTTTAACAGGCGAAGATTTCGATAGGTTAAGAGAGTTATCAAATATTGTTCCTGTCGTTCAAAGTTATAACTTTTCGCAAGGTATAGCTATTTTGAAATCTATTTTGGAAAGTTTTGGTAAATACTTTTCAGATTGGGATGGTGCTATAGTCGAGATTCATCACAATCAAAAGAAAGACGCACCTTCAGGAACAGCGATAATGCTAAAGAACTCTCTGAGTCGTGAAATACCTATAAGCTCTCTAAGAATAGGTGGTGTTTTTGGTGAACATGTAGTTATATTTTCAAACGCTGGAGAAGTTATAGAAATAAAGCACACAGCTTTATCAAGGAGGGCATTTTCTTTAGGTGTTAGAAAAGCAGCATTGTTTGCCTTGGAAAAAAATAAGGGTTTTTATTCATACTCAGATGTTTTAAATGAATTTTAGACAAAAAATGGGGGAATGAATATGGCTGATATATCCAATAAGAAGGTAAGTGAATTAACCAGTGAAGAGATAATACAACTCATAGCTAACAGTAAGAAGAAAACCATAGTTAGAGTTTACGTAAGTGGTAACTTAAAGGCTTTGGATATTCGTGATTTCGAAGGATACGGTAAAGAATTTGAGTTTGTTGGTGGTCAAGATTTTGGTGTGCTTTTTGGAAATTACGAATATATAAAAGAAATACTCCGAAACAATTCAATCACTTCTTTTAAAGTTGAATACATAGCACATAATTCGGCTATACCACTTTCCGATATTTCAAAATTTAACGCTCGAATAGAGCCTGGCGCGATAATTCGTGAATATGTTGAAATAGGTAATAACGCAGTTATTATGATGGGTGCGGTAATTAATTTGGGAGCTATCATTGGTGAAGGTACAATGATTGACATGAATACTGTTATTGGTGCAAGAGCAAGGATTGGAAAATATTGTCACATTGGTGCTGGGAGTGTTATCGCCGGGGTTGTTGAACCACCAAGTGCTCAACCAGTGATTATAGAAGATAACGTTGTAATAGGTGCAAACGCGGTCATTTTAGAAGGTGTAAGGGTTGGTGAACACTCCGTTGTTGCGGCTGGTGCGGTCGTTGTTGAAGATGTTCCACCTTACACGGTGGTTGCGGGTGTTCCAGCAAAAGTAATTAAAAAAGTTGATGAAAAAACTATAAGTAAAACACAGCTCATCGAAGAATTAAGAAAATTGAGGTGAGGAATAGTGAGGGTAGTTGTACAAAAATATGGAGGTTCTTCGGTTGCTGATACGGATAGAATAAAGAATGTTGCTAATAGAATTGCCAAAAAAGTTCAAGAAGGGTACAAAGTTGTGTCAGTTATTTCAGCTATGGGGAAGACAACAGACCAGCTTATAAACCTTGCCAAATCACTTTCACAAAGGCCTGATGAAAGAGAATTAGATATGCTCCTTGTAACTGGTGAACAAGTTTCGTGTGCCCTTGTTGCAATTACTTTAAAAGATATGGGAATAAACGCAATATCTCTAAACGCATTCCAAGCGAAGATATTAACCACAAAGCACCATACAAACGCAAGGATAATGGATATAAGTGTTTCTCATTTAAGAGAATATTTGAAAGAATACGACGTAATTGTTGTTACCGGATTTCAGGGGGTTACAGAAGATGGTCACTTCACAACACTCGGTCGCGGTGGATCGGATACTTCTGCAGTTGCTCTAGCTGCGAAATTAAAGTGCGATTGTGAGATTTACAGTGATGTTGTTGGTGTCTATTCGTGTGACCCAAGGTTATATCCGAATGCAAAGAAATGGGATTATATAACCTATGATGATATGCTTGAACTTGCCGCGACTGGCGCAAAAGTCCTTCACTCAAGGTCTGTTGAAATAGCAAAAAAGTATAATGTAAAAATTTACTGTGCTTCTTCATTTTCACAGGAGGAGGGAACGTGGGTGGTTGACAGATTACCAGAATGGCTTGAAGAGCCTGTTGTAACGGGTGTAAGTTTGGATAGAAATCAGATGAAAGTTTCAATTATGGATTTACCAAACGAAGCCACGGTTATCGCCGATATATTCAAAAGAGTTGCCGATAAAGGCATAAATGTAGATATGATTTCACTTGTTAAGAACGGTTCATCAACACATGTTTCTTTTACGGTTGTGCCCGATGGTGTTGGAAAGATTGAAGAGCTATTGAACGAAACACTTTCGGTCTATGGTGCGAAGTATCATTTTTACGGACAATTTGCAAAGATAACGGTTGTTGGTACTGGTATGAGGTCAAGTTACGGTGTTGCATCAAAACTTTTGGAAGTATTGCAAAGTGAGCAAGTAGAACCAGAATTAATAACGACATCCGAGATAAAGATATCAGTTCTTGTTCCGGAAGATAAAGCTGAGATGCTTGTTAAGAGAATCTGTGAGGCGTTTGAATTGTAAAATTTAACATAAAATGACAGGGAGTGAGTTACGTGAGCTATATCGCCAATACTTACAATCGCTATCCGATGAAAATATCACGAGGAAAAGGCATATACCTTTGGGATGATAGAGGGAATCAATACATCGACACATTTATGGGCATTGGTGTTCTGCTCTTTGGACATAACCATGAGAAGATAATAGATGCAATGAAACGTAAAATGGAAAGGTATGTCCATTTATCAAACTTTTTCTTAGACGAAGATGCGGAGTTTATCGCTGAAAGATTAGTAAAAGAGACCAAAAAAGATGGAAGAGTTTTTTTCACAAATTCTGGAGCAGAGAGTACAGAATGTGCTTTAAAAATTATAAGAAAAGTTCGTAAAAGTGGGAAAATAGTTTCATTTGATAAGAATTTTCACGGTAGGACGATGAAAGCTTTGAGTGTAACAGGTTTCCCGAACATAAGAGAACAGTTTGTCAATGACCAAGATGTTGTATTCTTGCCATATGATAATGATACCGTTACCAATTTTTTTGAAAGAGAAAGTGACATTGCAGCGGTATTTGTAGAAGTTATTCACGGTAGCGGAGGTCTTGATGTGATACCTAACGATATTTTAAATATCATATCTCGATACAAAAAAGAGAAAGGATTTATACTTGTAGTAGACGAAGTCCAGAGCGGTTTAGGAAGAACTGGGAAATTCTATGCATACCAGCATTTTGACGTAGAACCGGATATCGTAACTTTGGCAAAGGGAATTGGTGGTGGGGTACCTTTAGGTGCATGTATTATGCTTGGTGAGTACGCGGATGTACTAAATAAAGGTGAACACGGTTCGACGTTTGCACCTAACCCTGTAGCTTTAGCTGGCGGAAGAGCTGTACTTGAGATGATTGATGAAAAGTTATTGGCACATGTTGAAAAAATGGGAGAGTTATTCGAAGAAAAATTCAAACGTTTAAGTTTTGTTAGCTCAGTGAAAGGAATGGGACTTATGAGAGGTATTTCATTAGCCAAAAACAATGTATTAAAAGCGGAGGTATTTTTAGAACATGGACTTTTAGTAAATATACTTGGAAATGGGACTATAAGATTTCTATTACCATTGAATATAAATGAGGAAGAAATTGAAGAAATATCTTTAAAATTCAAAAAAGCCTTATCACAATTACAATAGCAAGTACGGCTATATTGGATAATAAAAACACAGTATCTGAAATGTTCCATTTGAGTGAGTAATAGTGCGTTCGTTTACCAAGACCATATTTTCTTGCTTGAAGTGCAAGAGAAAGCTCCTCTGCTTTCCTTAAAGATGAAACGAGCAACGGAATTATTATGCTTGTAACAGCAGAGAGTTTGTTTCTTATACCCTTTTCAGAATACTTAGCACCTCTTGAAAGTTGTGCTTTAATTATTCGGTCAGTTTCGTCTAATAGTACAGGGATAAATCTTATCGATATAGCTAACATCATACCAAAATCTTCGCGAGCTTCTTCTTTGACCTTTACATATTTTAACATTTCGACAATGCCTCTCGCTGTTAAAAGTGGTGGTGTTGTGTAAGTCAACATTGAGGCAAATAAAAATACCAATACTAATCTTAAAATTATATACAACGCAGAAACAACACCACCTTCAAAATATTGGACTAACCCTGCGAAAAGTATTAAAAACCACATACTTTTCAAACTTCTTAAATAAGCTATTGGCTTTATTTTTGAAAGGTACATCAATATAATGAAAAGCGATACAGGAATTATATATTCAATTAAATTACTCACAAGCATAACTAAAGTAATTTGAATTATCACACTTATCAATTTTGCCCGTGGATCTATTTTATGAATCACAGAATCTTTTGGAATATATTTTCCAATGGTAATGTTCAAAAAAACACCTCCGATTTTTTTCAAGATTTTGTTAACCAAAGGTATTGATAAATTTCAAAAATCATATTATCTTCTTAAATAGGGGACACCCCCCAATATACTCTCAATAAGGAGGTATCCCGACATGACTAATATCCAACTCAAATGCCCTCATTGTGGCTCTTCTAACTTCATCAAAAACGGTCATGATAAGTTCAAAAACCAAATCTTCTTTTGCAAAGACTGCAAGCGTTACTTTAAACTTTCTTTCACCAAAAAACACAAACTCTTCTCTTTCCCTTACCCTCGTTGTGTTCATTGTAACCATGTCATG